>CAYLOC010000177.1:0-6428 GCA_964385195.1 uncultured Nocardioidaceae bacterium
GTGGGCCGCTGGGAGCCCAGCTCGGCGCGGAGATCCTCCACCGTCGTGACGGGCCGACGGCAGGTGAATCGCCGGCAGACGTACGCCGTCGGCACGCCGTCCTGGACCATCCGCCCCGCCAGCAACGGCCACCCGGCCGCGTCCGCGGCTCCGGCGACGACGACGGACCCGCTGGGCGCTTCCCGCCAGGCGACCCCGACGAGATCCTCCTCCCCGCTCCGTCCGGCGTCCACCGGGAGTACGATCGCCACCTCGACCGGCGCGCCGGTGCCTCGCCGTACTCGCTGCTGGGTGACGGCATCGGCGAGCGCCCAGCCGGCGAATCGCGGCGCGGTCGCCAGCACCGGCCACAGGGATCGCGCGATCCGGTCGGCCCAGGCGTCCCCCTCGGAGTCACCGGTCACAGCAGAGAGCAGGCGACCGGCGAGGACGGCCGTCGCCGACCCGGACGGAGTGGCGTTGTCGCTGCGCTCCCGCGGGCGCAGCATCAACGCCTCGGCGCGGCGGGAGGTGTCGGCGAGCCCGCCGTCGTCGGCGGCGAAGTCCTCCCGCAGTACGCCGAGCAGTTCCCGCGACCAGGCCAGCCAGTCTGTGTCGCCGGTCGCCGTCGCGAGGCGTACCGCCCCCAGCGCCATCCCGGCGTAGTCCTCAGCGGTGCCGGGGGCCCGGGCGGCGATCCCGTCGCGGGACGAGCGCAGGAGCTGGCCCTCGCGCCAGTGCACATCCCGCACTGCGGTGGCCGCCGTGGTTGCCAGGCTTACCCAGTCCGGGCGATCGAGTGTCATTCCGGCCGTGACCAGCGCGTCGATGAGCCAGCCGTTCCATGCGGCAATCACCTTGTCGTCCCGGGCCGGGCGCGCCCGCGATGACCTGGCCGTGGCCAACCGGGTCCGGATGTCCGGATCGGCCTCCCCGTCGGGGAGACGGAGCGTGGAGGCCCCGCGCTCGAACGTGCCGTGCTCGGTGACGCCGAACATCTCCGCGGCCGCCTTCCCCGCCTCTGCTCCGAGCACCTCGGTGAGCTGTTCGGGGGTCCAGACGTAGTAGGCGCCCTCGTGTGGGTGTCCGTCGAAGTCCGGGCTGTCGGCGTCCAGCGACGAGGCGAACGCACCGGACTGCGTGTGCATCTCCGCCTGTAGCCACTCCACCGTCTCGGTGACGACCCGCTCGAACAGCGCGGCGTCCTCACCTCGACGTACGGCGAGGGCCGCGGCACGGGCGTAGACGCCCAGCAGGAGCGCGTTGTCGTAGAGCATCTTCTCGAAGTGCGGTACCACCCACCCGGCGTCGACACTGTAGCGGGCGAAGCCGCCGGACAGCTGGTCGTAGATGCCGCCGCGGGCCATCGCCTCCAGCGTCTGCCGCGCCATGGCCCAGGCCCCGTCGTACCGGTCCGGCTCCTCCTCGGCGGCCCGGAGCAGGCCCTCCAGCACCATCGAGGGCGGGAACTTCGGGGCGCTGCCGAACCCGCCGTGCGTGGTGTCGAAGTCGTTGGCGAGGGCAGCCACCGCGTCCTCGGTGTCCGGGGCCGGCGCGTTCTTCCGCTCAGGTTTCTCCGTGACCTCGCGGAGTCGCTGCACGATCTGTTCGGCGCTGCTGTCCACCTGGTCACGTCGCTGGGTCCACGCGTCGGTGATCGCTTCGAGCAGCTGGCGGAATGACGGCATACCGTGCGCGGGCCGGCTCGGGAAGTAGGTGCCGGCATAGAACGGGTGCCCCTCGGGAGTCAGGAACACCGACATGGGCCAGCCGCCCTGACCGGTCATCGCCTGGGTCGCGGTCATGTAGACCGCGTCGACGTCGGGCCGCTCCTCCCGGTCCACCTTGACGCTGACGAAGTGCTGGTTGAGGTAGGCCGCAGTCTCGGCGTCCTCGAACGACTCGTGCGCCATCACGTGGCACCAGTGGCACGCGGCGTACCCGACGGAGAGGAACACCGGCACGTCGCGGCGTCGTGCCACCTCGAACGCGTCGCTCCCCCACTGCTGCCAGTCAACCGGGTTGTCGGCGTGCTGCAGCAGATACGGCGACGTCGCATCGGCGAGGCGGTTGGCCATTCCTGTGGCTCCTGACGAGTGGCACGTGTATCCCTTCGGCTCCAGTGGTACACGAGAGTGATACACGAAGCGGACTCTCAGTGCTCCTGTTCGAACCGGCGCTCCCAGCCTAGGTTGAGGGGGGCAAAGCCGGCGCAGGGGAGACCCCTCCGGGTCCGCAAGAACGCAAGTCGACGTGGGTCATCGAGCCGTCCGGTGCGACTCACTCGGGACGTGTCAGCACATCAAGGAACTCGTGATTGACAAAGAGGAGGTCCCGTCCGACCTTCACATCGCTGACGAGGCCGGCCGCAACCAGGGCATGCAGCCAGGACGAGGCGGTCTGCCTCGAGACCTCACATCGCTTCGCAACCGTGCCGATGCGACAGTACGGCTGCTCGAAGAGCACATCGAGGAACCGCGCATCGCGCGCACCTGGAGTCGCTCCTCGGGCTCGCTCGGCGATGTCGTCCTGGCAGGCGCGGATCGAGTGGATCTTTCGGGTGGTGGATGACGCGGACTCGTGGACGACGTCGAGCATGTAGAGGATCCAGTCGACCCACGCGCCTTCGTCCGTCACGGCCCTCAGCAGCCGGTAGTAGTCGTTCTTCCGAGCGATGATCGCGCGGGAGAGGTACAGGGTCGGCTCATCGAGCAGCCCCGCCTCGATGAGCATCAAGATGTTGATGACACGGCCGGTGCGCCCGTTGCCATCATGGAACGGGTGGATCGCCTCGAACTGGTAATGCGCGACAGCCATGCGCACCAACGGGTCAAGGTCGTCCTCGGCGTGGATAAACCGCTCCCAGGCGGTGAGCTTCTCTCGGATGAGATCGGCCCCCTCCGGCGGCGCGTACACGATCTCTCGTGTCGTCGGATTCGCGATCCGCGTGCCCGGCACCGCACGGACGTCTATTTCCCGACCGTGCAGCTCCGAGCAGATCCGTGCCGCCGTCCCAGCGGTGAGCGGCCGGCTCTTGATCGAGTCCACACCAGCGAAGAGCGCGGTCCGATAGCGAAGGGCTTCCTTGGTGGCGTGGTCGCCGCCACCAGACTCGACATGTTTGAACAGCTCGTCAGCCGTGGTCATGATGTTCTCGATCTCCGAGCTTGCCTGCGCCTCGAGCAGGGGGACGGCACGGACCAAGATGTTGGGATTCGGCAGGAGTCGGCCCGCCTGGGCGAGCGTCGCCAGTGCCGTGCGGGCTTCGATGGTCGCCTTGAGCACGGCCTTGGGCTCCAGGTCGATGTCCGGCGGCAGCGCCGGTAGGTTGTTGAAGGGTTTGTCCGAGCTCCAGGACACCTGTCAACTCCTTCAACTCATTCGGGTAACGTGTTAAGACCCTCATCAAAACTTAACACGTTTGCAGGTAAGTCGGAGGCTTCGATACGTACGCCCAGCCTGTCACGCACCGGCGGCTCAGCGATCCGCAGCAGGCAGGACGGAAACCGGCAGCGGGTCTAGGCTCCCGTTATGCAGGTCACCGGGTGGACACGTGGGCTCACCGGATCCCGGCTGGTCGTGGCCGTGAGACTCGCGTTGGTGCCGGTTCTCGCCACGATCGTCGGACTCGGCATTTCCGGTGATGCCCCGGTCGCGGCCCCTCGCGCCTACCATGCGCAGGCCGAGACCAGCGTGCGAAGCTTCCACTCCCAGCCTGATCTGCATCCGCCGACGCTGACCGTCGGGCCGTCGCTGGCAGGCCCCGCTGGTCGCTACGTCTTCCTCGCGCCGTGGCGCGGCGATGGCCAAGCGGGCCTGATGATCCTTGACCGCCGTGGACGCCTGGTCTGGTTCCACCCGCTGCCGGAGGACCACATGGCCATGAACCTGCAGGTGCAGCGCTACCACGGCCAGCGCGTGCTCACCTGGTGGCAAGGCGTCTTGGCGGAGGGGGGTTACGGCAAGGGCGAGTATGTCGTGGCGAACAGCTCTTACCACCCGATTGCGCGGTTCCGCCCAGGCGGGCTACCCGGCGACATGCACGAGTTCCAGATCACCCCACGCGGAACAGCCTTGGTGACGGTGTACCAGAAGATTCCCTACGACCTGTCCCCCGTCGGCGGACCCAAACACGGGACACTGCTGGACTCCATGGTCGACGAGGTCGACATCGCGACCGGGAAGGTGCTGTTCCAGTGGCGTGCCAGCGACCACATTCCGCTCACCGCATCCCATCAGGTGATTTCCGATGACCCCGACGACCTCATCGCGTCCGCTCCCGACGAGCCCTATGACTTCGCCCATCTCAACTCCGTCGACATCGACCTCGACGGCAACCTGCTGATCTCCGCGCGCCACACCGACACCATCTACAAGGTCGACCGGGACACCGGCGACATCATCTGGCGGCTCGGCGGCAAGAACAGCGACTTCACGTTGCCGCCGGATGCCCGCTTCGGCTCCCAGCACGACGTACGACGACATCGCGACGGCACCATCACGATGTTCGACAACAGCGACCCACCACAAGTACGCGACCAAAGCCGAGTACTGCGCCTTCGGCTGCACCTCAACACGATGCGAGCCACCGTCGTCGAGCAACGCGAGCACCCCGGCGGCGTGTTGACCCGGAGCCAGGGAAACGCCCAGCTCCTGCCGAACGGCGGCTACTTCGTCGCGTGGGGCAGCGACCCGCACATCTCCCGCTTCGGACCCGACGGACATCTGCTGTTCGACGGCTACTTCCCAGAACACACCAACAACTACCGCGCGTTCCTTGAGCCGTGGGAAGGGCATCCACGGTCCCGGCCCGCTCTCGATGTCGAGGCCCAGGACGACGCTTCGGTGACGGTCTACGCGAGCTGGAACGGGGCGACGCGCGTTGACAGCTGGCAGGTGCTGGCCGGCGCGGACAAGCAGCATTTGCACCCGGTCCGATCCACACCCTGGACCGGTTTCGAGACCCCTATCGCGGTCTCCACCCACGCCCAGTACGTCGCTGTGCGCGCGGTTTCGCGCTCGGGGCAGCCGCTGGCGCGCTCGCTCGCCGTACCGGTTCCGTAGTGGTCTCACCCGGAGGGTTCGTCAGCGTGACACGTCACCCGATGCGGCGCTGGAGCTGGTAGCTGAACTCGTCCGGCGCTGCTTGGTCGAACCCCACCACTCGCAACCCCGCCGCAGCCGCCATCTCCTCGAACAGATCCGGGCCGAACCAGTGGATGACCCAGTCCCGCTCCAGCACCTCACACTCTCCGCCCCGCTCCACCTCGTAACGGGTGCGGGTACGCCGGATGCGGGCGTTCTCGTCGTACTCCTCACTCAGTGCGGTGAAGCGCATCTCGGCGTCGGCGGTGCGGCTGGTCCGCGGCCGGCCGAGTTCCTCCGGTGAGGTGGGAGGCGGGATCCACAGCGGCACGAGGGCCACGCCATCGGGCGTGAGGTGCGCCCGGATCGCGGCAAGAGCCCGCTGGGCATCGACGTCAGTGGCAAGCAGTGTGAACGTCGGGCCGGCCAGGTAGATCGAGCGGTACTGCCGCGGCAGCGCCAGGTCCTCCATCCGCTGGTGGTAGAGCACGACCGTGACGCCGAGGCGGGCCGCCGCCTGCCGGCACCGGTCCAGCATGTCGTGGGAGGAGTCGACCCCCTCCACCTCCAGCCCCTGCTGCCGCAACGCCAGTATCGGGTCGCCGTCACCGCACCCGATCTCCAGGGCCGGCTCACCATGGGCGGCGATGAACTCGGCGTACGGCCCGGGCTCGAACGTCTCCGAGCGCAGGCTGGAGTACACCTCAGAGACCAGACCGGTGTAGAAGTCCGCCGGGTCCACGGTCACTGGAAGCCGTGCCGGGACAGCGGACGGATCAGCTCCCGTTCCTCATATGCCAGATGGGAAGTCATGGTGTCAGTGAGGATATCCACCTGGTGGCCGAGGTCGTCGAGAGCCTGGCGACCGGCCTGGCCGGTGTTGTCACCGCGGACCAGCAGCACCAGGGCATCATCGAGTCGGTCCAGCACCTCGGCGATGACCTTGTGCTCGTCCTCCAGCCGGGTGAGCACGGGCGCCAGGCCCGGCTCAGCACGACGCAGGTGCGGGAAGATGCTGCGGTCCTCCAGCGTGTGATGACCGGTGACGATCCGGCAGTAGGACTCGCAGTAGGCACCGAGCGTCCAGTTGTTCTGCCGCATCGTCATGGTGTTGATCGCCGAGCGGGCGGCACCGACGCTCAGGTGGCCCTGCCGCACCTGGTCCACGATGTCGCGAACCTGCTCAAGCTCGGCGCGCAGGCCGTTGTGGATGTCGACCAGGTGCTGGGCGGCCGCCTGCTGGTCGCCGGTGCCGGGTACGGCGACAGCGGCTCCGTCGAACGTGGGGCGGGTGGTCTCGTCCCAGGGCATCGGGTCGGTGAGCCGCTCCCCCGAGTCGGGGGTCGCGGTCACTGCCGGCTGCG
>CAYLOC010000178.1:0-6427 GCA_964385195.1 uncultured Nocardioidaceae bacterium
GGTCCTCGCGCGACTGGGCCGCCAAGGGGACGCTGCTGCTCGGTGTCCAAGCGGTGATCGCGGAGTCCTATGAGCGGATCCACCGGTCCAACCTGATCGGCATGGGCGTGCTCCCGCTGCAGTTCCCGGACGGCGAGAACGCCGACTCCCTCGGCCTGACCGGTGAGGAGACGTTCGACATCACCGGGGTCACCGCGATGAACGGTGGGACGATCCCCGCAACGGTCCACGTCAAGGCCGGCGAGGTGGAGTTCGACGCGGTGGTACGCATCGACACCCCGGGAGAGCTCGGCTACTACCGCCACGGCGGGATCATGCAGTACGTGCTCCGCAACCTCCGCTAGGACGCCGCTAGGACGGCCTGTCCTGCGAGAGTGGTGTCATGGACCTGCGCATCTTCACCGAGCCGCAGCAAGGCGCGTCGTACGACGACCTGTTGCGTGTCGCCCTCGCCGCCGAGTCGCTGGGCTTCGACGGCTTCTTCCGCTCCGACCACTACCTGCCGATGGGGGTCGAGGGAAGTCCAGGCCCGACCGATGCCTGGGTCACACTCGGCGCCCTCGCCCGGGAGACCAGCCGGCTGCGGTTGGGGACACTGGTCAGCTCCGCGACGTTCCGCCTCCCCGGTCCGCTGGCGATCAGCGTCGCCCAGGTCGACCAGATGAGCGGCGGCCGTGTCGAGCTCGGCATCGGCGCCGGTTGGTTCGAGGCCGAGCACACGGCGTACGGGATCCCGTTCCCCGACGTGGCCGAGCGGTTCGACCGGCTGGAGGAGACCCTGGAGATCGTGACCGGCCTGTGGGACACGGCGGTAGGGGAGCGGTTCGACCACCACGGCGAGCACTTCCACCTCACCGACTCGCCGGCCATGCCGAAGCCGGCCCAACGCCCGCATCCACCGGTGATCGTCGGCGGGACCGGAAAGCGCCGCACCCCGCGCCTCGCGGCCGCGTTCGCCGACGAGATCAACCTCCCGTTCGCCGACGTCGAGACCACCCGGGCACAGTTCGAGCGGGTGGCGGCGGCGTGCCGGGCGATCAACCGGGACCCCCACGAGCTGACCCGCTCCAACGCGCTGGTGCTGTGCTGCGGTGCGAGTGAGGGTGAGCTCGCCCGGCGGGCCGCGGCCATCGGCCGGGAACCGGAGGAGCTACGCCACACCGGCGCCGCAGGAACCCCGGCCGAGGTCGTCGACACGCTCGGCCGGTACGCCGAGGCGGGCACGCAACGGGTCTACCTGCAGACCTTGGACCTCACCGATCTGGACCATCTGACGCTGGTCGCGGACACAGTGCTGCCGCAGGTGAGCAGTTGAGGATGTAGCGTGACGCGGAGGAAGTGAGTGACCATGGCCACGATTCGCTACATCGTCGACGACGTCAGCGCCGCCGTGGACTTCTACAGCACCAAACTCGGGTTCCGGGTGGTGATGCATCCGGCGAAGGAGTTCGCGATGCTGGCCCGGGACGACCTGCGGCTGACGCTGGTGTGCCCGGTTCCCGCAGACCATCCGGGCGGCGGATCGCGTCCGATGCCCGACGGCACGGCACAGCATCCGGGCGGTTGGAACCGGTTCGCGTTGGAGGTCGAGGACCTCGAGGCCACCGTCGCGACGCTGCGCGAGGCCGGCGTCACGTTCCGCAACGAGATCCTCACGGGGGTTGGAGGTAAGCAGATCCTGGCTCTGGATCCGTCGGGCAACGTGATCGAACTGTTCCAGCCGATCATCCCCGAAGCGCACGAGCGGGAGGCGCTGCAGCAATAGCGTCCTGCACGCCGCGCGTGAAGAGGCGCGCCCTGCAGGACGTTGCGCTGGAGTCGGGGCTACAGGGCCCGGCGGAGACGGTCGGCGTACTCGGCCGACTCCTCCGCGTCGGCGTATCTGGTGCGGGGCCAGAAGAACCCACGCAGCCCGTCGCCCTTGGTCCGCGGCACGACGTGGGCGTGCAGATGCGGCACCGACTGGCTCACCACGTTGTTCACCGCCACGAACGAGCCCTGTGCCCCCAGGCCGGCACACACCGCGGTCGCCACCTGCTTGACCGAGGACAGGAACGGTACGGCGAGGGCGTCGGCGAGGTCGGGCAGGGTCGGCACGTGCTCGCGCGGTACGACGAGGGTGTGGCCCTTGAACACCGGCCGGGCATCGAGGAACGCCAGCACGTCCGGCTCGTCGAGCACCATGTCCGCGTGCCGGTCGCCGGCCACGATCTCGCAGAACGCACACGTCATGCGGGACATCATGCCGCACGTCCTAGGCTCGAAGAGTGAGTGACTCCGCTGTTGATCGGCTGGCGTCCCTGCGTGAACGGACCGCCGACCCGATGCTGCGCTGGCGGGTCCCGGACGAGGGAGTGGTCGGTGTCTGGGAACGAGACGGCGCGGCCGCCGTCATGCTGGAACACGACCCACGGCATCCGGAGCGTCGCCGCTGGACCCTCGGGATCGGCACCCCGGCGGAGCTTCCCGCGGTCCTCGCCGACGTCGCCGCCGACGCCCCCGGACCACCAGGATCGCTGACTGTGGAGGCCGACGCCTACGAGGCGGTTCCCGAACAGTGGCACCTACGGGTCCGCGGACGCTGGGACATGATGGCGTGTGACCGCTCGCCCGGGGCCGACGACCCACGGGTGACGCGCGTGCGCGACCCGGACGCGATCAACGCCGTACTCGACGCCGGTTACCCCGGCTCCTGGGCTCGGCCGGGCAGCCCCGGGATCCTGTGCTGGTACGGCGGGTATGACGGCGACCGTCTCGCCTGCGTCGGCGCCCTGTCGCAGACCGTCAACGGGGGAGCGAACATCCGCGGCGTGGCCACCGTGCCCTCCGCCGCCGGGCGCGGTCTCGCCACCGCGGTGACGGCCGCGCTGCTGCGGCACGGCCTGGAGGAGGTCTCGCCGGAGGTGCTGCTCGGGGTCTACTCCGACAACGTGCGGGCCATCGCGGTCTATGAGCGGGTCGGGTTCGGCCGGGTGCACCGCTTCGTCTCCGCCGCACCCGTTGAATAGGCTCCGAGCGCGGGCCGGAGTCGGAATAAGCGGTTCGTACGTATGTTCGAATCCGTGCTAGGCTGGTGGACGTGTTGCAGGAACGGCTGGTGCGCCCGGCGGGGTGGCCCGAGGAGGTCCGTCCCCCGGGCGCACCACGCTGGGAGGACACGGCGGTGCGGTGGCTGTTCGACCTGTGCCCGCCCAACTACCGGCTCTACGCCGGACTGCGCCGGCACCCGGTCGTGCTGGCCCGGTTCGCGGCCCTCCACACCGAGGCAAGCATCGAGGCCGC
Source organism: uncultured Nocardioidaceae bacterium (assembly GCA_964385195.1). Taxonomy (GTDB): domain Bacteria; phylum Actinomycetota; class Actinomycetes; order Propionibacteriales; family Nocardioidaceae; genus CAYLOC01. Next base: position 3,283 of record CAYLOC010000178.1, read on the forward strand.
GCAGCGCGGCATCTCCGAGGCGCGGACGTCGTTGCGGGAGGTGCTGCCGGTGGGTTCGGTGGACGGGGCGATCACGATGTGGGAACGGGAGTCGGCGCACCTGCGCCGTATCCAGTACGCGGTCGGCCTGGTGGAGTCGGCGCTGCGGGGAAGGCGGTTCCGGGCCCGGTTGTAGACGGGCTGCCGCCTCCCGATTCGTCCGACCGGGGCTCGCGTGGTTCCCCTCGCGTGGGTCGGACGAATCCCAAGCGAAGCACGGCTAGACTCGGGGCGGTTGGCTACCGCGCGGCCTGCACTGGTCGCCGTACCCGGAGCAGAAGGGCGCCGTATGGGCTTGCTGGAGACGATCACCGGTCCGCGTGACCTGCGGAGCCTCGACTCCGCACAGCTGAGCGACCTGGCGGCCGAGATCCGCGAGTTTCTCGTCGACCGGGTGTCTCGGACCGGTGGCCACCTCGGCCCCAACCTCGGCGTCGTCGAGCTCACCCTCGCCATCCACCGCGTGTTCGACTCCCCGAACGACCGGGTGGTGTTCGACACCGGCCACCAGGCGTATGTCCACAAGATCGTCACCGGCCGGGCGGACCGGTTCGACTCCCTGCGCCAAGAAGGCGGCCTGTCCGGCTACCCCAGCCAGGCGGAGTCACCGCACGACATCGTGGAGAACTCCCATGCCTCCACGGCCCTGTCGTACGCCGACGGGCTGGCGAAGGCCTACCGGCTCCGCGGTGAGGACCGGTACGTCGTGGCGGTCGTCGGCGACGGTGCCCTGACCGGAGGGATGGCGTGGGAGGCGCTGAACAACATCGCCGCCGCCAAGGACTGCCGACTGGTGATCGTGGTCAATGACAACGGCCGCTCCTACACGCCGACGGTCGGAGGCCTTGCCGAGCACCTCGCGAGCCTGCGCACGGACCCCCGGTACGAGCGGGCGCTGGAGGAGATCCGGAACCGGCTGGTGCGGACGAAGGTTGTCGGTCCGCCGTTGTACGACGCGCTGCACGCCGCGAAGAAGGGCCTGAAGGACGTGCTCGCGCCACAGGGACTGTTCGAGGATCTGGGTCTGAAGTACGTCGGTCCGGTGGACGGCCATGACCGGGACGCGGTGGAGCAGGCGCTGCAGCAGGCCCGCAACTTCGGCGGGCCGGTGATCGTGCACGCGATCACCCAGAAGGGACGCGGCTACCCGGCAGCGGAGAACGACGAGGAGGACAACCTGCACCAGACCGGGGCCTTCGACCTGGAGACCGGTGAGCTGTTGGCGCCCCCGAGCAAGATCTGGACCGACGTCTTCCGTGAAGAGCTCGTCCGCCTCGGTGGGGAACGGGACGACATCGTCGCGCTGACCGCCGCCATGGTCTACCCCACCGGGCTGTACGGGTTCCGGGAGGCCTACCCCGACCGCACCTTTGACGTCGGTATCGCCGAGCAGCACGCGGTCACCTCAGCGGCCGGGATGGCGATGGCCGGGCTGCACCCCGTGGTGGCGGTCTATGCGACGTTCCTCAACCGAGCGTTCGACCAGGTGCTGATGGATGTGGCACTGCACCGGTGCGGTGTCACCTTCGTGTTGGACCGGGCCGGCGTGACCGGTGGTGACGGGCCCTCGCACAACGGGATGTGGGACATGTCGGTGCTGCAGGTCGTCCCCGGCCTGCAGATCGCGGCACCGCGCGACGAGTCCCGGGTGCGCGAGCTGTTGCGCGAGGCGGTGGGCGTCTCCGATGCCCCCACGGTGGTGCGGATCCCCAAAGGCAGGGTGCAGGCCGACCTCGACGCGGTCGAACGCATCCACGGTGTCGACGTGATGGCGCGTCCGTCCCACGGGGACAGCGACGTGCTCCTGGTCGGGGTCGGGCCGATGGTCGCGACCTGTCTCGACGTGGCCGAACGGCTGCGGGCGCAGGGGATCGCCGTGACCGTGGTGGACCCGCGGTGGGTGAAGCCGGTCAACCCCGCGTTGGTCGAGATGGCCGCGGACTACCGCCTGGTCGTCAGCGTCGAGGACAACGGGGAGGTCGGCGGTTGCGGCAGTGTCCTGGCACGCGCGGTGGCAGAATCCGGCGCCGAGGTCCCGGTGAGCGTGTTCGGTATCCCGCAGCGGTTCCTGCATCAGGCCAGCCGTGACGCGTTGCTGGAGGAGTTGGGGCTGGGCGCACAGCACATCGCTCGTGAGGTGACGGCACGGGTGGCCGCACTGCGACCGGCGGACCAGCCGCAGTGGGACTCCTCAGCCGGATCCAGCTGATGCCGCACTCCGTGGCGGAGCTGCTCGGCCTGCTGAAGCTGGAGCAGCTCGAGGTCGATCTGTACCGCGGCCGCCAGCCGGACACCAGGATGCAGCGTGTCTTCGGCGGCCAGGTCGCCGCCCAGGCGCTCGCGGCGAGCTACCACACCGTATCCGGGGAGCGCTCGGTGCACTCGATGCACGCCTACTTCCTGCGTCCCGGGGACACCGCGATCCCCCTGATCTACGACGTGGAGCGGATCCGTGACGGCGGGTCGTTCTCCACCCGGCGGGTGGTGGCGCGGCAGCATGGCGAGTCGATCTTCTACATGACCGGCTCCTTCCACCGCGCCGAGGAGGGGTTCGACCACCAGGACCCCATGCCCGACGTACCGTCGCCGGAGGAGTGCCCGCCGATGGGGGAGGTTCTGCGGCGCATCACCGGTCAGGACGAGCGATGGTGGGAACGGGAGTGGGCCGCGCTGGACGTCCGGTACGCCGGCGACTCGCGCCCGGGCGGCACCCTGGAGGGTACGGCGCATCCGGCTCGGACCCAGATCTGGCTGCGTGCCGCAGGAGAGGTCCCGGCCGACCCGGTGATGAACACGTGCATGCTGACCTACGCCAGCGACCTGACCCTGCTCGGGGTGAGCCTGGTCCCGCACGGGGAGATCATCGCCTCCCCGAGGATCCAGCCCGCGTCCCTGGACCACACGATCTGGTTCCATCGACCGGCGCGGGCCGACCAGTGGATGCTCTATGACCAGCACTCCCCTTCCGCGACCGGCGCCCGCGGTCTGGCGTTGGGGCGGGTGTTCCGCGCCGACGGGACACTGGTTGCCTCCGTCGCCCAGGAGGGCCTGATCCGCCCGGTCGGGTAGCTGTGGGTGGCTCAGCGAAGGATCCGACGCTGGGGTT
>CAYLOC010000179.1:0-6289 GCA_964385195.1 uncultured Nocardioidaceae bacterium
TCGGTGTCGGGTTCGGCGAAATCCTCGAGGTAGTCGGTGAACGTGGACACCTGCCAGTCCGCGAGCCGCGCCATGGTGTGGCCGAGTGCCCGGGTGAGCCGTACGGCGGTGTCCACGTCCACCTGGCCGCTGTCCACCAGACCGGTGAGCATGGTGATCGCCTCCCGGTCTCCAGCGGTGAACGCTGCGGCCGTCCCGGCGTCGGGAAACCCCAAGGCACGCCACAGCCGACGGGCGAGGTCCGGGCTGACGTCGGTGCCGTCGACCAGATCCTCGGCGGTCAGCTCCGGTACCTCCTGCAGGATCTTCCGGATCGCGCCCTGACCGGGTGAGTCCCCCGGGGTTCTGCCGGCGTCGCTCACCGTGTCCCTCGCCCTCGCCGTACGCCGGTCTCGTCGGGCCCGTCACCGGACTCGGCTCCGAACAGCAGATCCGCGATGGTCTGCCGCAGCCGCTTCACGTCTGGCACGTCGTGCAGCACCGACCGGCCGCGCTCGCTCGCATCGGAGACCACCAGGGTGCCGCAGCCGAGCAGCCGGTCCCATAAGCCCCGCTCGTAGCTCACGTCGTTGATCCGGGACAACGGGATGTCACGGCCGACACGGCGCAGGACGCCATGTCGGCTGATCAGGCGGAAGTTGGTGACGGTGAAGGTTGCGGCGAACCAGGACAGGAACGGCCGCACGACCAGCCACAGGATCACCAGGCCGCCGACTGCGATCACTGTCCACAGCAGCGGGTCGTGGGCGGCGCCGGAGGGCAGGATCGCCAGGCAGTAGCCGGCCAGCCCGCACGTCACGACCAGCACCAACGCCGGAATCACCAGCGCCTTCCAGTGTGTGCGCGTGGAGAGCACGACGTACTCGCCCTCGCTCAGCCGTCGGCGGAAGACACCCATGCCCCCGATCATCCCAGAACAGCGTCCTGCACCCCGCGCGTGATACCGCGCACGCCGCAGGACGCAACGAAGGCGCCCCGGGGTTCCCGTGGTCAGGCAGACGTGGTGCGCACGTGGACGACGTCGCCGGCACTGACCGGGACCGGGGCGCCGCCCTCGTCACGACGGACCAGCAGCCGGCCCCGCCGGTCCACCCCGACCGCCTCTCCGTGCATGACCGACGCCCCGGGGAGTTCGACCCGCACGCGCTGCCCGATGGTGCTGCAGGCGTCGACGTACGCGCCGACAAAGTCATCGGTCGCCTCGCCGCCGCGCCGTATCCACCCGGCCAGCAGGTTCTCCAGCCCGCGAAGCGCGGTCCGGACCAGCAGTGACCGGTCGGTGCTGGTGGCGCCGGCGAGCACGAGCGACACCGCTTCCGGCCCGGGAAGCTCAGCGCGGGTCTGGGACACGTTGAGCCCGATACCGATCACGGCGGCCGGCGTGGGGTCCTCCACCCGCTGTACCAGGATGCCGGCCAGCTTCTGGCCCTCGACCAGTACGTCGTTGGGCCACTTCAGCGTCGCCGGTACGTCGGCCACACGACGGCAGGCGGCGGCGACGGCGAGGCCGGTCAGCAGCGGGATCCAGGGCCACCAACGCACCGGCACGTCCGGTCGGACCAGCACCGACATCGCGACCGACGAGCGGGGCGGCGCGGTCCAGGTCCGGCCCAGTCGCCCGTGTCCGGCGGACTGGTACTCCGCGAGCAGGATCCGGCCGGACTCCCCGCCGTTGTGCGCCTCCTGGGCCAGCGCGTCGTTGGTCGAACCCACGTCAGGGACCACCGTCAGCGCCGTCCACATCGAGTCAGCGGTGACCAGCGCGCGCCGCAGCGCCCCAGCGTCCAACGGCGGCCGGGACAGCGACGCGAACGCCGACCCGCCCCCCGCCGTACCGAGACCGTCCATGAGGGTCCACGCTACGCTGCGGGCGTGAGTAACTCTGACTCCCACGATTCCGACGACTCTGCCCGGGCCGACAACCCTGCGCCGGATGTTCGCACCACCGCCGGCAAGATCGCCGACCTCACCAACCGGCTGGACGCAGCGGTCAACGCCGGATCGAAACGTGCGATCGAGAAGCAGCACGCCAAGGGCAAGCTGACCGCACGCGAGCGAGTGGAACAGCTGCTCGACGACGGCTCGTTCGTGGAGATGGACGAACTCGCCCGGCACCGCGCCACAAACTTCGGGATGCAGAAGAAGCGGCCGTACGGCGACGGTGTCGTCACCGGCTACGGCACCATCGACGGCCACCAGGTGTGCGTGTTCGCGCAGGACTTCACCGTCTTCGGGGGCAGCCTCGGGCAGGTCTTCGGCGAAAAGATCCTGAAGGTCATGGACATGGCGATGAAGACCGGCTGCCCGATCATCGGCATCAACGACTCCGGCGGCGCCCGCATCCAAGAAGGCGTGGTGTCGCTGGGGATGTACGGCGAGATCTTCCGCCGGAACACACTGGCCTCTGGGGTGATCCCGCAGGTGTCCCTGATCGTCGGCCCGTGTGCCGGAGGCGCGGTCTACTCTCCCGCGATCACCGACTTCACGGTGATGGTGGACCAGACCTCCCACATGTTCATCACCGGGCCCGACGTCATCAAGACCGTCACCGGCGAGGACGTGTCGATGGAGGATCTCGGCGGTGCACACTCCCACAACACCAAGAGCGGCAACGCGCACTACAAGGCCGCCGACGAGAAGGACGCGATCGAGTGGGTCCAGGCGCTGCTGTCCTACCTGCCACAGAACAACCTTGAGGATCCCCCGGTATTCGACGCGCCGCTCAGCGACGACGACGGCCTGCTGCAGGTGAGCGACACCGACCGGGCCCTGGACACGCTGGTCCCGGACTCCCCGAACCAGCCCTATGACATGCACACCGCGATCACCGCATGCCTCGACGACGGCGAGTTCCTGGAGGTCCAAGAGCTCTACGCACAGAACATCATCGTGGGGTTCGGCCGGGTCGAGGGGCAGTCGGTGGGCGTGGTCGCCAACCAGCCGATGCAGCTGGCCGGCACCTTGGACATCGACGCATCGGAGAAGGCGGCGCGGTTCGTGCGCAGCTGCGACTGCTTCAACATCCCGGTGCTCACCTTCGTCGACGTACCCGGGTTCCTGCCGGGCACCGACCAGGAGTGGAACGGCATCATCCGCCGCGGCGCGAAGCTGTTGTTCGCCTACTCCGAGGCGACGGTCCCGCTGCTGACAGTCATCACCCGCAAGGCGTACGGCGGGGCGTACGACGTGATGGGGTCCAAGCACCTCGGCGCGGACATGAACGTCGCGTGGCCGACGGCCCAGATCGCCGTCATGGGCGCGCAGGGAGCGGTGAACATCCTCTACCGCGGTGAGCTCGCTCACGCCGCGGACCCAGAGGCGCGCCGGGCGGAGCTGGTCACGGACTACGAGGACACGCTCGCCAACCCCTACATCGCGGCCGAACGCGGGTACGTCGACACCGTGATCTACCCGCACGAGACCCGGACCGAGATCATCCGGGCACTCCGGCAGCTGCGGAACAAGCGGGAGCAGCTGCCCCCGAAGAAGCACGGGAACATCCCCCTATGAGTTCGTCCGACTCGGCCCCGGCGGAAACCCCTGGTGTGGATCGGACGAATCAGGGGTGGCTGGTACAGGGGACGCCCACCGAGGATGAGCTGGCGGCGGTGGTTACCGTGCTGAGCGCGGCCGGGACCGCCTCCGCTGCCCGACCCGCCCCGCGTCGAGCCGGGCCGTCGCCGTGGCTGGGCCGGGACACCGCCGTACGCCCGCTGCCGCGCCGCGGTCCGCAGGCGTGGCGGCATACGTTCCGGTGAGCGGCCCGCGGGCCCTTTGCACAACGCTCCCGCAACGCTCCACCGGGAAGGGACGGCGCGGCCGCCAACGATAGGGTCGGCGCCATGACCGAGTCTGCTCCGCACCGCCGTATCGATGCCCGGATGGATGTCTTCGTCGAGGAGTCGGCCGCGCTGGACCCGCTGGAGGCGACGTCGGCCGGCATCCCCGGGTACGACGACACGTTGCCGGACTTCTCCCCCGACGGCTTCACCGCCCGCGCCGACGCGGCCCGGTCGGCGCTGGCCGACGTACGCGCGCTGCAGCCCGTCGACGCGCGGGAGAGGGCAGCCCAAGAGGCGTTCGTGGAGCGGCTCGAGGTGGGCCTGGAGCAGCACGAGGCCCGTACGCCGCAGTCGCAGCTGAGCGTGATCGCCAGCCCGCTGCATGAGATCCGTGCAGCGTTCGACCTGATGCCGACCGACGGCGAGGAGGCATGGCAGGCGATCGACGCGCGCCTCGCCGCCGTACCGGCGGCGCTGGACGGGTACCGGACGACCCTCACCGGCTGCGCCGACGACGGCGTGGTCTCCGCCAAGCGACAGATCGCCGCCGTTGCCGACCAGGTCAAGTCGTGGACCGGCCAGCAGGGCACATCGGGCGACTTCTTCGCCGGGCTGGCCGAGCAGGCCGACGGCCCGGACACACTCCGGGAACAGGTCGCCCGCCATGCCGCCGCCGCGCGCGACGCCTACGCGGCCTTCGCCGTCTGGCTGGAGCGTGACCTCCTTCCCCGCGGCCGGGACCGGGACGCCGCCGGCCGGGAGCAGTACGCCCGTGACTCGCGGTACTTCCTGGGCGCCGTCATTGACCTGGAAGAGACCTACGCCTGGGGGTGGCAGGAGCTGGCCCGGATCGAGGCCGACATGGCCCGCGTCGCCGACCAGATCGCCCCCGGCGGCAGCGTCGACGACGCGGTCGCCGCGCTGGACGCCCAGCCCGAGCGCACCGTGCACGGACGAGACGCGTTCCGCGACTGGATGCAGCACCTCGCCGACACCACGGTCGCCGCGATGGCCGGGAACCACTTCGACATCCCCGACCCGGTGCGCCGGATCGAGTGCCGGCTGGCTCCTACCAACGACGGCGGCATCTACTACACCGGCCCGAGCGAGGACTTCACCCGCCCTGGCCGGATGTGGTGGGCGGTCCCCGACGGCATCGACGACTTCTCGACCTGGCGGGAGGTCACCACCGTCTACCACGAGGGCGTCCCCGGCCACCACCTCCAGGTCGGCCAGACCGCCTACCGCAGCGCGTTGCTCAACCGGTGGCAGCGGCTGCTGTGCTGGGTCTCCGGCCACGGCGAGGGATGGGCACTGTACGCCGAGCGGCTGATGGACGACCTCGGCTACCTGTCCGACCCCGGTAACAAGCTCGGCATGCTCGACTCCCAGGCGTTCCGCGCGGCACGCGTGATCGTCGACATCGGGATGCACCTGGAGCTGTCCATACCCGCCGACAACCCCTTCGGGTTCCATCCGGGCGAGACGTGGACGCCGGAACTGGGGTTGCAGTTCATGCTCGCGCACAGCCGGGACGAGCCGGCCCGAGTCCGGTTCGAGGTCAACCGCTACCTGGGGTGGCCGGGCCAGGCCCCGTCGTACAAGGTCGGGGAACGGATCTGGCTACAGGCCCGCGAGGAGGTCAAGGCCCGGCAGGGCGCCGACTTCGACCTCAAGGCGTTCCACCGCGCGGCGCTCGACCTCGGCTCGATGGGCCTGGACCCGCTCCGCCGCGCCCTCCTCCCCGCCGAGTAGTCATGTTTTCTCACTCCAATGGGCCCTCCCTCTCCGCCGAGAGGGCACGCGCTCTCGCTCGAACGGTCACTTTTTCTCACCAGGCTCGCGCATGACTGAGGTGACGTTGGTTCTCGCGTCGGCGTCCCCGTCCCGGCTGTCCGTCCTGCGTACGGCGAGCATCGAACCGACCGTCATCGTCTCCGGCGTCGACGAGGACGGTGTGCACACCACTGATCCGGTGGCGTATGTGTGTGAGCTGGCGCAACGCAAGGCCCGGGCCGTCGTACCGAAGTCCCCGGACGGCGCGATCGTGCTGGGTTGCGACTCAACGCTGGAACTGGACGGCGCCATCCTTGGCAAACCGCTGGAGCCGGAGATCGCGGTACGCCGATGGAAGGCGATGCGGGGCCGTAGCGGCGTCCTGCACACCGGGCACTGTGTGGTGTACGGCGGTCGGGAGCTCACCAAGGGCGCGGCCACCACCGTGCACTTCGCCGACGTCACCGATGCGGAGATTGCTGCCTACGTGGCAACCGGGGAGCCGTTACAGGTGGCCGGCGCGTTCACGCTGGAGGGGCGGGCGGGGGCGTTCATCGAACGGATCGAGGGCGATCCCCACAACGTGATGGGGCTGTCGCTTCCGCTGCTGCGAGTCATGGTCGCCGAACTCGGTGTCTCCTGGCCCGACCTCTGGACCACCCCAGGTTGAACCGTCACCCCCTCTCGGTCGAGTGGGCCCGTTCTCTCGTTCGAACCGGCAATTCTTCTCA
>CAYLOC010000180.1:0-6277 GCA_964385195.1 uncultured Nocardioidaceae bacterium
ACCGGCCCATGCCGGCGGTGAGGCCGGCGACCACCTGGCGCGTGGCGAAGACGAACACCACCACCAGCGGGATCGTGGCGATCACCAGGCCGGCGAACAGCAGCGCGTAGTTCGTGGTGTACTGACCGAAGAACTGGGTCAGCCCGACCGGGATCGTGTACTTCGACTCCGACCGCAACAGCACCAGCGGGAACAGCAGCTCGTTCCACAGCTGCACGAACTGGAACAGCGCCACGGTCGCCAGCGCCGGCCGCACCAGCGGCAGCATGATCCGGCCGAAGATCCGCAGCTCCCCGGCGCCGTCCAGTCGCGCCGCCTCCTCCAGATCCCCCGGCAGCTGGCGGAAGAACATCGTCAACACGAACACACAGAACGGCACCCCGCTGGCCGCGTACACCAACACCAGCGCCAGCCGCGAGTCGATCATCCCCATCGACGACAGCAGGTAGAAGATCGGGATCACGTTCAGCCGGATCGGCAGCATCAGCCCGGCGAGGAAGAACGCCACCAGCAGGCTGCGGCCGCGGAACACATACCGCCCCAGCGGATAGGCCGCCAGCGCCGACACCGCCGTCCCCAACACGACTGCGCTCACGGTCACCAGCGCGGAGTTGGCGAAGTAGGTGCTGAACGACGCCTCCGACCACGCGTTGACGTAGTTGTCCAGCGTCGGCGTCAGCGGAAGCCCCAGCGGGTTGCGGAACAGTTCCCGCGATGGCCGGAAGGAGTTGATCACCATGATCAGCAGCGGCGCCACCGCGACGACTGCATACGCCCACAACAACACTCGTACGGCGACCGGTGCCAGTCGCGCACCCAGGCCGCGGCCGGTCGGGGGCGCGGCCCCCGGAGCCGCGCCGGACGCTGGTCCGGGGGAGGTGACGGTCGCACTCACCGCAGCCTCGCCTCACGGGAGGTGAGCACCTTGTTCGCCACGATCGAGACGCTGAAGATGAACACGAACAACACGACCGCCAGCGCCGAGGAGATGCCGATCGCGTTCAGGTCGGTGCTGCGGAACGCGGTGCGGTAGAACAACAGCCCGATCACGTCCGTCGCCCCCGCAGGCGACCCCAGCTCCCCTTCCAGCGCATACACCAGGTCGAAGATGTTGAACGCGTCGATGAACGTCAGAATCCCCACGATCCCCATTGCCGGGAGCAGCAGCGGGAACGTGATGTGGCGGAACACCCGCCAGGCTCCGGCGCCGTCCACCCGCGCTGACTCGGCGTACTGACCGGGGATCCCGGCCAGTGCCGCACCGAACAGCAGCATCGGGAACCCCACCCACTGCCATGCCTTGACGACGATCACCACCGGCAGCGCCGTCTCCGGCCGGCCCAGCCAGGCGATCGCCAACGAGTCCAGGCCGATCGCCTTGAGCACGTCGTTGACCACACCGAAGGACGGACTCAGCATCAACGACCACAGGTACCCCACCACGATCGGGCTGACCATATACGGCAACGTGAAAACGGTCTGGAAGAACCGGCGTCCCCGCCGCAGCGTTTGCAGCAGCACCGCGAACCCCAGCCCCGCGGTGTTCTGGATCAGCATCACCCCGGCGAAGAACAAGCAGTTGTGCTCGAACGCCCGCAGCAGCCCGTCTTTGCTGAACAGCGTCACGTAGTTGGCCAGGCCCACGAACCCGCCGCGCAGCGTCCCCCGCCACTCGAACAGGCTGTACCCGGCCGCATTGAGCAGTGGGTAGATGATGAACACTGAGTACAGCGCGAACGCCGGTAGCAGGAAGGCCAGCAGCACCCGCCGGCTCGGTGTCCCGACCCGGGTTCGGCGTCGGCGGCGACCGGGTTCGCGTCGGTCTGGGCTGGTCTGGTGAAGAGTGCGGTCGCGGTCGCGGGTCAGCCCGCGGGCTTGAACCACTTCGACACTCCCTGCTGCACGCTCTGGCCGACCTGCTTGGCGGTCTTCTTGCCCAGGAACAGGGCCTGGATACCCTCACCCTCGACCTCGTCGCCGTGCGGCTCGCCGTACCGGAAGTGGATCAGCATCGTGTACGGCGAGGGGTTCTGCTGGTAGTTCGTCAGCATCTGCTTGAGCAGCGGGTCGGTCGGATGCACACCCGTGACCGGGTTCAGCTGCTTCATCTTGTCGCTGTACATCTGGCCGAACTCCTTGGTGGCCATCCACTTGATCAGGTCCAGCGCCGCCTGTTTGTGCTGTGAGCGCTGGCTCACGCCGAAGGACGCGTCGACCCATCCCGGTGTGACCGGGTGGTCGATGACCGAACCTGGAGGCGGGGGAACCTGGAAGATCCCGATGTCCATGTCGGGGGCGGCCTGTTTGAACGGGGCCAACTCGAACGAGCCACCGGGGAACATCGCGGCCTGTCCGGAGCTGAACAAGACCTTGGAGTCCTCGTAGGAGACGCCGAGAACGTCGTCGGGGAAGTACGGCTGCAGGTCCTTCATCAACTGCAGGGACGCGACGTAGTCGGGGTCGGTGAAGTCGCTCTTCCCGGACAGCACTTGCTTGGCGAACTGCTGGCCACCGGCCCGGGCGGCACCGAAGATCTCCCGGTCGATCGGCAACATCCAGATGTCCTTGCCGGTCGTGGCGAACGGCGTCACCCCCGCCGACTTCAGTTTCTTTGCGGCGTCGATCATCTGCTGCCAGGTCTTCGGAACGGAGATGTCGTGGTCGGCGAAGATCTTCTTGTTGTAGAAGACCTGCAGCGTCTGGATCGCGAACGGGACGCCGTACACCTTGCCGTCTTTGCGTCCGCGTGCCCCGTCCAACACCTGGTCGGGGATCGTCGACAGGTCGACCTTGCCGTCCAACGGCACCAGCCGGCCCGCCGCGACCAGCGGTTGGAGCTCGCCGTACGCGCGCAGCATCGCGATGTCCGGGCCGCCGGCAGCGGACAGTCCGGTCTTCAGCTTGGTGTTGTACTCGGTGTTGTGGAAGGGCTGGTACTTGATCGTGACGCCCGGGTGTTCGGACTCGTAGGTGTCGAAGATCGCCTGGTAGCCGTCGGTGTCCTCCGGACGCCAGGACCATACGGTGAGGGTGATGTCCCCACCGCCGCTGCCCGAGCCAGCGTCGGAGGCCGTGGCGGAGTCCGCGGGCTGTTGTCCATCGGTGCTCGCTGCGGTCGGGGCATTGCCAGCCTCACCGGAGGAACCGGACCCGGTCGAGGCTGGTGAGCATGCGGCCAGCATCGCCGTTGCGGCGCCGACCGCCACGATCGCGCGCAGTGCTCCCTGTCGTCTCATGGTGTGCTCCCTGTCTCGGTTGGTGCGGCCTCGGTTGGTGCGGCCTCGGTTGGTGCGGGACCGGTTGATGCGGTCGGGGTCGTTGAGTGCGGCGGGGCATGCCCCAAGTCGTTGAGGGCGCGGTGGATCGAACCCGCCGACCGGGCAAGCGCGTCGGCGGCACGGGTCACGTCGGTCCCGGTGAGCAAGGCCACCAGCGCGGCTCGGGAGTCACCGTCGGCCTGTGCCAGTACGGCGGCACACGTCGCCTCGTCCTGCCCGGTCGCCTCGATGAGGATGCCGATCGCCCGGCCGCGGAGCTTGGAGTTCTTCGCCGTCATGTCGATCATCAGGTTGGAGTAGGTGTGGCCGAGCCGGACCATTACCGCAGTGGAGAACGCGCCCAGCGCCATCTTCTGCGCGGTTCCTGCCTTCATGCGAGTGGAGCCGGCGACCGCCTCCGGCCCCGTGGTCATGCCGATATGCAGATCGACCTCGTCCCCGAGGGCCGCGTCCGGATTGGAGCTGATAAGAACCGTCACCGCGCCCGCGGCAGCGGCGCTGCGAAGTGCGCCGACGACGTACGGTGTCCGCCCGCTGGCCGTTAGCCCGACCGCCACGTCCCCTGGCCCGACCTCGGCGGCCGCGGTATGTCCCGCCGCCTCGTCGTCCTCGACATCCTCCAGAGCCGCGGCCAACGCGTCGCTGCCCCCTGCCTGATGTGCGGTGACCAGCGACGGGTCGATGCCGTACGTGGGGGGGAGCTCGGCGGCGTCCATGGCCGCGACCCGTCCAGAGGTACCGGCACCGAAGTAGTGCACCCGCTGTCCGGAGTCGATCGCCGCGACCGTGGCGTCGACGGCGGCGGCCAACGTGGGGAGCACGGCGCGGACCGCCGCGGGCACGCTGGCGTCCTCGTCGTTGACCAGCCGCAGCACCTCGAGCGTGGGCAGGACGTCGAGGTCGTGGGTGCGCGGGTTCCGGAGCTCGGTAGGGGCGGCGACGCGTTCGGTGTGCCGGTCGGTCATCGCCGCCCCTGGCCGAGTCGTCGGCTGCTGACTGCCTCGCGGGTGGCCGCCAATGCCTCGTGGGTGCGATCAAAGGTGCGGCGGGCCACGCCGACGAAAATGCAGTCGACGACGGTGAGCTGGGCCAGCCGGCTGGCGGTGGCCCCGGAACGGAACGTGGTCTCGCGTGCGGCCGTGGTCAGCACCAGGTCGGCCACGCGGGTGATGGGGGAGCGCGGGAAGTTGGTCAGCGCCACCGTGGTTGCTCCGTGACGGCTGGCCTCGGCCAGGGCGTCGATGGTGTCCTCGGTGACTCCGGTGTGGGAGATCCCGACGGCGACATCACCCTCCTCCAGCAGTGCGGCGCTGGTGAGGGCGATGTGGGTGTCGGACCAGGCGTAGGCGATCTGGCCGATACGGTGCAGCTTCTGCTGGAAGTCCATGGCGACGAACGCGCTGGCGCCTACGCCGTAGATGTCGGTACGCCGAGCCGCGACCACCGCCTCGATCACCTCGCGCAGGGTGCCGGCGTCCAGTTGTGCAGCGGTGTCCTCGACGGCCCGCGCATCGGCGTACGCGATCTTCTCCACCACCTGCTCCAGCGGGTCGTCGACACCGATATCGCTGCCGACGGGGTGATCGGCGCCGCGTGCTTCCGCCCGGGCGACCTCGGTCGCCAGCGCGAACCTGAGCTCGGGATAGCGGGTGAACCCGACCTGCCGGCAAAAGCGGACGACCGTGGCCTCGGAGGTATGTGCTGCTGCGGCCAGCCGGCTGATGCTCAAGGTCGACACCGTCGCGGGATCGCCGACCACCTGCTCGCCCACGCGTCGCTCGGCGGGCGTCAGTGAGGGGAGCAGCGACCGGACGCGCACCACCGTCCCGGGTCCGGTGCTGTTGCCCGATCCCCCGCTGGAGGGGTCAGGCGCGTGGGGTGCGCGGACCATGAAGGAAAGTTACCGACAGCCTTCTTGTGGTGTCAATAAGTTTCAGTGCGTTTCGGGGCTACGGTGTGGTCGATGTCAGACGAAGCGGACACGTGTGTGGTGGGGGTCGACGCCGGCGGTACGTCGACCCGTTGCGTGGTCGTCACCCCGGATGGCGCCATCCTGGGGCGAGCACGCTCGGCCGGCGCGAACCTCCGCTCCAGCGGGAGGGAACCGGAGCAGCCGATCATGGAAGTGCTGCGGGAGGCGACGGCGACGGTGAACCGCGCTGGTGTCCGGGCCGGAGTCGTGGGAGTTGCCGGTGGTGGGGACGCCGGGGCAGAGGCGGTCCGCCACGGCGTGTTGCGGGCCTGGGAACACGCCGGGCTTCCGGGGGAGCCTCGCGTCGTGACCGACATCGAGGTCGCGTTCGCGTCCGGCACCGCGGCCGCGGACGGCGCGGTGGTCATCGCCGGCACCGGAGCCGTCACGGCGGCGATCGCCGGCCGTCGCGTCGTGCGGCGATGCGACGGTTACGGCTGGTTGCTGGGGGACGAAGGGTCGGCGGTCTGGATCGGGCGGGCGGCAGTGGTGGCCGCCCTCGCTGCGCTGGACGGGCGCGGGCCGGCCACGGCACTGACGGAGTCGGTCACCGAGCGGTTGCTGGGCGAGCAGGAGACGTCCCCGTCCACCGGTTCGGTGCCGCAGCGCATCGTGTCGGCCTGTTACTCGATGCCGCCGGCGGCGCTCGGCCTGCTCGCACCGCTGGTTGCGGATGCGAACGCGGCTGGGGACGCGGTGGCGCGGGACATCGTCAGCGACGCGTCGACGCGGCTCCTGGCCGCCCTGGATGCGGTCGTCGACTCGCCTCGGTCGGGTCCGGTCGTGCTGGCCGGAGCGGTGCTCGCCTCGGGTCCGGTCGCGGAGGCGGTGGCCGCGGGCGTGCAGGCCCGCGGTGCGATCAAGGTGAGGGCAGGAAGCGGTGCCGGTGGTGCGGCGTACCTGGCCCTGCGCTCGCTGGCGGAGGTCCCCGATGACGTGCACCACCGCCTGATCCACACCTGACCCCACCCCCCGTCGAGTGGGCCCGTTCTCTCCGCCGAGCCGTCACCTTCTCTCGCGCGAGTGG
>CAYLOC010000181.1:0-6182 GCA_964385195.1 uncultured Nocardioidaceae bacterium
TACTCGACGGCGAGATCGCGGCGGCCGAACGCGGCGAGGTCGACGTACTTGACGACACCGCACTGCGGGACCGCTACCAGCAGTTCGCCGCCACAGCGCGGGAGTTGTTGAAGGACTTCCGTGAGGTCGAGAGCAACTTCCGCAGCCTGGACCGGCAGGTACGAGAGCGGATCGCCGGCTGGTCCGGGTCGAAGGGTGATCTGATCGGCGAAGTGGTTGGTGACCGCGCACTGATCGCTGACTCCGACCAGGGGCGCAACTTCGCTGCGTTCTACGACTTCCTGCTCTCCCGTCAACGACGCGACGAGCTCGCCGGCCTCCTGGACCGGGTGCACGATCTGGACACGCTCGGCGATACCGACGCCCGGCTGCGGTCGGTGCACCACGACTGGCTGGAGGCGGCCGAGCGGTGCCAGCAGACCGTCCGGTTGCTGTCGGAGCAACTCCGACGCTTCCTCGACGACCAGGTGTGGCTGGAGAACCGCCGGGTGATGGATCTGCTGCGCGGCATCGAGTCGCACGCGTTGCAGGTGCGCAATCGGCGCCGCCCGCCCGTCGCGATGGACCTCGACGCCTTCTCTCCGTCCGTGGTGTTGCCGATGGAACGGCCGATGTACGCACCGAAGTCCACGGTCGCGCTCGACACCAGCGGCATGGTCGAGGCGGACGGCAACCTCGACACCGATGCCCTGTTCGAGCAGGTCTACGTCGACCCGGCGCGCCTCGCGGACACGGTGCGCGGTGAGCTGCGGCACCGTGACCACGTGTCTCTCCAGGAGTTGGTCCGGACTCATCAGCCAGAGCTCGGGCTGGCCGAGGTCGTCGGCTACCTCGCCTTGGCCGAGGAGGACTTCGAGCCCGTGGTGGACGAGTCGGCGGTAGAACAGGTGGAGTACGTCGACGGGTCGGGCACTCGCCGAATCGTTACCATGGGCCGGGTCACCTTCACCCACCGCCGCGCCGCCGAGCGGGAGCCAGCACGATGAGCGCCACCGAGACGTCGCCGACACTGTCACCGGTGGTGGTGCAGCTGATGAAAGGGGTAGTCTACCGCGACACCCATGAGCAGGTGTGGCACGCGCTGCTCCGGCAGCAGGCTGCCGTCGCTGACTACTTCACGGTCATGGGCCTGGTGGTGGTGGTCGACGAGGCGGAGGGGTATGCCTTCCTGCGGTCCCGCCCCGACGAGGACGGCGAGGACCCGTTGCCCCGCTTGGTGCCGCGGCATCGGCTGTCGTTCCATGTCAGCCTGTTGCTGGCGTTGCTGCGCAAGAAACTCGCCGAGGCCGACGCTACCAGCGGGGAGACCCGCCTGATCCTGACCCGTGAGCAGGTGGTCGAGATGATGCGGGTGTTCCTGCCGGACTCCAGTAACGAGACCCGCCTCATCGACCAGATCGACCAGCACCTGAACAAGGCGGTCGAGTTGGGGTTCTGCCGACGGGTCGGCGATCAAGGGCAGGCCTATGAGGTGCGCCGGATCCTGAAGGCGTTCGTCGACGCGCAGTGGCTGTCAGAGTTCGACGAGCGGCTCGCCGAGTACGCCGAGCAGGCTGCGGGTGACCGCCGGTGAGCGGCCTGTTTCCAGCCCGTGACCTGGCCGACCCCGACACCGGCGCCGGTGCGACGACGCGCTGCGGCTACCGACTGTTGCGGCTGGAGGTGTACAACTGGGGCACATTCCACGACCGGGTGTGGCGACTGGACCTACGCGGTGACAACACCCTGCTGACCGGGGATATCGGCTCGGGGAAGTCCACGCTGGTCGACGCGGTCACCACGTTGCTGCTGCCGAGCCAGCGGATCGCCTACAACAAGGCAGCCGGTGCCGACACTCGTGAACGATCCCTGCGGTCCTACGTACTCGGCTATTACAAGTCCGAACGCAACGAAACCACCGGTACGTCGAAGCCAGTGGCGCTGCGGGGTCCGGACCGGTTCTCGGTGCTGCTCGGCGTGTTCGGCAATGAGGGGTACGACGAGCGGGTGACGCTGGCACAGGTGTTCTGGATGCGGGACGCGGGCCAGGGCCAGCCGCATCGGTTCTTCGTCACCGCGGAGGCGGACCGCTCCATCACCGACGACTTCGCCGACTTCGGCGCCGACCTGACCGCACTGCGTCGGCGGCTCCGGTCCTCCGGCGCGGCGGTGTACGACCACTTCCCGGAGTACGGCCGGACCGTCCGACGCCTGCTGGGGATCTCCTCACCACAGGCGATGGAACTGTTCCACCAGACGGTGTCGATGAAAACAGTCGGTAACCTCAACGACTTCGTGCGCAACCACATGCTTGAACCCGCCGACACCACGCGACGGATCGCCACTCTCGTCAGCCACTTCGAGGACCTCACCCGCGCGCACGAGGCCGTCCGTCGTGCCCGGGAGCAGCGCGACGAGCTGGCCCCGCTGTTGCGACTGTGCGACACCTACGACGACCTGGGCGCCAGGATGGGACGGACCGAGGCGGAGCGGGCGGCACTGCGGTTCTACTTCGCCGAACGTGCTCGCGACCTGCTCGACGCCGAGGACAACCGGCTCCAGCAGGAACTCCATGCCACCGACGAATCCCTCATGGCGCTGGAGGACCGGCTGCGCCAACTCCGTGATACCCAGAACCGGCTCTTGGTGCAGCGCCACCAGGCTGGCGGTGACCGGATCGCGGAACTGGAACGCCTGATCGCCACCGAGCAGGACAGCATGGAGACCCGTCGCCGCAAGGAGGCGGACTACGCAGAGTTGATCGCCGCCGCCGGGCTCGACCCGGTCGACGACGCAACCACGTTCCTTCGCCGGGTCGATGAGGTCGCGGAACGACGGCGACGCCTGGACAGCGACTCCGCGGACCTGGACAACCGGCTCACCGACGTCCGCGTCGACCAGCGCGACGTCGAACAAGAGGCGAAGGAGCTGTCGGCGGAACTGCAGAGCCTGCGGGGCCGCCGCAGTAACATCCCGCGCCGCAACCTCGATCTGCGTGCCGCCCTGTGCCGGGCCGTGGGAGCGGATGAGGAGGCGCTGCCGTTCGCCGGTGAGCTCATCCAGGTCCGGCCCGAACACCAGCAGTGGCAAGGTACCGCCGAGCGGGTGCTGCGCGGTTTCGCGTTGGCGGTGTTGGTGCCGGATGAGCACTACCGATCCGTCTCCGCGTGGGTGGACCGGACGAACCTGCGTGGTCGGCTGGTCTACTACCGGGTGCCACGTCGCTGGGCGCGGGAGTCGGGCGAGACCAGCACGGACATGCTGTTGGCCGACGTTGTGGAGGTCAAGGACTCGCCGTACGCCGACTGGCTGGAGACGGAAGTGGCGAGACGCGCGTGTTTTGTGTGCGCGACCTCGGTGGAACACTTCCAGCAGCTCCGGCGGGCGGTGACCCGCACCGGGCAGGTCAAGGCGCCGGGCGGACGTCACGAGAAGGACGACCGGTTCGCGGTGGACGACCGCAGCCGTTACGTGCTCGGATGGAGCAACGAGGAGAAGATCGACGCACTACTGGCCCGCGCGCAACACGTGAACCAGCGGCTGGAGGAGTTGCGGAAGCAGCGTCAGCGGCTCGAGGACGAGGCAGGCTCGGCTCGGCGTACCCGCAGCGTGCTGGACAAGATCACTGTGTACGCCGACTGGCGCGAGTTGGACTGGCGTGCCTGCGTGCGACAGATCGCGGAGTGGGAATCAGAGCAGCAGGAGCTGGAGTCGGCGTCGGAGGAACTGGAGCGACTCGCGGAGCAGCTGAGTGCAGTCACCGACCGGATCGAATCCACCGAGCGGGACCGACAGCGGCACACCGAGGTCCGCGGACGACAGGACCAGCGGCTCACCACTGTGCGTGCCGACCGCGAACGCGAAGCGGCGGTACTGACTACGGTCGATCAGCAGGCCCTGGCCGATGCCCGCGAGTCCTATCCAGCGGTGGAGGAACGACTTGAGCGAAGCGGAGTCACCGAGCGGTCCGCCGACGACCCGGAACGGCCCGCGCTGGACCTGTCGAGCCGAGTCGACCTTGAGCGTCAGCTCTACCAGCAACTGAGCGAGGAATACGACCGGACCGCCGCCGAACAGGGCCGGGCTGCCCAGTCCGCCGTCCGCTCGATGGGGGCGTTCCGTCGCCACTACCCTGCGGAGACCGTGGAGATGGACGACTCGATGGCGGCCGCCGGAGAGTATCGCACCTTCTACGACCGGATCGTCCACGACGACCTGCCGCGGTTCGAGACCGAGTTCAAGCGACAGTTGAACACGAACACGATCCGGGATGTAGCCGGCTTCCACGGGTGGCTGGACCGGTCGGCCCGCGACATCCGTGACCGCGTGTCGATCATCAACGAATCGCTGTCGGGGATCGAGTACAACCCTGACCGGTTCATCCAGTTGGAGGCGGATCGGACGCCGAACGTGGAGATCCGGCAGTTCATCGAGGATCTGCGCGCCTGCACCGACGACAGCGTGCTCGGCGGGTCCGGCGAACGTGACGATCACTACTCCGAGCAACGATTCCTCCAGGTACAGCGAATCATCGAGCGGTTCGCCGGACGGGAGGGCTTCGCAGAAGAGGACCGTCGGTGGACGCGACGTGTGACCGACGTCCGCAACTGGTTCACGTTCTCCGCCTCCGAGCGGTGGCAGGAGTCCGACACCGAGTGGGAGCACTACACCGACTCTGACGGGAAGTCCGGTGGGCAGAAGGAGAAGCTGGCCTACACCATTCTGGCCGCATCGCTGGCCTACCAGTTCCGGTTGGAGTGGGGCGCGGCCCGATCCCGGGACTTCCGGTTCGCGGTCATCGACGAGGCGTTCGGCCGGGGGTCGGACGTATCGAGCCGGTACGCGCTGAACCTGTTCCGCCGATTGGGCCTGCAACTGTTGGTGGTGACGCCGTTGCAGAAGGTGCACGTGATCGAGCCGTACGTCGCCGGCGTGGGGTTCGTCGACAACCGGACCGGGGAGTACTCCCGACTGCAGAACCTCACCATCGAGGAGTACCGGGAGCGCCGTGCCCGTCGGTACGTCGGCGCCGGCAGCGACGATGTCTGATCGTCGCTGGACCACCCCGGAGGACGCGGCCGCCCGGTTGCGACGGCGCTGGGACTCCGGAGAGTGGCTGGCGTCGTATGCACGGGGCGAGCCGTTCGAGCCGGTGTCGGTGCCGTTGCACGGGCCCACAGCGTCGGAGGTTGCCGCGGACCTGGACCAGGTACGGCGGTGGGTCGCACGCTGGGAGCGGGTACGGCGCCGGGCCCTGCCGGCGTACCGGGTGCAGGACCGTTCCGTCGGTGGCCGAGCGGTCGGGACGAACCATCTTCCCGCCCGGGTGCATGTGGAGTCCTATGCCGCGGCCTGGCAGGCGCTCAAGGTGGAACCGGACGTGACGCGTTTCGACGCGCTCGTGGCGACGACCCGGGCGGACGCGCCGCGGCTCACCGAGTGGGTGATGGCGCATCCGATGCGGGCGCTGGGACTGGCGGAGGAATGGCCGCGGCTGCTAGCGGCAGTGGGCTGGCTGGTCGACCACGTCGGTACCCCGGTGTACCTGCGGCAGGTCGACGCCCCAGGCGTGGACACGAAGTTCCTGGAGCAGCACCGCGGCGTCATCGGCGAGCTGGCCGATGAGTTGGTCGACGCCTCCACCGTGGATCAACAGTATTCCCGGTCGGACCTGGTGTCGCGGTTCCGGCTCCGGGCCAAGCCGTCATACGTGCGGCTGCGTTGCCACGACTCGGTAGGTCTGTTGCCCGACGGGGTGTCCGACGCGTCGCTGCGGATCGAGGAGGCGGCGCGGTTACATCCCGGTGCGCGTCATGCCGTAGTGGTGGAGAACGAGGTGACGTATCTGGCGCTGCCAACCCCGGAAGACGTCGTGGTGTTGCTGGGCGGCGGTTACCTTGCGAGCATGCTCGCGGGACTGGAATGGCTGCATGAGATGCGGGTCTGGTACTGGGGCGACCTGGACACACACGGGTTCGCGATCTTGGATCGGCTCCGTCGGGCGCTACCGGACGTGCGATCGGTCCTGATGGACCGGGATACCCTGATCACCCATCGCGACCGGTGGGTAGTCGAGCCCCGCCCGACACACGCATGGCTGGACCGGCTGACCGCGACCGAGCAGGACGTGTACCAGGACCTGGTCGAGGATGTCTTCGGGGAGTCGGTACGGCTGGAGCAGGAACGGATCGCCTGGCCGCACG
>CAYLOC010000182.1:0-6139 GCA_964385195.1 uncultured Nocardioidaceae bacterium
GACGCTCAAGGACAAGCAGCTCTACACCCTCGACCTCGGCGCGCTCGTCGCCGGCTCCCGCTACCGCGGCGACTTCGAGGAGCGGCTGAAGAAGGTGCTGAAGGAGATCCGCACCCGTGGCGACATCATCTTGTTCATCGACGAGATCCACACCCTGGTCGGGGCCGGGGCGGCCGAGGGCGCGATCGACGCGGCGAGCATCCTGAAGCCGATGCTGGCCCGTGGCGAGCTGCAGACGATCGGCGCGACCACGCTGGAGGAGTACCGCAAGCACTTGGAGAAGGACGCCGCGCTGGAGCGTCGGTTCCAGCCCATCCAGGTCGCCGAGCCCTCCATCGCCCACACGATCGAGATGCTGAAGGGCCTTCGTGACCGGTATGAGGCGCACCACCGGGTCACGATCACCGACGAGGCGCTGGTCTCTGCGGCAACGCTGGCTGACCGCTATATCTCCGACCGGTACCTGCCCGACAAGGCGATCGACCTCATCGATGAGGCCGGATCGCGGCTGCGGATCCGCCGGATGACCGCACCGCCGGACCTGCGTGAGTACGACGACAAGATCGCCGAGGTCCGTCGGCACAAGGAGAACGCGATCGACTCCCAGGACTTCGAGGTGGCGGCCTCGTTGCGTGACGAGGAGAAGAAGTTGTCCCTCGCCAAGTCCGAACGGGAGCAGCAGTGGAAGGCCGGGGACATGGACGTGGTCGCCGAGGTGGACGAGGAGCTCGTCGCCGAAGTCCTGGCGATCGCCACCGGCATCCCGATCGTGAAGATCAGCGAGGAAGAGTCCTCCCGGCTGTTGAACATGGAGGATGAGCTGCACAAACGCGTGATCGGCCAGGACGAGGCGGTCAAGGCACTGTCTCGTGCGATCCGCCGCACCCGGGCGGGCCTGAAGGACCCGAAGCGCCCGGGCGGGTCGTTCATCTTCGCCGGGCCGTCCGGCGTCGGGAAGACGTGGCTGTCGAAGTCGCTGGCGGAGTTCCTGTTCGGTGACGAGGACTCGCTGATCCAACTGGACATGAGCGAGTTCTCCGAGAAGCACACCGTGTCCCGGCTGTTCGGCTCGCCCCCGGGCTACGTGGGCTATGAGGAGGGCGGCCAGCTCACCGAGAAGGTGCGGCGGAAGCCGTTCTCGGTGGTGCTGTTCGACGAGGTGGAGAAGGCGCACCCCGACATCTTCAACTCGTTGTTACAGATCCTGGAAGAGGGTCGCCTGACCGACTCCCAGGGTCGGCTGGTCGACTTCAAGAACACCGTCATCATCATGACCACCAACCTCGGGACACGGGACATCGCCAAGGGCGTGAACCTCGGGTTCCAGCAGTCGAGCGACGTCGAGGGCTCCTACAACCGGATGAAGGCCAAGGTCACCGACGAGCTCAAGCAGCACTTCCGGCCGGAGTTCCTCAACCGTGTCGACGAAGTGATCGTGTTCCCGCCGTTGACGCAGGACGAGATCATCTCCATGGTCGACTACATGGTGGACTCGGTCGAGATCCGCATGCACGACCGCGACATGTCGCTGGAGCTCACCCAGGCGGCGAAGGAGCTGCTGGCCAAGCGTGGCTTCGACCCGGTGCTCGGCGCGCGGCCGCTGCGCCGTACGGTGCAACGCGAGATCGAGGACATCTTGGCGGAGAAGATGCTGTACGGCGAGGTCGGCCCCGGCCAGATCGTGCTGGTCGACGTCGAGGGCGAAGGCGTAGATGCCAGGTTCACGTTCTCCGGCACCAAGAAGTCGGAGATGCCGGACGCACCCCCGGTGCAGGAGGCCCTGCCGCCCAGTTGAGCCTAGGGCAGCGCGAACGCGCCCCCGTCCACCACGATGACCAGTCCGTCGTCGAGGAGCGTGGCGAGGGCGCGTTCGCGCTGCTGGGGGTCGTCCCAGCAGTCGTCGACCGCACTCCTCGGAACCGGCGTGTCCGCGTCGCGGAGCACAGCGAGGATGCGGCCGCGGCACTGCCGATCGGTGCCGGCGTAGGTCTGGACCCGGCGCGGCGGACCGTCCTCAGGCGGGAAGCCGTCGGCTCGCCACCGGCACTGGTCGGCGAGGGGACACCGTGTGCACCGTGGCGTGCCCGCGGTGCACACCAGGGCACCCAGTTCCATGACAGCTACGCTCCACCGGGCCGCCGCAGCGCCGTCGGTGGGCAGCAGATTCGCGGCTGTGTTTCGCTCGGCGCGGGAGGGTCCCGACCGGGCGGGGAACTGTACGCCGGCGACGACGCGGGCGAGCACCCGCCGTACGTTGGTGTCCAGCACCGGCACCCGTCGGTGGTAGGCGAATGCGGCGACGGCGGCCGCGGTGTAGTCACCGACGCCCGGGAGGCTCCGCAGCGTTTCTGGGTCAGAGGGGACGGTGCCGTTGTACGTGCTGTCGATCATGGTGGCGGCCCGGTGCAACCGCAGCGCGCGGCGTGGGTACCCGAGCCGCCCCCACATCCGGATCGCCTCCCCGGCGGCCTCGTCGGCGAGAGCTCCGGGGGTGGGCCACCGGTCCATCCAGGCGTGGAAGACCGGGAGGACCCGGGACACCGGCGTCTGCTGCAGCATGACCTCGCTGACCAGGACCTCCCAGCCACTCACGCCCTCGTGGCGCCAGGGCAGGTCACGGGCATGATCGTCGTACCAGGTTCTCATCGGCGCGTGGAGCGACGATCCGGCCATGTCGGAGGCTCGGGTGCCCGGATTGCGGCGCATCGACGGTTAGCGTATGGGTATGCCACATCTGCTGCGTCCCCAGGGTCCGTTGCCGGCCCGGATTTACTGGACCCGGCGGCTCATGCTGCTGGTTCTGGTGGCGGTGGTTGTGCTGTTGGTGTGGTGGTTGGTGGGCCGTGGCGGGAGCGCCGGAGCCGACCCCTCCGCCGCCGCGCAGGCGCCCAGCAGCGGCCCGCAGCGACAGGGCAAGACTGCACCTGATCCCACGCCGCCCTCGACACGGCCGCCGCAGACGGTGACCTCGACACACCAGCACAAGCACGAAACCAAACCGACACCGTCGGAGTCGACGGCCAGCCTGACCCAGCCCACGCCTACACACCAGACTCCGACGAGGACCACACCGACCACGGCAACCGCGACCGCTGATGCCGGCGCAGTGGATCGCACGTGCGACCCGCGGTCGGTGGATCTGAAACTGAAGGTCTCCGACGTCGCCTCCGGTGAGCCAGGCAAAGTGAGGTTTGTGCTCAGCAGTGCCAAACCGTGCATGTTGACGATCACCCCCGACACGCTCGCGGTCAAGGTGACGTCCGGGTCGGACACGATCTGGTCGAGCGTGGACTGCCCGGACGACGTCCCGGCCCGGCGACTGGAGGTGCCCACGGATCCGAAGGCGGTCTATACCTTTACCTGGAACGGCCACCGATCCACCGACCAATGCCGTGGTGTGGGGAGTGTCGCTGAGCCAGGGGGCTACTGGGTGCATGCGGCGCTGATCGGCGGGGAGCCGCACAAGGCCTACTTCGACGTCACCGCCGCCAACTGAACGCCCCGGTCAGACGTATCGGTCGAGAATGCTGGACTCGGCGAGCCTGGACAGGCCCTCCCGAACTGAGCGGGCGCGGGTCTCACCCACCCCGTCGACCGCCTGGAGGTCTTCGATGCTTGCCGCCAAGAGCTTCTGCAGCCGACCGAAGTGGTCGACCAAGCGGTCGACGACCGCACCGGGCAGACGGGGGATCTTCGCCAGCAGGCGATAGCCGCGTGGGCTCACGGCCGTGTCGAGGTGTTCGCTGCTCCCGAGCCCGAGGGTCCGCGAGACCGCGGCGAGGTCAAGCAGCTCGGTGGCCGAAAGACGCGTAAGGCCGTCGAGAACCTCCTGGAGTGAGGGGGCATCCGGTGCCTCGGAGAGATAGTCCCGTACGACGAGGGTGCGTTCGACCCCGGTGCCGGCCACCAGTTCGTCCAGTTGCAGTGCCAGGAGCCGGCCGTCGGTGCCGAGCTCGACGACGTACCCGTCGATCTCGGTCGCGATGCGGTGCACCATGTGCAGCCGCTGGGCCACGGTGGCGACGTCGCGGACGGTCACCAGGTCCTCGATCTCCAGGGCGGAGAGGGTCCCGGACACCTCGTCGAGCCGGTTCTTGTACCGCTCCAGGGTGGACAGTGCCTGGTTGGCGCGCGCCAGGATGGCGCTGGTGTCTTCCAAGACGTAGCGAACGCTCCCGACGTACAAGGCGATGATCTCCATGGACTGGGAGACCGAGATGACGGGGTAGCCGGTCTGTCGGGACACCCGATCAGCCGTACGGTGCCGGGTCCCCGCCTCGTCGGTGGCGATGGCGGCGTCTGGCATCAGGTGAACGCCGGCGCGGATGATGCGGGTGGCATCGCGGTCGCAGACGATGGCCCCGTCCATCTTCGCCAGCTCCCGCAGCGCGGTGGAGCTGAAGTCCATGTCCAACCAGAAGCCGCCAGTGCACAGCGACTCCACGGTCCGGTCGTTGCCGAGCACGATCAGTGCGCCGGTGTGGCCGCGCAGGATCCGTTCCAGTCCTTCGCGTAGCTGGGTGCCTGGTGCCACCGCGGCCAGGGTGTCCCGCATCCGCCCCTCATCGGACTGCCTGTCTGCGGCTGCCACGGGCCCTGCCCCTCTTGTCGATGCCGGTGTGCCGTTCTTAGTCTACGGCCAGCCCAGGGCGACGTCGGTTTGTTCAGTCTCCCGGACGGATCCGGAGTGCGGTCAGCGCTTCGGCCACGTCGCGGCAGGCCCTGATCGACATCCCTGGCACCTGCGGAGAGTCTGCGCTGGGGCCAACATCGGCGGGTACGACGGCGCGGGTGAACCCCAGGCGCACCGCCTCGGACAGCCGCTGGTTCAGCGCGGGGACGCGGCGCAGCTCTCCGGCGAGTCCGACCTCGCCGATCGCGATCGTGCCGGTGGGCACGATCTTCCCGGTGGCAGCGGTGGCGATGGACATCGCTGCGGCCAGGTCCGCCACCGGCGTACGGATGCTGGCTCCGCCGACGGTCGCGGTGTAGATGTCGCACTGTGCCAAGTCGATCCCGACCCGGCGCTGCAAGACCGCGACGAGCATCGACAACCGGGCCGGGTCCAATCCGCTGACCGCGCGCCGCGGCTGCGGCAGTGTGGACCGGTCGACGAGTGCTTGCACTTCGGCGAGCATCGGGCGTCGGCCCTCGATGGTGACGGTGACGCAGGTTCCGGAGATCGGCTGCGGGTGGTGGGAGACGAACAGGCCGGAGGCGTCGGCGACCTCCGCCATGCCCTCCTCGCCGATCTCGAAGCACCCGATCTCGTCGACGGGCCCGTACCGGTTCTTCACCGCACGTAACAGCCGCAGTTGTGATGACCGGTCTCCCTCGAACTGCAACACGACATCCACGATGTGCTCCAGGGCTCGTGGTCCCGCGATGCCGCCGTCCTTGGTGACGTGTCCCACCAGCAGGGTCGGAAGGTTGCGCTCCTTTGCCAGGTGCACCAGCGATGCGGTCACGGCACGGACCTGTGTCACCCCTCCGTCGACGCCCTCGACTTCGTTGCTGGTGACCGTTTGTACCGAGTCGACCACCAGTAACTCTGGCTTGACGGCATCGATATGACCGAGCAAGGCGGCAAGGTCGGTCTCTGCGGCGAGGAAGAGCTGGTCGTGCACGGCGCCGGTGCGTTCCGCGCGCCGACGGATCTGCCCGGTCGACTCTTCTCCGGAGACGTACAGTGTGCGAGCGCCAGACCGGGCTTGCTGGGCTGCCACCTCCAGCAGCAGCGTGGACTTGCCGACGCCGGGCTCACCGGCCAGCAGCAGCACGGCACCGGGCACCAGCCCCCCTCCCAGTACCCGGTCCAGTTCCTGGATACCGCTGGATCGGGCGGTCTCCGCTTGCGGCTGGACCTGGGAGATCGGCCGCGCGGGCGTGGTGGGACTCACCGCCCGCAGTCGAGGTGTGCTGGTCGCTTCCGCAGCGCCGACGGTGCCCCACGCCTGACACTCCCCACAGCGGCCGACCCACTTCACCGTTGTCCACCCGCACTCGCTGCACCGGTACCGGGCTCGGTCTTCCTTGCGAGCTGACCGTACGGCTGAGGTGCTCATTGGTCCTCCTGTGGGCGGACGTTTGACTGCCTGGCTGACGTTACTTCCCCATACCGACAAGTCGCCGGAGGCTG
>CAYLOC010000183.1:0-6135 GCA_964385195.1 uncultured Nocardioidaceae bacterium
GGGACTGGCGAGGCGCCCGTGGATGCTGCCGTCGCACGGTTGGACGATCTCGACCCGAACGACCTGGACTCCCAGGTGCGCGTCTTCGCTGACATCCACAGCCGGCTCGTCCAGGCCCTGGACGCGGCAGACGGGGGCTCCGCGGCCGAGCAGACCTGAGTCCGATGCCGCGTCGTCTGCGTCTCGACGCCGAGTTGGTGAGGCGGGGGCTTGCCCGCAGCCGTGGCCACGCCGCGGAACTGATTGACGCCGGTCGGGTCACCGTCTCCGGATCCGTCGCCCATAAGGCGGCCACCGCCGTCGCCACCGACGCCGCCCTCGTCGTGACCACCGGCGACGAGGATGACTACGTCTCCCGCGGCGGCCGGAAGCTCGCCGGGGCCCTGGCGGAGTTCCAGCCGCGCGGCCTGGTGGTCCGCGGCCGTCCCGCTCTCGACGCGGGGGCGTCCACCGGAGGGTTCACCGACGTCTTGCTCCGGGCCGGTGTCAGCCACGTCACTGCCGTCGACGTCGGCTACGGACAGCTCGCGTGGTCGCTGCGCAGCGACCCACGTGTCACCGTCCTCGATCGGACCAACGTACGGACCCTCACCGCGGACCTGCTCGGTACGGCCCCGCGGCCGGAGATCCTTGTCGCTGACTTGTCGTTCATCTCCCTGCGACTGGTGCTCCCGGCCCTGGCCGAGGTGTGCGCGCCGGGGGCGGACATGGTGGTGATGGTGAAACCGCAGTTCGAGGTCGGCCGGGAACGAGTAGGCAAGCGCGGCGTGGTGCGAGACCCCGCCGTGCGCGCCGGCGCCGTCCTCGAGGTCGCGAGCGCTGCTGCTGATCTGGGTCTGGGCACCACCGCGGTATGCGCGAGCCCGCTCCCCGGTCCTGCCGGAAACGTGGAGTACTTCCTGTGGCTCACCCCGGGCGGTGGCGCGCCGGAGCCGGAGGCGGTACGTGTGGTCGTCGACCGCGGTCCGCAGTGAGAGGGTGGTCATGTGACCCATCCGCCTGAGCAGACACCGTCAGCGCCCCGCCGCGTCCTGCTGATCGCGCACGCCGGCCGCTCCGACGCCGTCGAAGTCGCCCGTGCCGTGGCGCGGCGCCTGATGGACGCCGGGCTGGTGGTCCGGCTGCCGTCGGAGGAGGCGCAGACGCTCGACGTACCCGGTCTGGACGTCGTCGACGGCGAGCACCATGTGGCTACCGGCTGCGAGATCGCCCTGGTCATCGGCGGGGACGGGACGCTGCTGCGTGCCGCGGACCTCGTCCGTGGCTCGTGCACCCCTCTGCTGGGAGTCAACCTCGGCCACGTCGGTTTCCTCGCCGAGGCGGAGTGGGAGGACCTCGACTCGACCGTCCAGGCGATTGTCGACCGTGACTACAGCGTGGAGGAGCGGCTGACGCTGGACATCACGGTCGTCAACGGCGGTGCCGCCCCCCAGCGGGAATGGGCCCTGAACGAGGCCAGCGTGGAGAAGGCGGCACGGGAGCGGATGCTGGAGGTGGTCGTCGAGATCGACAACCGCCCGCTGTCGCGCTGGGGATGTGACGGGGTCGTGTTCGCAACCCCGACCGGCTCGACCGCGTACGCGTTCAGCGCCGGCGGACCGGTGGTCTGGCCGGAGGTGGAGGCGCTGCTGCTCGTCCCCATCAGCGCGCATGCCCTGTTCGCGCGGCCGATGGTGGCAGCTCCGACCTCGGTGCTCGCGGTGGAGGTGCTGGCCGGTGCGGAGAGCCACGGCGTGCTGTGGTGTGACGGGCGGCGGGCCCTGGACCTCCCGCCGGGTGCGCGGATCGAGGTGCGGCGCAGCGAGGAGGTCGTCCGCCTTGCCCGGTTGCACCACGCCCCGTTCACCGACCGGCTCGTCGCCAAGTTCGACCTGCCCGTTCATGGCTGGCGTGGAGCGCCCCGCCGGGCCCGGAGCGACCGCGGTGCTTGAGCAGCTCACCATCAGCGGACTCGGCGTCATTACTGACGCGGACTTGGAGTTCGACCCCGGGCTCACCGTCGTCACCGGTGAGACCGGCGCGGGCAAGACGATGGTCGTCACCGCCCTCGGCCTGCTCCTCGGCGAGCGTGCCGACACCGGGCTGGTACGGCGAGGGGCATCCCGCGCTCGAGTCGAGGGACGGTTGCGGATCCCAACGGACTCCGACGTCGCGGGACGGGCCGCCGAGGCCGGGGCCGAGTTGGACGAGGACACGTTGATCGTGGGCCGGACGGTGCGGCCGGAAGGCCGTTCGCGGGCCACCGCCGGCGGGGTCGGCGTACCGGTCGGAACCCTTGGCGCCCTGACCCGGCCACTGGTGACCGTGCACGGACAGTCCGACCAACAGCAACTGTTATCTCCCCAGCGACAGCGGGCCGCGCTGGACCGCTTCGGCGGCGAGCAGGTAGACACCGCCCTGACTGCCTACAGCGACACGTTCCAGGCACTGCGCCGCACCGAAGCGGAGCTGGCGGCACTCACCGAGGGCCGGCGGCAGCGGGCACAGGAGGCGGACCTGCTGCGGCTCGGGCTGACCGAGGTCCGCGAGTTCGCGCCGGAGCCGGGGGAGGAGCAACAACTGGCCACCGAGGAGTCCCGGCTCGTCCATGCCGAGTCGCTTCGGCAACAAGCCGAAGAGGCGCGACAGGCGTTGTCCGGACGCGTCGACGACCTCAACGCCGACGTTCCCGACGCACTTTCCCTGGTCGCCCAGGCGCGCAAGGCACTGGAGTCGGTAGCCGTGCACGACCCCGCGGTTGCCGCGCTTGCCGACCGCGTCGCCGAGGCGTCGTACCTGCTCACCGATTGCGCCACCGAGCTTGCCTCCTACAGCGAGTCGATCGAGACCGACCCGGCCCGACTGGAGGTCGTCACCGACCGGAGGGCCCGCCTGCAGCAACTGCTGCGCAAATACGGAGACACCGCCGAGGAGGTGCTGGCCTGGGCGGCGACGGCGGAGACGCGGATGGAAACGCTCACCGGCGACGACGACCGGATCTTGGCGCTGGAGGACGCCGCCGGCCGGCTGCGGGCCGACCTCGCCGAGCGCAGCGGGGTCCTCTCCGCCGCCCGGCGGGATGCCGCGAACGGCTTGGCCGAACGGGTCACCGCAGAGCTCCAGGACCTGGCGATGGCCCACCAGAGGTTCACGGTGCAGATCGCCGCCCGCCCCGAGCCGGGGCCGGAGGGCGCCGACGACGTCACGTTCTGCCTCGCCTCCGACGGCGACGATGCGCGCCCGCTGCAGCGGGTGGCGTCCGGCGGGGAGCTGTCCCGGGTCATGCTGGCACTGGAGGTCTCGCTCGCCGGTACTGCCGCCGCGCCGACGTACGTCTTCGATGAGGTCGACGCCGGTGTCGGGGGCAGGGCAGCGATCGAGGTGGGTCGCCGCCTCGCAAGACTGGCCCGGCATGCCCAGGTGATCGTCGTGACCCACCTGCCACAGGTGGCCGCGTTCGCCGACCGGCACTACGCCGTCGTCAAGGACGACGAGGGCACGGTCAGTGCCAGCGACGCCAGCGTGCTCGACGACGGCGGCCGGCGCCGCGAACTGTCCCGCATGCTCGCCGGGATGGCCGAGTCCCGGTCCGCGCACGCCCACGCAGAGGAACTGCTCGAGATGGGTCTCACCGAGCGGGCCGGATAGTCCGGCGGGGAAAGCGGCACGCGCGCGGCGCGGCATCCACGCATGCGCCTCCGGATTTGGCAGGATGAGCGCGATGAAGATGCCCTCCCTGCTGAAGTCCCGCTCCAAGCGGCTCCTGGGTGTCTCCGGGACTGCGCGGCTCGGCCGGCGTACCACGACCCTGACCAAGCGACTGCGCCCCGGCGACGTCGCCATCATCGACCACGTCGACATCGACCGGGCCGCCGCAGTGGCACTGGCGGAGTCCGGGGTCGCTGCGGTGCTCAACGCCGCCCCCTCACTGTCCGGCCGCTACCCGGCGCTGGGCGCCGAGATTCTGGTCGCCGCCGGGATCCCCCTCGTCGACGACGTAGGTGATGACGTCTTCACCCACGTCAACGACGGCGACACAGTGCGCATCGACGGTGACACCGTGTACGTCGGCGAGGTTGCCGTCGCCTCGGGAACACGCCAACACCCTGACAGCGTCCGCTCCGCGTTCGAGGCGTCCAAGGCGGGGATGTCCACCCAGCTGGAGGCGTTCAGCGCCAACGCCGTCGAGCACCTCAGCCGGGAACGGTCAGTGCTGCTTGATGGCGCGGGAGTCCCGCCGCTATCCAGACCGGTGGCGGGACGACATGTGCTCGTCGTCCTGCGCAACTTCGACTATCGCGCTGACCTGCGGCGGCTCCGCACCTACATCAAGGAG
Organism: uncultured Nocardioidaceae bacterium; assembly: GCA_964385195.1. Lineage (GTDB taxonomy): Bacteria > Actinomycetota > Actinomycetes > Propionibacteriales > Nocardioidaceae > CAYLOC01. The sequence continues at coordinate 4,316 of CAYLOC010000183.1, forward strand.
AACTCGCCACTGCTGGTGGGCGTGGAGGCCGGTGCCGATGCGCTGGTGGCCGCCGGCCACCGCCCCGACGTCATTGTCACGGACGGATCCGACATCACCGACAAGACCCTGACCTGCGGCGCCGAGGTCGTGGTGCGCAGCAGCCACGACGGGAGCGTCCCCGGCGGGGAGCGGATCGAGCGACTGGGTCTGCGGCACGCGACGTTCCGCACCAGCGGCACGTGTGAGGACGCCGCCCTGTTGCTGGCGCATGCCCATGATGCGGCGCTCATCGTGCTGGTCGGTTCGCACACGACGCTGGTGGAGTACCTCGACCGCGGCCGATCCACGATGGCGAGCTCGTTCCTCACCCGCGCCACCGTCGGCGCGCGTCTGGTGGACGGCAAGGCGGTCGCCGAGCTGTACCGCCGACGGGTGAGCCGCTGGCTGACCTTCTTCGTGGTCCTGCTCGCCCTGGCGATGGTGGCCGCGGCGCTCTACACCACCCCGGTCGGACACGACTGGTACGAGCAGCTGCGGCAGTGGGTGCTACAGGGCTACGACTGGGCCAGGGACACGGTGACCTGATGGGACTTGCGCGTTCGGCGATGACCGTGCTGACCGCAGGGGTCACGCTCGCCGTCGGCATCGCGCTGGGCAACGGTCCGTTGCAGGGCGATGAGCCCCCGAACCCCCACACCCAGCTCAAGCAGACCAACGACACACTGTCCGCGGAGGTCACCGACCTCCGCGCCACCCGCGCGTTCGACCGGGCAGTACTGAGCGGATCCGCGTCCGAGGCGCTGGCCGGCCAGCTGAAGTCACGCGGGGTGACGCTGCTGGTGCTGCCCGGCGTGGCGTCGGCGACCGTCCAGGCTGTACGAACCCATGTGAAGGAAGCCGGCGGGACCACGGTCCTCACCGCCGACCTGACCAAGCGGCTGATCGAGCCCGGCCAGAAGGCCTACGTCGGGTCGGTGGCGAAGAATGCTCTGCGTGGACTCGACGGGCTGCGGAAAAAGGCCGGGGACTCGCCGTACAACCAGATCGGGGCCGCCCTGGCGCGTGCGTACACCGGGAACAAGAACTCCCTGGACGTCGACAAGACCGCACGCCGGATCGACGGGCAGCTCCAAGGGTCGAAGCTGGTGCGGATCGACAAACCGGTCCAGCGACGCGGCAGCCTGGTGCTGGTGCTGGCCCCGGGAACCACCGGCACCGATGACGTCACCCAGGCAACCTACGACATCGAGACCTCACTGCTGAAGGCACTGGCTGCCGCGTCCGATGGCGTTGTCATCGCGGCACCGCGCGCTGCGAGCAGCAAGGGCGGGCTGTTCTGGCGATGGCGGCAGGACAGCACCAAGGTGCCGGTGAGCACGGTGAATACTCTGGACAGTCCCGCCGGCAAGATCACCGCCATGTACGCGCTCGCGGCGGCTGCCTCCGGTGACCGCGGAGCATACGGCATCGTGACCGGTGACATCGCGCTCCCTCCCGGGTTGCGACACACCACCAAGTAGCGGCCCGCCGGTGTGCAGCAGCGCGGAGCAGTTGATAGATTAGAACCCCGTGGACAGGCGGATCCGACCGCCGCACTTCGATCCCACGGGAGCGTGATTTGGCTGCAGTAGGGCCGACCAAACATCTGTTCGTGACCGGCGGAGTCGCATCCTCCCTCGGGAAGGGGCTCACCGCCTCCTCGCTGGGTCGGCTGCTGAAGTCGCGCGGGCTCCGGGTCACTATGCAGAAGCTGGACCCGTACCTCAATGTCGACCCGGGGACGATGAACCCGTTCCAGCACGGGGAGGTGTTCGTCACCAACGACGGGGCCGAGACCG
>CAYLOC010000184.1:0-6132 GCA_964385195.1 uncultured Nocardioidaceae bacterium
TATCGACGGTCGAACGACGCAAAACTCATCGCAAACCGGTGCCACCCACCATCCACGGCCGGCACCGACGCCGCTTCCGGAGCAGCCTCAGACGTCGATGACGAGCTTGCCGCGGACGTGACCGGCCTTGCTGGTCGCGAGCGCCTCGGCGACCTCGGCCAGCGGGTAGCGCTGCTGCACCTCGACGGTGAGCGAGCCCGCCGCGACGTACCCCAGCAACCGGGCCAGCATGTCGGCGCCCGGCCGGACGAACACATACGAGCCGCCAAGCTCCTTGACCCCGGCGGGATCCGCGATCGAGCCGACCCGGCCTCCCTGGGCCAGCATCGACCGTACGCCGTCGAGCTCGCCGAACAGGTCAATCACGACATCGACACCCTCCGGAGCCGCGGCGTGCACCGCCGCCGTGAGCCCGTCGCCGTACTCCACCGGCTCGGCGCCGAGTCCCTTTACGTACTCGTGATTGGCGCTACTCGCGGTCCCGATGACGGTGGCGCCACGCTGTCTGGCCAGTTGTACGGCGAACCCACCGACGCCGCCGGACGCCCCCTGGACCAGCACGGTGTCGCCGTCACGCACCCCGGTGGCCTCCAGCAGCTGCTCGGCCGTGAGACCGGCCAGGGGCAGTGCGCCAGCAGCGACCAGGTCGACGCCCTCGGGCACCTTCGCCACCGCACGGACGGGGACAGAGACGAACTCTGCGAAGGTCCCGTGTTGCACGTGGTCCTTGCGTGCGTACGCCGCGACCCGGTCACCGGCGGCGACCTCGGTGACCGCCGGGCCGGTCCGGACCACCTCGCCGGCGACGTCCCACCCGGGAACGAGCGGGAAGTGGTGCGGGAACGCGCCTTGGAGCCCGCCTCCTACGATCTTCCAGTCCACCGGGTTGACCCCGGCGGCGCGCACCCGGATCAGCACGAAGTCCGGCCCCACCAGGGGGTCATCGATCTCTCCGGCGCGAACACTGGACGGGTCTCCGAACTCATGAATGATCGCTGCACGCATGTGCCCGACCTTACGCTCCGCCACCGTTGCTAACCTCACCCCATGGACGGTGCCCGCGTGCCCACCACCTGGGACGGCGTGCCGATCACCGCGGACAAACCGACCGGCTCTACCGTCATCGTGCGCCGTCACCGCACGGACGGGGAACCGGAGTTCCTGCTGCTGCACCGCAACGCCAACGGACCGGACTACGAGGGCGACTGGGCCTGGACTGCACCGGCAGGGTGCCGTCAGCCCGGTGAGGCCGTCTACCCAGCCGCGTTGCGCGAGCTCGCCGAGGAGGCGGGGATCACCGGCGTGCACCCCTGGGCGGTGGATCTGGCTCCGTCGCCGACCCGGACGGGGAGCTCACACTGGGCGCTGTTCGCCGTCGACCTACCGGCCGATGCCGACATCGACCTCGTCGACCCCGAGCACGACCGGTACGAGTGGGTCGGCCTCGCTGAAGCGGTACGTCGGGTGCGGCCAGAACACGTGGGAGCCGCGTTTCCGCGAGTGGCCTCCACTCCCGCGGTGGAACTCGGCTTCCGGCGGATGGGCGACGGGGACTTCGCCGACGTGGCCCGCTGGCAAGGTGCCGAGCACGCCCGGAAGTGGTTCGGGGCCGACGGCGTCAGTGAAGAGGCCGTCCGCGCGAAGCTGGGGGCTCGTGTCCGGGGCGAGGAGCCGGTGCGGATGTGGGTGGTGACGGTCGAGGGTCAGCCGGTTGGCTATGTCCAGGACTACCGGGTCGGGGACGATGACGAGTATGCGTCGAAAACCGGTGACCCCGGCGCCGCCGCGTTCGACTACCTCATCGGGGACCCGGCGCTGGTCGACCGCGGGCTCGGTACCCGGGTGATCTGGGAGTTCTGCCGGGACTTCCTCCGACGCGACTACCCCGATGCGGATCACCTGATTGCCAGCCCGAGCCACCGCAACGGACGCTCACTCCGCGTTCTGGACAAGTGCGGCTTCACGCAGGGGCTGTGGATCGACGCTCCCGCACCTCCGGGTGAGCCGGCGGACACCGAGGTGGTGTGCACCCTCGACGTACGTCGCTGGTTCGGCTAGCGCGCGATCTCGGTCGCGCGTGACTCCCGGACCACCGTCACCTGGATCTGGCCGGGATAGGTCAGGTCGTGCTCGATCTGCTTGGCGATATCGCGGGCCAGCACCTGCGCGCCGATGTCATCGACCTGGTCGGGCAGGACCATGACCCGTACCTCGTGACCGGCCTGCATGGCGTAGACCTTCTCCACTCCCTCGCAGGAGCCGGCGATCTTCTCCAGCGTGCGCATCCGCTTTGCGAACGATCCCGCCGACTCCCGGCGGGCGCCGGGGCGGCTCCCGCTGATGGCGTCGGCAGCCTGGGTCAGCACCGCCTCGACCGTCCGCGGCTCTACCTCGTTGTGGTGCGCCTCAATCGCGTGTACGACGTCCTCGCACTCGCCCGCCTTGCGGGCAAGCTCAGCGCCCACCAGTGCGTGACTGCCCTCCGACTCGTGTGTGCAGGCCTTGCCGATGTCGTGGAGGAACGCACACCGGACACACAAGGCCCGATCCAGCCCGAGCTCGTCGGCCAGCAGGCCCGCCAGATGCGCGGACTCGACGAGGTGGGCCAGCACGTTCTGTCCATAGGAGGTGCGGTAGCGCAGCAGACCCACCTTGGCGACCAGATCCGGGTGCAGGTCAACGATGCCGACCTCGGCCAGGGCGTCCTCGGCGGCGCGGCGACACATCCGCTCCACCTCCCCCTGGCACCGGATAAAGGTGTCCTCGATCCGCCGGGGGTGAATCCGGCCGTCCTCGACGAGGGCAGACAGGGTACGACGTGCCACCTCTCGCCGGACCGGATCGAAGCAGGACAGCGTGACCGCCTCCGGTGTCTCGTCGACGACCACGTTGACCCCGGTGATGTGCTCGAACGTGCGGATGTTGCGACCTTCCCGGCCGATGATGCGCCCCTTCATGTCCTCCCCCGGGAGGTCGACGGTGGACATCACCGTTTCCGCGGTCTGCTCGGAGGCGACGCGCTGAATGGCCGTGGTCAGGATGCGTCGCGCGCGTTCTTCCCCTTCGTCGCGGGCGGCCTGCTCGATGTCACGCACGTGCAAGGCGGCCGTCCGTTTCGCCTCGGTCTCGATCTCGCCGATGAGTTCGTTCCTGGCTTGCTCCGCGGTCAGCTCCGCAGCCTGTTCGAGGGCCTCCCGGGCAGCCGCAGTCAACCGGTCAAGTTCGGTGGTCTTCGCGTCGATCTCACGCTCGCTGCGGGCGATCGCCTCGGCACGCCGGTCCAGGTCCTGGACCTGCCGTTCCAACCGGTGCTCCCGGTTCTCCAGACGCTCCTCCCGGCGCCGCACGTCTCCGGCCGCAGGGACCGGCGAGGCCGTTTCCGCGGCGGGGACGGGCTCCGGTGGGGGTGCGGCGCTCTCGGTCGCACCGACCGGAGGGCATCGGTGCTGGAGTGTCGCGGCACCACTGTGGGATGCGTCGGAGGTAGGAGGGGAAAGCGGGTCGAGGCGGGTAGGCGCCTCGGCGTCGGAAGCCGAGGAGCTGGCAGGAGGACGAGACGGCGTACCGGGCCGACGGACGGTGACCAGCACCCGTGCCAGCAGTCCGATGATCACCAGCCCGATCAGTGCGAGAAGAACCTCCACCGCCGTTGACATCGCACACGCTCCCTCACGCTCATGACGCCCCCGTACGCGTCTTCACTCGTCGCACCGCAGTCACGGATTCTCGAACGTGAACGGAATGCCGTCACCCCCGGGACACCCCTTCGGGCGCCGGAAGCGACGGTCGGTGTGCTGGCTGGCGTGCTCCTCTCTGCGCCGTCGTCGATGGGCTTATCAGTTTCCTGCCCCTGGTGTGGCAGTGCCCCGGGTCGGTATCCGTTCCTTCTCGTCGAGAAAGCCCCTGCAGCCGGTGCCTCCTCTTGACTTCTCACGGTAAGCCGGGGATCGGGGCCGGTCAAGCAGCACACTCCGGCGCCCGCCCGGTGATGGGTCAGAAGGCTCAGTCCGTCGCCTCGTCGGGGGCGGCGACGGCCGCGCGTACGACATCGCCGGCGAGTCCGTAGCCGTAGCCCTTGCGGGCGAGCATGCCCAGCAGCCGCCTTGCCTGCACGGTGGGGTCGAGCCCCCGCATCGAGCGGAGCTTGCGCTGCACGAGCTGCTCTGCTGCCTCCCGCTCGTCCTGATCGTCCACCTGGGAGACCGCCGCCTCGATCGAGTCGCGGTCCACTCCCTTGCGTCGCAGTTCTGCCGCCAGGGCTCGCCGGGAGAGCCCGCGCGTCTGTTGCCGGGAGTGAACCCATGACTCGGCGTAGGCGGTGTCATCGACCAGCCCCAGCTCCTGGAACCTGTCGAGCATCCTGGTCGACACGTCCTCGGGTACGGCCTTGGCGGCGAGTGCGTCCGCCAGCTCTTGCCGGGAACGCGCACGATCGGTGAGCTTGGTGAGGATGATCGTGCGCGCTACCGACTCCGGGTCGGCGTGTGGCCCCCGGTCGGCGTCATCAACGGGCTCGGCGAGCCCGGGCCGGCGGCGCATCAGAAGTCGACGTCGACCGGCTCGGCCGGCTCTCCCTCGGCCTCGTCCTCCACGCTTGCTCCGATGCCGAGCTTCTCCAGGATCCGCTTCTCCAGCTCGTTGGCAAGGTCGGGGTTGTCCCGTAAGAAGTTGCGTGCGTTCTCCTTGCCCTGGCCGAGCTGGTCGCCTTCGTAGGTGTACCAGGCACCGGCCTTGCGGACCAGGCCGGTGTCCACACCGACGTCGATCAGCCCGCCTTCGCGGCTGATCCCCTGCCCATACATGATGTCGAACTCAGCTTGCTTGAACGGAGGGCTGACCTTGTTCTTCACCACCTTGACCCTGGTCCGGTTGCCGACGAAGTCGGTTCCGTCCTTGAGGCTCTCGATCCGGCGCACATCCAGCCGGACCGAGGAGTAGAACTTCAGCGCGCGGCCACCCGTGGTGGTCTCGGGGCTGTTGTGCACCATGACACCGTCAACGAAGTAGTTGTGGTTGCCCTCGACTTCAAGGTCGAATCGGTGCATCGAACGCGTAGGAGGTTTGACGTGGATGTCGAGGACACGTGCCGGCAACGGGCGGCGACGGGGTTCGACGAACTTCGGCGTCACCTCGAACCGTCCGCGCATTCGGGGCAGCAACTTGTAGTCCATCGAGGGATGCACGTACGGAGCCACGACCTGCAAGAACTTCGCACTCGCCGCAGCGGTGAAGGTCAGCACCGCCTTCTGCCTGCTGCCAACCCGTCGCCACGACACATCGAGTCCGTAGGTGTCTTGCAAATAGTCCACAAGTCGATCACGCGAACCCTCGCTCATCGCTTCGATGCAGAACTGGACCCGACCACTCCCGCCGGCCGTGCGTTGTTGCACTCCCTTGGACCGAACGGTGAACGAGCCGTCATCCATGTACCAAACGGCCAGTGCCAGTGGCGTGAGCGCCTTCAGGTATTCCTCGGTGATCGTTTTCTTGCCCTGAACGAGATAGACCGTCCGCTGCAACTCGGCGAGTTCTGGCAACGGTCGGAAGTCAGCGAAGACGGCGCCCTTGTCGTTCGTCGTTCGGGAGCACCGGACGTTTCCGAGCATCGACACCTTCCAGTCCAGGTAATCCGCCTGGTCAGCGCCGTGTCCCAGACGGAACCGCACACCACGACGGCCATGTGGATTGGGCGAAAGGTTGCCGTCGCCCATGAGCGATCCCAATATCACCTGCCACTGTTGGTCGCTGAGGACTTCCTCTTCCGCAGCGAGCACCCGGTCGCCCACCGCTAGCTCTCCAGCAGGCCGGTATCCGCCCGGTGTACTGATGAGGTGGTTCTCCGTCGCAGCAAACTGCGACCTCCCGTTTCCACCCGACTTCTCCACGGTGAACTGCAGGAACTGGTCGGCGACACCGTTGTCGAACCAGTTGACCACGCGCCGGGGGACGATCCGGTCGGTTTCTGCGTCGTAGGACAGCACCTCCACAGGACGCCGCTCGTTGACGATTTTGCCGATGCGCTCAGTCGTCCCGTCCGCCAGTGCCACTCTGGTGCTGTAGGAGAAGCACCCGAACATGACGCCGATCTTCTCCCGGAGCTGGTTGATGAACACTGCGGTCGTTCCCGAGCCG
>CAYLOC010000185.1:0-1219 GCA_964385195.1 uncultured Nocardioidaceae bacterium
CATCTGTCCACCGTAGCCGAGAACGCTCAACCGGTGGTGGGAACTTCGCGGGGCTCCGACTTCGGCTCTGGCTCCGGCTCTGGCTGCCGCGTCGCGACGTAGCGCTCGGCGTTGTCACGGGCCCACGGCGGGAGGTCGTCCGCGGCGTCCAGCAGCCGCGGCAGCAGGTGGCGTTCGGTGGTCAGCGCACGGAACATCTCGCTCACGGTCACGCCGTGGGCGGGTACGTCGGTGACCCGTATCGGGTCGCCGGGGCCGATCTCGCCGGGCTCGATTACCCGCAGGTAGGGGCCGGGCCGCGCCTTCTGGGTGAACCGCCTGATCCATCGCTGGTCGTCGTAGCCGGTCGCGCCCATCCAGCCCTGGAAGACCCGGCAGGGGATCCGGACGCTTGCCACCGCCAGTACCGCCGTACCGACCTCCCAGCGCTCCCCCACCACGGCCGCGTTGACGTCGAGGCTCTCGGTGGTGAGGTTCTCCCCGAAGTGCCCGTCGGGGATCGGGTGTCCCAGGTCACCCGCCCAACGGTCGAGATCTTCGCGGGCGAAGGCGTAGACGGCCTGGTAGGGGCCGCCGTGGAACGTGGTATCCGCAACCTGGTCACCGACCAGCCCGAGGGGCTCCACGGCCACGCGGCGGTGGACCGGCCGTTTGTCAATGGCGGTCCTGCGCAGCCGACCCGCCCAGTCGGCGTCCACCGGCTGAGCGACGTTCACCGAGCGTATGCACGCCGGCATCAGCGGGTTCTCGCCCCCGTTCAGGACTCGGTCGGGTTCTCCTGCGGCGGGTAGCTGGCGACCAGCGGGGTGTCCACACCGAGGACTCCGGTGCGCTGCGCGCCGCCGGGCGACCCGAGCGGCTCGGGCTGTCCCTCGAGGGTCTCACTGAAGAACGCTGCGTTGTCGGCGGTGAACTTGTCCCATTCCTCGGGGACGTCGTCTTCGTAGAAGATCGCCTCCACCGGACACACCGGCTCGCAGGCGCCACAGTCGACGCACTCGTCGGGCTGGATGTACAGCGCGCGCTTGCCCTCGTAGATGCAGTCGACGGGGCACTCGTCCACGCATCCACGATCCACGACGTCGATGCACGGTTGTGCAATGGTGTAGGTCATCCATGTCTCCTCTCTGCCCGTCGAGTTTAGCCGACGCGGGTCTCGTTAATCGGCGGGCCACGCGCTTTCCCACCCCGCCGAGTGGGCCCGAACTCTCCGCCGAGT
>CAYLOC010000185.1:1319-2519 GCA_964385195.1 uncultured Nocardioidaceae bacterium
GAACTCTCCGCCGAGTGGGCGAGACTTCTCACGTGGGCGAGAAGAAGTGCCCACTCAAGCGAGAGGACGTGCCTACTCGGCGGGGTGGTGCTGACGCGAGGACCGGGTCAGTCCTGTACCGCCTTGGCCAGCGTGACACACATCGTGATCCACTCCTGGTCCTCCGCGTCCAGCCCGCGGCCGAGCACGGCAGCGTCCTGCAGGGTCCACAGCGCGTTGTGCACCATGCGTACGACGACCCAGTCCCGTGCCCGGTCCTCGTCAAGTTCGCTGCCGTCGATGAGGGTGTGGAACCGCTGGCGGACCGCGGCACGCGGGTCTGCTGCTGCGAGCACCTCGTCCCACCGGTTCCATAGCATCGATGCAAGCTCGTAGTGCGGGTCGCCGGACATCGGCTTGGGGTCGATGACCAGCCATGGCTCGCGGTCGGCGGCGAGTACGTTCTCGTAGTGCAGGTCGCCGTGAATCATCGTGCCGGTACTGGCCGGGTCAGCCACGAAGTCATCGCCCAGGGACAGGGCCTGCTCCACCAGCCGTCGGGGGAGAGGCACGTCCCGTTCAAGGTGCCGGAGCTCGTCGTTCCACCGGGCGATGTAGGAGGTGAGCGTGTGCAACTGTGCCGGTGCCGGGACGTGGATGCGTCGGTAGAGGCCGGCGACGACCTCGCATGCCTCGATCACGTCGACCCCGGTCAGGTCTCGGTCGGCGTGCAGCCGCTCCAGCAACATCACGTGCCGCTTGGGGTCCGCGCGGTACAACTGGGCCACTCCGTTACCGGCCAGTGTCTTCAGGGCCAGGTACTCGTGTTCTTCCTCATCGTGCGGCCAGGCGAACTTCACCACCGCGGCGGTTCCGGTCGACGTACGCACAGGAACGACCAACGCACAGAAACCGTGGGACGGATCACCGTCGTAGGACAACTCCCATTCCGACATCACGTCGCGGACCAGTCCGGGCAAGGCGTCCAGCCAGGCGGTCCACTCCGCGCCGCGCTCGGCGAACGCCTTCAGCCCGGCGGGGATGTCGAACGGCAGCGCGGTCGAGGTCACCCGCTTATCCTCCCGCATGGGCCACGGCCGCCCCTCGGCCCGGGGTCGGCGAGGCAAACGCACCGTGGGCGAGGAGAGTTTGCCTTGTAGACGGTGCGTTTGCCCCGTCTACAAGGCAAACGCAGGGGGGCGGCAAACGCAGGGGGGCGGC
>CAYLOC010000185.1:2619-6043 GCA_964385195.1 uncultured Nocardioidaceae bacterium
GGGGGCGGCTCGGGATCAGTACGGGGTGCCGATCTTGCGCCACTTGCGGCCCCCGGTCCCCGGCTCGGACGGGTGGCCGTGCTTCTTGGCGCGGTAGACGACGTACGGCCGCCACAGGTACCACAGCGGGTAGCTCCACGCATGCACCAACCGGGTGAACGGCCAGAGCAGGAACAGCACCCACGCCGCGATCGCGTGGATCTCGAAGATCAGCGGGGACTCCATCGCCAGCGCCACGTTGGCGTGGCCGGCGAACAACCCACGGAACCACACCGAGATCGTCTCCCGGTAGTCGAACCCCTCCGGCGCGTTGATCGCGGTCGTGGCGATGCCCAGCGCCACCATGATGCCGAGCATGATCAGCGCCACCCAGTCGACCCGGCTGGTCGTGGCTCGTACCCGGGGCACGAACAGCCGCCGCGCCGCGAGGATCCCGACCCCGGTGATCACCAGCGCTGCGGCGAGCAAACCCGCGGCGGCGGAGAACAGGTGGTAGACGTGCTCGTTGATCCCGATCGCCTCCACCCACGACTTCGGGATCAAGATGCCGATGACGTGTCCCCCGATCGCGGCGAATGTCCCGTAGTGGAACATCGGCGCGCCCCACTTCAGCCGCTTGTGCTCCTGCAGTTCAGTGGAGTACGACGTCCAGCCGTACTGGTCGTAGCGCCACCGCCAGATGTGCCCGACGATGAACACCGCCATCGAGATGTAGGGAAGGATGACCCACCAGAAGTAGGCCCATGCCTGGCTCACTGCGATGCCGCCTTCCCGTAGCCGGACATGTACTCCGGGGGCGCGAACGGCTCCAGTCCGACCTCCTCCGTCGGCGGCCCGGTCTCCCACGCCTTGCTCACCGCGGAGAGCTCCCGCCGGCCGAGGCCGGGTAGCTGCGCACACACCGCTTCCACGATGTCCAGGTACGGCGTCTCCGCCCGCTGCAACGCCCGGCGCAGCAGTTCCAGGTCGGCCCGGTGGCTGCGCAGCAGCTTCTCCCCCGCCGGACAAAGGGAGGCGAACTCCAGCACCTGCGGCAGGTAGTCCGGCAGCTCCTCCTCCGACGGAGTAAAGCCCGCGGTCCGGTAGGCGGTCTTGATCGAGAGCATCGACATGCCCCGCTTGCGCGTGTCGCCGTACCGGAAGTAGGTCAGGTACAGCGCACACCGCCGCCGCAGGTCGAACGTCTCCACGTAGTGCCGTGCAACGGAATCGGGGGGCGTGCCGCGCAACCACCCCACGAACCGGGCCAGCGGCTCGCGGCTCGCCTTGCGGCGCACACCCGCGACCGCCTCGTCGAGGACGCCCAGCCCGTCGAACAGCGACCGCGTGGGGTACTGCAACAGCACCGACGCCAGCTTGAACACCCCGACGGACACGCTCGCCCCGGTGTCCCGGTGCGTGCTCACGGCGATCCCTGCTCCGGAAAGAGCTTCGAGGGCGACCCGGTGCCGTTCCACCCGAACAGGTTGAACCGTTCGGTCCCGTCGTCGGCGCGGAACGTGCTCCCGCCGCCCTGGGTCACGCCGGCGTGGAACCCCTCACCGCCGGGTGGGCCGTGCCCGCCCATGCCCGGCCCGCCCTCGGTGTCGAGGCTGCAGAACAGCTGCTCGTGCTGGGCCATCAGCCGCCCCGCGTCCTCGGCATGGGTCTTCGGGATGACGTACCGGTCGTCGTACTTGGCAATGGCCAGCAGCCGGTACAGGTCGTCCAGCTCGTCGAGCTCTGCGTCGACGGTGGCGGACAGCGCCTCGTTCGGCTCCAGCCCGAGCTGCCCGGCGCGTTGTACGGCGCGGACGACGGCGAGCTTGCGCAGCACCTTCTCCACGGTCTCCACCTTTCCTGCCGTGAACAGGTTGGCGAGGTACTCCATCGGGATGCGCAGGTCGTGGATGGTGGCGAAAACCTGGTCGGGGTCGGTGTCGTCGTACCCTTCCGCGTGCACGATGTCGGAGACCGGCGACAGCGGCGGGATGTACCAGACCATCGGCAGGGTGCGGTACTCCGGGTGCAGCGGCAGCGCGACCCGGTGTCTGGTGATCAGCTGGTACGCCGGTGAGCGGCGCGCGGCCTCCATCCAATCCGCCGGGATGCCCTGTTCCTCGGCGGCCCGCTGTACCTCGGGGTCGAACGGGTCGAGGAAGACCCCCATCTGCGCCTCGTAGAGGTCCTGCTCGTCCGGGGTCGCGGCCGCGGCCGTGACCTTGTCGGCGTCGTACAACATCAGCCCCAGGTAACGCAGCCGGCCCACGCAGGTCTCGGAGCAGATCGTGGGCTGGCCGGACTCGATCCGCGGGTAGCACAGCGTGCACTTCTCCGCCTTGCCGGTGCGGTGGTTGAAGTAGACCTTCTTGTACGGGCAGCCGGAGACGCAGAACCGCCAGCCGCGGCACCGGTCCTGGTCCACCAGCACGATCCCGTCCTCCTCGCGTTTGTACATCGCGCCGGAGGGACAGGAGGCGACGCAGGACGGGTTGAGGCAGTGCTCACAGATCCGCGGCAGGTAGAACATGAAGACGTTCTCGAACTCCATGCGGACCTGCTCCGCCAGCTTCTCCATATGACGACCGTGCAAGTTGGGATCATCCACGGCGTGTTCGGGGGCACCGGCGAGGTCGTCGTCCCAGTTGCCGCCCCACTTCATGTCCATGTCCTGGCCGGTGAGCGCGGAGATCGAGTGCGCACTGGGGTTGTGGGTACCCAGCGGCGCGGTGATGACGTCGCCGTAGTTGTAGGTCCAGGGATCGCCGTAGTCGTCGATGCTGGGCAGGTCGGGGTTGTAGAAGATCGACAGCAGCTTCTTCAGCCGCCCGCCCGCCTTCAGCTGCAACCGGCCCTTGCGGTCCAGTGTCCAGCCGCCGTGCCACTGCTCCTGGTCCTCGTACCGTTTGGGGTAGCCGACGCCGGGCTTGGTCTCGACGTTGTTGAAGTAGATGTACTCGGTGCCGGGCCGGTTGGTCCACACCTGCTTGCAGGTGACGGTGCAGGTGTGACACCCGATGCACTTGTCGAGGTTCATCACCATCGTCATCTGCGCCATCACCCGCATGGCTGCCACCCTCCTCCGGTTCGTCCGACCTGCGCTCGTGGGAACCACCTGGTCTGGGTCGGACGAATCATCAGTACTGCACCTCCTGGGAGCGGCGGCGGATCACGGTGATCTCGTCGCGCTGGTTGCCGGTCGGGCCGTAGTAGTTGAACCCGTAGGAGAACTGGGCATACCCGCCGATCATGTGGGTGGGCTTGACCACCAGCCGGGTCAGCGAGTTGTCGCCGCCGCCGTGCCAGCCGGAGATCTCCGACTTCGGCACCATCAGGTGCCGGTCCTTGGCGTGGTACATGAAACAGGTGCCTTTCGGCATCCGGTGGGTCACGACCGCGCGGCAGGCCACCACGCCGTTGCGGTTGAACGCCTCGATCCACTCGT
>CAYLOC010000186.1:0-6040 GCA_964385195.1 uncultured Nocardioidaceae bacterium
GTGGGGAAGCAGGTGCCGTCGGCGACCCGGGCGCTGCGGGTGCTGCGGTTCCTGGCGACCCAGCCGGACCCGGTACCGCTCCAGCGGGTGGCGCGGGCGGCCGGAATGCCGCGCTCCTCGGCGTACCACCTGCTCAACGCCATGATCGCCGAGGGCTTCGTCACCCACGTCGAGGAGCAGCACCGCTACGGGCTCGGCGTGGCGGCCTTCGCCGTCGGGAGCGGGTACACGCGACAGGCACCGCTGCAGCGCATTGCGCGGCGGCGGCTGGCCACCCTGGTCGACGAGGTCGGCGAGAGCGCCCACCTGGCGGTGCTGCACGGCCGCGACGTGTACTACGTGATCGAGGAGCGCGCCCGGGGTCGCCCGCCGCTGGTCACCGACGTCGACGTGCGGCTGCCGGCCCAGACGACGGCAAGCGGGCGCGCGATCCTGGCCAGTCTCCCTCGCAGCCAACTGCGCGCGCTCTACCCCACCCGCGCCACGCTCGACAGCGGCGATCGGGCCCGTTCGGCGGTCTCGTCGCTGCACGCCCTGGATGCGCTGCTGCGCGAGGTACGCCGACGAGGGCACGCGGTGGAGACGGACGAGGTCACCTCCGGCTTCTCCTCGGTGGCGGCAGCGGTGCTGGACCACAACGACTACCCGGTGGCCGCTGTCGCCGTCACCTACGAGACCGGCCGCGGTGTCGACGTACCGGTGGTGGTACGACGGGTGGTCGAGACCGCCGACGGCCTCACCCACCGCCTCTCCGGCCGCCCCTAGAACCCGACCGAACACCCGCGTCCCACCGTTTTCCCGGTTTCGCTCTCAAAAACGGTGGGACGCGGGTGTTCGGTCGGGGTGGGGCACCTACTAGGGTCACGGGGAGGCCGAGGAACCAACAGGAGCCGCCATGCAGATCGCTGCGATCGTCATCTCGCTGGGTATCACCGTGGTCGGGATCGCGTTGTTCGCCCGCGCGATCCACCAGATGGTACGGGTGGTCAGGCTCGGGCAGCCGACCGCTGGCCGCACGGCCCATGCGGGTCAGCGGTGGGCCACCATGTTGAAGGAGACGCTGGCCCACACCCGGATGTTGCAGTGGACCTGGGTCGGTGTCGGCCACTGGTTCGTGTTCGTCGGCTTCGGGCTGTTGTTCTTCACCCTCGTCACCGCCTACGGCCAGTTGTTCGACCCGCACTGGTCGATCCCCTGGCTGGGCACGTGGTTCCTCTACGAGTGGATCGAAGAGGTCGTGTCGTGGGTGATGGTGGTCGCGATCTGCGCGTTCATCGGGTACCGGATGGCGCGGCCGAAGGAGCGGGAGCGTGGGGTCACGGGCCGCTTCTTCGGTTCGACGATGTGGCAGGGGTACTTCGTCGAGTACGTGATCCTTGGTGTCGGCATCTGCATCATCGTGTTGCGCGGGCTGGAGTATGCGATCGCCCAGTACGGCGCGGCCGGTTACCACGCGACCACGTTCTACTTCCCGACCACGGTGTGGATCGGGCAGTGGATGAGCGGCGCCTCGGAGTCGACGCTGGCGACGTCGATCTGGTGGGTGGCCACCGCGAAGATCGTGATCTCGATGGTCTGGATGATCGTGCTCGGCCTGAACAAGACGATGGGGGTTGCCTGGCACCGGTTCGCCGTGTGGCCGAACGTCTGGTTCCGCCGGGAGCCGGACGGGCGGCCGGCACTGGGTGCACTCCAGCCGATGATGGCCGGCGGGAAGCCCATCGACTTCGAGAACATCGAAGAACTGGACGAGGACACCGCGTTCGGGGTCGGCAAGGTGGAGGACTTCACCTGGAAGGGGTTGTTGGACTTCACCACGTGTACCGAGTGTGGCCGCTGTCAGTCACAGTGTCCGGCGTGGAACACCGAGAAGCCGTTGTCGCCGAAGCTGCTGATCACCTCCCTCCGCGACCACGCCTACGCCAAGGCGCCCGCTTTGCTGGACGGCGCGGACGGCGCGGGCGACGGGGACGACGAGGCCGCTCAGCGAGCGCGGACAGAGGCCGAGCGCGAGCTGGTGGGCGCGACCGAGGGCGACGCGTGGGCGCCGACGGGTGGAGCGGTGATCGACCCCGACGTGCTGTGGTCGTGTACCCAGTGCGGCGCCTGTGTGCAGCAGTGCCCGGTCGACATCGAGCACGTGGACCACATCATGGACATGCGGCGCTACCAGGTTCTGGTCGAGTCCAACTTCCCCACCGAGCTCAACCAGTTGTTCAAGGGACTGGAGACCAAGGGCAACCCCTGGAACATGGCGCCGAACGCCCGGATGGACTGGGCAAAGGACCTCCCGTTCGAGGTCAAGCAGGTGGGGTCGGACGTCGACGACCTCGGTCAGGTGGAGTGGCTGTTCTGGGTCGGCTGCGCCGGAGCGTATGAGGACCGGGCGAAGAAGACCACCCGCGCGGTGGCCGAGCTGCTGCACGAGGCGGGCGTGGACTTCGCCGTACTCGGCGAAGGCGAGACCTGTAACGGTGATCCGGCACGGCGCTCCGGTAACGAGTTCGTGTTCCAGCAACTGGCGATGCAGAACGTGGAGACGCTGAAGGAGGCCGGAGCCACCAAGGTCGTGGTCACGTGCGCACACTGCTTCAACACGCTCAAGAACGAGTACCGCCAGTTCGGTCTGGAACTTGAGGTGGTCCACCACACGCAGCTGCTGAACCAGCTGGTCAAAGAAGGCAAACTCACCCCCGTCGCATCGGCCGACACTTCCGTGGCCGGACGCACGATCACCTACCACGACCCCTGTTTCCTCGGCCGGCACAACAAGGTCTATGACCCACCCCGTGAGTTGTTGCAGGCCATCCCGGACGCAGAGTTCAAGGAGATGCCCCGGCACCGGGAGCGGTCGTTCTGCTGCGGGGCGGGCGGCGCACGAATGTGGATGGAAGAGCGGATCGGCGAGCGGATCAACAACAACCGCACCACCGAGGCCGTCGAGACCGGAGCGAAGCAGATCGCGACCGCTTGTCCGTTCTGCAAGATCATGCTCACCGACGGGCTCACCACGCTCCAGGCCGACGGTTCTGCCGAGGAGGACGTGGAGGTCCTCGACGTGGCCCAGATGTTGTTGGAGTCAGTACGCCGCTCCTGACCTCCCCCTTGCGGGTGCGCCGCCAGGTGACGTTGTTCGCCACCCCCGCCTCGCGCTACGCGGTCAGCACGATGCCGCCCCGCCGGTGGAGGAACGTGCCGTACCGGGTCGCGGCGGCGTCCAGCGCTCGACGCTGCTTCGCGGTCAAGGGGCGGTAGGGTGCGAGGTCGAACCGCACGGCCGACGGGGTGACGGAGCGCTTCATCGAGGCGACGAGCTGACCGTCGACCAGCGCCATGCCGACCGCAGACAGTCGATCACGGGGCACCAGGCCGCGGGCATCGAGAACCCAGCGGGAGTCCTGGTAGCCCCGGTAGGTCTCGTCGAAGACCTGCAGCAGGTGTCCGGCCGGTCGCCCCGGGTCCTCCGGGGCCGACCCCGGCGCGTGCCAGAACGTGCGGCCATCGTGTTCGAAGCTGTGCAGGTGGTCGCGGACCGCGTCCAGCCCTCGCCGTACGTCAGTGAGAGGAAGTGTCGCCCAGTAAGCGAGGTCCGATACGGTCGCAGGTCCGTGGCCGGTGAAGTAGCCGAGGGCGAGGCGTGCCAGCGCCTCCTCGCGGTCGAACGCCGTGCGCTCGACCCGCGCGCCCACTCGATCGGCGTACGTCGTGTAGGTGTGCTCACCGTCGCGTGGTGCGCCGCTGACGACCAGCCGGTTCATCTCCAGGTGGGCCATCAGCAGCATCACCACACGACCAGTGACGCGCTCGGCGCACTCCGGCACTCCAGCGCGTACGGCGGCCGCGACGTCCGCCCGGGTCCGGTGCGGAGTGGTGCCGAGCAGGTCGAGGACCACCTGGGTCAGCCGGTCCACATGGTGGACGGACAGGTCAGACCCGTCGAACAGCTGCTTGTCGACGGCCTTGCTGATCCGCGGCGCGGTCAGCATGAGGAGCCAGTCGAGGTTGGCGCGCGCGACGTAGTGCCACGTCGGGCGAAGAACGTGGGTGCGCACCACGGCCCCGGACTGCAACAAGGCGTCAAGGTCGGCAGCGTCGGGCTCCACCGTCCGGGCGGCGACGGCCCATGCGGACTGGCTCGGATTCTCCGCCTGCACCGCCAGCAACGTGTCGAGCACGTCGGACGCGCACCCGGCGTGCGGAGCAGTGAGGTGCTGGTTGCGTAGGCGCCAGCGCGCGATCACTTCGTCCACCCGCGCAAGTATGCACGGCGGCGGGGACAGGACGGCCCGCGTCGGCATGACGCCACGTTCGAGTCAAAGAACCGGCACTATGGTGTTGACATGACACCATAGTGATGTCATAGTAGTGCTCATGGACATCACCCCCATTGTCGAAGGGCTCCGCCGGGATCTCGCGTTCGCGGTCGAGACCGGCAGCGAAGAGATCCGCTCCGCCGGCGAGCGGCTGACCCATGCGCTGGAGCCCGCCCTGCGGTTAGCGGTGATGGATGCGCTGAGCGAGGCTGCGTCGGAGATCACCAACGAGATGGACGGTACGTCGGTGGAGGTGCGGCTGAAGGGCCGCGAACCGGTCTTCACGGTCTCCCGTCAGGCACCGGCCGACATCGACCCCGGGCAGCACGAGGCCGACGCCCCCGACCTGGAGTACGACGAGAACGAGCCGGTCTCGCGGATCACGCTCCGACTCCCCGAGTCGCTGAAGGCCAAGGCCGAGGAGCTCGCCGCGCGCCGGGGACAGTCCCTGAACACCTGGCTGGTCAACGCGGCACGGATGGCCACCAGCTCGAACTTCAACCTCAACATCACCTCATCCGGGATCAGCCTGGGCATGGGCCCCGGCGCCCCCGGACGCAATCGTTCCTCCAAACGCATGCAGGGCTGGGTCCGATAACCACCCCCAGTCCCGCCACCCACTTCTCACCCTTTCTCACGACCAGGAGAGCACATCATGCACGAGAGCTTTGCCACCCCAGAACCGGTACGCCTCAACGTGGAGGTGTGGGTCGGCCGCGTCGACCTCCGGGCATCGGACACCGATGAGACCACCGTCGACCTGGTGCCGATGCACAACGACAGTGCGGCGGAGGAGCTGATCGCCGCAGCGCGCGTCGAGCAGTACGGCAACCAGATCGACGTACTGCTCCCCAAGCCCCGCACCGGCCTCTTCGGGGGCCGCAAGGGCAGCGTGCGGGCCACGATCGCCGTTCCCACCCATAGCGCGGTGAAGGTCGCGACCGGTTCGGCCGACGTGGAGGCAATCGGCACATTCGGCGATGCCACCATCGAGACCGGATCGGGAGATGTGGAGCTGGAGACCATCGACGCCGGCAAGATCAAGGTCGGGTCCGGGGACGTGGCCCTTCGTACGGCGAACGGCCGGCTGGATCTGAAGAGCGGATCGGGCGACGTCGCCATCGGCGTACTCAACGAGGCCGCGGACCTGACGACCGGCTCCGGCGACGTCGTCCTCGACACCGCCGCCGGAAGGCTGAAAACCAAGACCGGCTCCGGTGACATCGTCGTCAAGTCCAGCACCGGCAACGCCGACGTACTCGCCGGATCCGGCGACGTACTCCTGCGGCGCCTGGAATCTGGTGAGCTGAAGGCCAAGACCGGATCCGGCGACATCTCCGTCGGCGTCCCCGACGGCACCGCCGCCTACCTCGATGTCACCACCGTCACCGGCAGCGTCAGCTCTGACCTCGACGGTGCCGAACCGCCCTCCGACGGTGCCCCCACCGTCGCCATCACGATCCAGTCCGGGAGTGGAGATGTGGTCCTACAACGCGCCTGAGCGACACCGCCCCGAGCCCAACCCCGATACCGATTACAAGACTTCAGAAGGGAACCCTGCCATGACATTCCACCAGGAGCTCGCCCACGCCGTGATGCGGGACCGCTACCGCAGCGTGACACCGCGTCGACGCCGTCCCCGGACCGCCCGCGCGCTGCGTCGGCTGGCCGACCACTTCGACACCGGCCTCTGACCCCGCCACGTGCGCTCGCGGCTGCGGGTGCGG
>CAYLOC010000187.1:0-5940 GCA_964385195.1 uncultured Nocardioidaceae bacterium
CGCGGTCCCGGCCGTCGCGGCGCTCCCCGCCGCCGTAACGTCCTGCACCGCGCGCGTGGCTGCTTCCGCGGTGCAGGACGTTGCGTGGAAACGCGCGATGTCCTCGGCGTTGGCGGAGAGGATCGCGTCCGAAGCGGCGGTCACGGCGTCTGCCATCGCAGCCAGGGCAGCGTCCTTCTCGGCACGCGTCGCCGTCGCCAGGCGCCGCGCGGCCTCCTGCCCCCGGCGGCCGGCGTCGTGCACGTCACTGCTCATGGCCACAGGGTACGGCGGGTGCGGGCACGTCGGCGCCGGGTCTCACGATGGGTCGTGGACAACGCCTTCGAACAGCGGGACGCCGGTGCGCTCGTGGATGACGGCGAAGGCGAACGGGTGGTCGGCGGTGAACGTCACCTGGTCGGCCGGTGGGGCGGCGCCGACCAGGCCGACGACCGAGGTCGCGGCAGCCGCGACGGTCCCCTTCTCGGCCACGTCGATCGTGGCCTGCTGCACCGCGCTGTCGACCGAGACCGGGCCGCGGGCGAGCCCGGAGTAGTCGCCGGACCCGAACACGTGCGTCATGCCGAGGTCGGTCAGGATCTGGGTCAGCGGCACCGTCGTCCGTGCCTTCCACCTCGGCAGCGACAGCTCGACGGTCCGCGCGGTGAACCCCTGCCCGGCCGCACGCAGCACCTTCGGCGACAACAGGGCCAGCGGGTCCGATCCACGGTTCTCCGGCAGCAGCACCCACATCGACAGCGCGTCACCACGGTAGGGCAGTCGCACCGCTTGCCACCCGTCTCCGTGCGCGTAGTCGAGCGTGCCGTCCCGATGCATCATCTTCACCTGGGTGGCGGCTCCCCCGGCTGTCGTGAACTGCTCGTCGTGGGTGTCCTCGGCGGAGAACCTGGACTCCCATCGCGCATCGAGGTAGATCGTGTTGACCAGGGCCATACCGGCCCGTGACGGTAGCTGGTCGAGGAGCTTCTTGATCCGACCGTGCGTGTTCTCCGCGACCCAGTGGTTGATCTCTTCGACGGCGTCGTGGGGGAAGTCGGCCACGTGCACCCCAGCGCCGTACCACTTCTTGATCGTGGCGAGGTAGCTGCTGCGGACCTGGAACCGTGGGTCGATGAACAACCCGTCGTTCACGTCGACGGTGTTGCCGCCCTTGGTGTGGTTCAGCGCGTGGACGAGGTCGTTCATCGCCTCGTGGCGCTGCCGTGGGAGGCGGATGACGCGATCAATGCTGGCGGCGGTCCGGCCGCGGGCGCCCTCACGCAGCATGGAGAACGCGAGCGCGAGACTGGCCGGGGAGACCACCACACCGCCCTTGTCCCGCTCGGGCGGCATCTCGCCGAGCACGGCATAGCCGAGCGCTCGCATGCCGGTCCGCAGACCCGGGTACGACGTGTGCCGCGCCGGCTGCGCCATGGCCACGTCGTCGGCGACGAGGGTACCGGCCGAGTCCGTCGTCGTTCCGGTGGTGCCGCTGCCGCAGGCCGCGGTGAGCAGCAGGCCGGCGACGGTCACGGTGACGGCGAGCGAACGTGTGCGCAGCATTGTCGATCCTTCAAGCAGTCGGTGCCTACTGCTGCTGTGACGCGCCGAGGACCGATCCGGTTCCCTACAGCGGGCGGGGCTGGACGTCGACCCCCGCCACCGCTGACTGACCACCCCGGGCCTGGAACGTCTCCTTCTCCACGACCTCCAGGCCCACGACACCCCAGTCGGGCAGGTCCGCGGACTCCCGGTGCTCGGTCCACATCCGCAATGCCAGGGAGGCGGCGTCCAGCATCGACTGGCCTTCCTCCCAGTAGGACACCTCTGCCCGCTCTCCGTCGTAACGCAGCGAGTGGATGAACGGCTCCAACACCTTCAACCGACGGAGGGCCGCCGCGACCGTATCGGGCTCCTGCGGAGCGCCGGCCACGGTGACCCGGACATGCCACAGCAGGCCCTGGCTGACCATCAGGTCTCCTCCACTGACAGACCGGAAGACTGGATGCGACACCGGTCCCCTCCCCATATAGTCCGACTCCACCCCGAACGCTGATCGTTCCTAGTGTCGATGATGGTCCCCGTCGGCGTCTATTGATTCTCCAAACCGGCGCAGCAGCACCATTCCGTCGCGGTGCACCAACTCCCGCTCATAGTCGGGTCCGAACGTGGCCGCCAGTGTGCGGGTCGACTGCCCGAGCAGGGCCGGCACCTCACCCGCGTCGTAGTTCACCAGTCCGCGCGCGACCGCCGCGCCAGCCTCGTCGACGAGGTCGACCGGGTCGCCGGTGGAGAACCGCCCCCGGACGTCAACGACCCCCGCCGGCAACAGCGACGAGCGGCGCCGGGTGACCGCGGCCACCGCCCCGCCGTCGAGGACGAGCTCGCCCTTCGGTTCGGCGATGTAGGCCAGCCAGGACAGCCGCGTGGCCCGACGTTTCCCCCTCGCCTGGAACCAGGTGCCGGTGTCGGCACCGCTGAGTACGCCGTCGATGTCGGCGGCGGAGGCGACCACGGCGGGGATCCCCGCGTCCGCGGCGATCTGTGCCGCCTCGATCTTGGTGGCGATGCCGCCCGTGCCCAGCCGGCTCCCCGCGCCGACCTCGATGCCGGCAAGGTCGCGGTGGTCCTCCACCAGCGGTACCCGCCGCGCTCCGGGCGCACCCGGCGGCCGGTCGTACACCCCGTCGACGTCGGAGAGCAGCACCAGCGCGTCGGCGTGCACCAGGTGCGCGACCAGGGCGGCGAGACGGTCGTTGTCGCCGAACCGGATCTCACCGGTGGCGACCGTGTCGTTCTCGTTCACCACGGGTACGACGCCCATCTCCAGCAGCGTCGCGAACGTGCGGTGGGCGTTGCGGTACTGCGCCCGCCGCACCATGTCGTCAATGGTGAGCAGCACCTGGCCGACGCGGAGCCCGTGCTCGGCGAACGTGGCGGCGTACTGCTGGATCAACAGCCCCTGGCCGACGCTGGCCGCAGCCTGCTGCCGAGCGAGGTCCCGGGGCCGGCGCGGCAGCCCCAGCGGCGCGAGTCCGGAGGCGATCGCGCCGGAGGAAACCAGGACGACCTCGCGGCCCCCGGCCCGGGCACGTGCCAGAGACGCCGTCAACGCGGTGACGGCCGCGTCGGCGATGCCGCCGGCGGCGCTGGCCAGCGAAGAGGACCCGACTTTCACCACGATCCGGCGGCTCCGGGCCATCACCTCCGCGCCGAAGGTGTCCACCTCAGCGTCCCTCCAGGCGCGGGTCGTGGCCACGACGACCCAGCAGCGTCTCTCCTCCGGCAGGAACCTGTGGCTCGAAGGAAAACACGACTGCATTCTCGTCCGCGCCGATGATGACGTCGTCCCCGGGCTGGGCGCCGCGCTGGGTCAGGGCGTCTTCGATGCCCAGCCGGAAGAAGCGGTCCGCGAGGTAGCCGACCGCCTCGTCGTTGGCGAAGTCGGTCTGGCGGACCCACCGCTCGGGCTTCCGGCCGCGCACGCGCCACGCGGAGCCGGCGCGCTCGACGGTGAACCCGTCATCGCCGTCGTCGTCCGCGACCGGTCGCAGCACCGGCCGGGGGGGCTCGGCGGGACCGGTCGACGTACGTGTCTGGTTCACGAGGGCGGCGAGCGCGAAGCACAGGTCCCGCAGTCCCTCGTGGCTGGCCGCCGACACCTCGAACACGGTGAAACCGCGACGCTCCAGGTCCGGGCGGGCCATCTCGGCCAGCGCGCGGCCGTCCGGCACGTCCACCTTGTTCAGCGCGACCAGGCGGGGACGGTCCGCAAGTCCGCCGTGCGCAGCGAGCTCGGCCTCCATGGCATCGACGTCGCTGAGCGGGTCCCGGCCGGACTCGCTGGTGGCGCAGTCCACCACGTGCAGCAGGGCCGCACACCGTTCGAGGTGGCGCAGGAAGTCCAGCCCGAGCCCACGCCCCTCGCTCGCGCCCTCGATGAGCCCCGGTACGTCGGCAACGGTGAACGTGGTCTCACCGGCGGTGACCACCCCGAGGTTCGGTACCAGCGTGGTGAACGGATAGTCGGCGATCTTGGGGCGAGCGCGGGAGACCGCCGCGATCAGGCTGGACTTTCCGGCACTGGGGTAGCCGACGAGCCCGATGTCGGCGACCATCTTCAGCTCCAGGACGAGGGTTCGCTGTTCGCCCGGTTCCCCGAGGAGGGCGAACCCGGGTGCCTTGCGGGTCTTCGACGCCAGGGCGGCGTTGCCGAGCCCTCCCCTGCCGCCGGCGGCAGCGACGTACTCGGTCTCGCCCCCGGTCAGGTCGGCGAGCCGCTGGCCGTCCGGTGTGGTGACCACGGTCCCCTCCGGCACCGACAGCACGAGCGAGTCGCCTCGGGCGCCGTTGCGGTGGTCTCCCTGGCCATGCCGGCCGTTGCCGGCGCGTCGATGGGGTTGGTGGTAGTAGTCCACGAGGGTGGACAGGCCCGGGTCGACCCGGAGTACGACGCTGCCGCCGTGCCCGCCGTTGCCGCCGTCGGGTCCGCCGAGCGGCTTGAACTTCTCACGATGGACGGAGGCGGCGCCGTTACCACCACGGCCACCGGCGACGTGCAACGTCACCTTGTCCACGAACGATGGGACCGCCATCAGCGATCATCCCTGCCGAAAGGTCACGCTGGACGCGCCGCCTGTTTCGGCGGCATCGCAGCGGTGCCCGCTCGACCCGGTGGGGCTAGTCCTGGCCGGGGACGATGTTGACGACCTTGCGTCCGCGACGGGTCCCGAACTCGACGTTGCCACCGACCAGGGCGAACAACGTGTCGTCACTGCCGCGTCCGACGCCGGTTCCCGGGTGGAAGTGGGTACCGCGCTGTCGCACCAGGATCTCGCCGGCGTTGACGAGCTGGCCGCCGTACCGCTTGACTCCGAGCCGCTGGGCGTTGCTGTCGCGGCCGTTCTTGCTGGAGCCGAGGCCCTTCTTGTGTGCCATGGGTCTGTCCTTGGTGTCCTGGGAGGTCGGATCGGGTCAGTTGGGCGTGATGCCGGTGACCTTGACCTGGGTGTACTTCTGTCGGTGTCCCTGACGCTTGCGGTAGCCGGTCTTGTTCTTGTACTTCACGATCTCGATCTTGCGGCCGGTCACGGGGCCCACCACCTCGGCCTGGACGTCGACCTTGGCCAACGCGGCCGCGTCGGAGGTGACCTGTTCGCCGTCAACGAGCAGCACCGCCGGGAGGGACAGGTGCTCGCCGGGGTCGCCGGCGACCTTGTCGATCGTCACGACGTCGCCGACCGCGACCTTGTGCTGTTGGCCGCCACTGCGCACGATCGCGTACACCGCAGACTCACTCTCTGTGGGAGGGACGTTCTCTCGCGGCTGCTGGGTCATTTCCTTCGTGGTCGTCGCCGAACCGCCGAAGGCGCGCCGAGCCGCACGACGCACCAACGGACTAGTTTACGGGGGCAGCGTGACCCGGTCAAAACGACCGAACACCTCCGGGCCACCGTTTGAGGGGTCCGAGGGCTCGAAACGGTGGGGCGGCGGTGTCTGGTCAGCTGGCGGCGGCCTTCTCGCTCTCCTCGGACTTGCTCTTACGGCGGTTCGAGCTCCGCTTGCCGCTGCGGCCGCTGCGCGCGCTGCGGCCGCGGTGCTGGTCAGCGGGCTTGGGCTCGACCGGCTCGGACTCGATGACGACACCGCGCCCGTGGCAGGTCTCGCAGGGATGGCTGAACGCCTCCACCAGCCCGGTGCTGATGCGTTTGCGGGTCATCTGCACCAGACCCAGCGACGTCACCTCGGCGACCTGGTGGCGGGTGCGGTCGCGGGCCAGGCACTCCACGAGGCGGCGGAGCACCAGATCCCGGTTGCTCTCCAGCACCATGTCGATGAAGTCGATGACGATGATCCCGCCGATGTCCCGCAGCCGCAGTTGCCGGACGATCTCCTCGGCCGCCTCAAGGTTGTTCTTGGTGACGGTCTCCTCGAGGTTGCCGCCGGAGCCGGTGAACTTGC
>CAYLOC010000188.1:0-5909 GCA_964385195.1 uncultured Nocardioidaceae bacterium
CACACCGTGGCTGCATGAGCTCCACCTACGCACAACGCAAGGCCATCGGCGAGTACGGCGAGCGGCTGGCCGCACGGCATCTGCAGGACCGGGGGCTGGTCGTCCTCGACCGGAACTGGCGCTGCCGTGGCGGCGAGGTCGACGTCATCGCCACCGAGGGGGACGTGTTGGTGGTCTGCGAGGTGAAGACCCGCAGCAGCACCCGGTACGGCACCCCGATGGAGGCGATCACGGCCGACAAGGCGGCGCGGCTCCACCGGCTCGGTCGGCAGTGGGCGCACGAGCACCGGCACCGCTACGGGCGGCTCCGGGTGGATGTTGTCACGGTGCTGCTGGATCACGGGGCTCCGGTCGTCGACCATGTCGTCGGGGTGGTGTGAGGTGGCGACCGGGATGGCCTATTCGGTGGCGCTGGACGGCATCTCCGGACGCGTGGTGGCGGTGGAGGCCGACATCAGCAACGGTGTTCCGGGCTGGTCGCTGAGCGGCCTGCCGGACGCCTGCGTCTCCGAGGCGCGGGGCCGGTGCCGCGCCGCGCTGGTCAACAGTGACCAGGACTGGCCGGACCGGCGGATCACGGTGGCGATGTATCCAGCCGACGTCCGCAAGGTCGGTACCCACTACGACCTGGCGATCGCGTTGTCGCTCCTGGTCGCGAAACGGCAGCTGCCGCCGGACCCGGTGCGCGGGGCCGTCGTGTTCGGTGAGCTCGGGCTGGACGGTCGGCTGCGCGCGGTGCCGGGCGTCCTCCCGGCAGTTCTTGCCGCGCTGGACGCCGGCGTGGAACGGGTGGTGGTCCCCGACGCCAACGCAGCCGAGGCCAAGCTGGTCGACGGAGTGCAGGTCATCGGCGTCTCCTCGCTGCGGCAGTGCGTCGCGGTCCTGCGCGGCGACCCACCACCGGAGGAACCGGACCATCCGCCGCTGCACGAGCACCCCACCGGCCCGTCGTCGTACCCGGCCGGGCCCCGGCCCGACCTGCGGGACGTACGGGGACAGCGCCGAGCCCGTTGGTGCGTAGAGGTGGCGGCCGCCGGCGATCATCATCTTTTCTTTGAAGGCCCGCCCGGCGCCGGGAAGACGATGCTGGCCGAGCGGCTCCCGGGGCTGCTGCCCGACCTGGGGCTGCGTGAGGCGCTGGAGGTGAGCAAGATCCACTCGGTGGCCGGCCTGTTGACCCGCGAGGAGCCGTTGCGGACCCGCCCGCCGTACCTCGCCCCGCACCACAAGGACACGGTGCCCTCGGTGATCGGTGGTGGCAGCCGCGTCATCCGACCCGGTGCGATCAGCCTTGCGCACCTGGGAACCCTGTTCCTGGACGAGGCACCGGAGTTCCAGACCGCGGTCCACGATGCGCTGCGGCAGCCGCTGGAGACCGGCGAGATGTCGATCCGGCGCGCGGAAGGCGCCGCCCGCTTCCCGGCACGGTTCCAGCTGCTGTTGGCCGCGAACCCGTGCCCCTGCGGGTTCGGCCGGGCCGGGCCACGGGACTGCCAGTGCTCACCGTCGCAACAGCGGCGGTACCGGGCCAGGATCAGCGGTCCGGTCCGCGACCGGATCGACATCCACCACGAGGTGCTGCCGGTGTCGCGGGCGGAGATGGGGCAGGTGGTCGGATCCGCGGGGTCGACCGACGCGGTTGCCGGCCGGGTGGCCGAGGCCCGTGCCCGGCAGCGGGCACGGTTCGATGGGCTGCCCTGGACGACGAACGCCGACGTTCCCGGCTTCGAGTTCCGCCGCCGCTGTGCTTTGGGCGCCGACGTCATCACGCCGGTGGAGGACGCCGTCGCGAACGGGCAGCTGACCCAGCGCGGTGCGGACCGGGTGGCCCGGCTGGCGTGGACGCTGACCGACCTTGCCGGCCGGGGCCGGCCCGGGCCCGATGACATCGCCGAGGCGCTCCACCTGCGGTTGGGCAGCGCGCGGCAAGGGTCTGTCGCGGACCGGGGGGTGGCGTGATGGCCGCCGACGGACCGGTCAGCACGACCGAGCGGCGTGCGCGGGTCATCCTCAGCCGCGTCGTGGAGCCGGGTGACGTCGACGCCTGCCGCCTGGTCGAGGAGTTCTCCGCCGCGGCGTTGGTGACACGGCTGTCCGGTGGAGACATCGGCGGCGGCGCGAAGGTGCAGGGGTGGGCACAGCGGCTTGCCGCGACCGACGTCGATGCGCTGCTGCATACTGCCTCCCGCGTCGGGGCGCGATATGTGTGTCCTGGTGATCACGAGTGGCCGCCCGGCCTGGCAGACCTGCACCGGTGCGAGTCCCAGTCGAGGGACCGGCAGGCATCGGTGCCGTTCGGGTTGTGGGTGCGCGGCGACGCCGACCTGGCCGGGTGTGTCCGATCGGCGGTGTCGATGGTGGGGGCGCGGTCGGCGACCGAGTACGGCGAGCATGTGGCCGCCGAGCTCGCCTACGGCTGCGTCGAGTCCGGCCTGGCCGTGGTGTCGGGGGCGGCCTACGGCATCGACGCGTCGGCGCATCGCGGCGCCCTCGCGGCGGGCGGTACCACGTGCGCGGTGACCGCCTGCGGGATCGACCGCGCCTACCCGGCTGCCCATACCGATCTGCTGGACCGGATCGCCGCGTCGGGGGCGGTGGTCACCGAGGCCGCTCCGGGATGCGTGCCGACGCGGTCCCGGTTCCTGGTACGCAACCGGCTCATCGCCGCGCTGACCGCGGGGACGGTGGTGGTGGAGGCGGCGCTGCGCAGTGGGTCGTTGAACACCGCCCGCTGGGCACAGGACCTGGGTCGGGGCGTCATGGGGGTGCCCGGGCCGGTGACCTCGAAGCTGTCCGGGGGTGTCCACCAGCTGCTCCGGCAGCCGGAGACGTTGCTGGTCACCGACGCGGCCGAGATCGTGGAGCACGTCTCCCCGGTCGGCTCCGGCCTCGCGCCGAGCAAGTCCGGTCCGGTGTCGGCGCGCGACGGGATCGGCGCGCGGGCGCGGCTCGTCCTCGACGCGGTCCCCAAGCAGCGGCCAGCCGCGGTGGAGTCGATCGCCCGGGCAGCGGGGCTGGCGACGGAGGAGGCTTCCCGGTGGATCGCCGACTTGCACGCCCGCGGGCTCGTGACCGGGTCCGCGTCGGGATGGCGGCTGCCCTGATTCCACCGGTACTCATGCGACACTCAGGGTGTGTCGGACCAGACCAGCGATGTCCCCGAGGCGCTGATGCAGGTGCTGGCCGACTACGAGCGGTACCTCACCGCTGAGCGGGACCGCTCCGCGCACACGGTCCGGGCCTACCTGGGCGACGTCGTCGACCTCTTCGGACACCTGACCACGCTGGGTCGAGAGCGGCTGGACGAGATCGACGTACGGGTCCTGCGCAGCTGGCTCGCCCGACAGCAGACCCTGGGGCGCTCACGGACGACCCTCGCGCGTCGTGCGACGGCCGCACGGGTGTTCCTGCGCTGGGCACACGCCACCGGCCGCATCCCCACCGACCCCGGGGCGCTCCTGGGAAGCCCGCGGCCGCACCAGATGCTGCCCGACGTGCTGGAACCCGGTCAGGTCCGGGAGCTGCTGGACGCCGCCGCGCGACATGCCGACGACGGAAGCGCGGTCGGCCTGCGTGACGTCGCGTGCCTGGAGCTGCTGTACGCCACCGGAATCCGGGTCGGGGAGCTCGTGGGCCTCGACGTCGACGACGTCGACGACGGTCGGCGGGTCGTGCGGGTGGTCGGCAAGGGCCGCAAGGAACGCACCGTGCCCTACGGACTGCCCGCCCAGCGGGCCCTGGACCGCTGGCGGCGCGAGGGCCGGGCCCGGCTGGTGACGGCGGGTCGAAGCGGCCCGGCCCTGTTCCTCGGTGCACGGGGAGGCCGGATCGACCCCCGCACCGTCCGCCGCATGGTCCATGCCCGCCTGGCCGACGTTCCCGACGCCCCCGACCTCGGGCCGCACGGACTCCGCCACACCGCTGCCACCCACCTGCTGGAAGGCGGCGCGGACCTCCGCTCGGTGCAGGAGATGCTCGGGCACGCGTCGCTGGCGACGACGCAGCTGTATACCCATGTCAGCGCCGAACGGCTGCGGGCGGTCTACCAACAGGCCCACCCCCGAGCCTGACGACGCGTCACCCCCGCCGCCGCATCCGTCCTGCTACCCCGGTCAGCAGGGCAATGGTGGCCGCCGCGGCCAGGCCGCCCAGCGCCGCCCGCGCCGGCAGCGTCAGCCCCTGCTGCGTCGCCGCCCCCTCCGTCACCGCCGGGTCGTGCAGCCCGTCCCGGACCACCTTGCCGCCGTGGTCCGCTGCAGCCACTTCGCCTCCGGACACCGGCTTCAGGCGTACCCGCAGCGCGGGGAGGAGCCGCAACGGGTCGAGGTACTCCTCGCCGCGCAGGATGCCGAGGTGGAGGCAGGCACGCACGCCACAGTGCGACTGGCGGGTCCCCAGCCTGCCGATCAGGTCACCGGCGCCGACGTGCTCTCCGACTCGCACGACGCCGCGGACCGGCTCGTACGTCGACCGGAGAGCGCCGTGGTCGACCACCACCACACCGCGGCCGGCGAGCACGTCGGCGAACGTGACCGTGCCGGCCCGGACCGCGTGGACCCCGGCACCCGGCCGGGCCGCGATATCGATTCCGCGGTGCCCCGCACCCCAGCGGCTCTCCGGCGAGTCGAAAGTGTGGACGACGTGCGGCGGGCGCACCGGCCACACCCAGCCGTTCGCGGCGCGTGCGGGGGAGGCGGCCAGGACCGTGCTGGCGCACACCGCCAGGATCGCCAGCAACAAGCCACTGAAGCGGTGCATGCGGTACATGCCCGCCAGCCTCGCCGGGCCATGCGGCCGACACCAGGGCTGGCGCAAAGATGTGGACAGCCTGGCGTTCCACCCGGCTGTGGACGGAGCACCCCCCGGGTGCTCGAGCGCCGTACCTGCCGTGAACACGCGCTGAGGTGGAGCCGGACGTGGTCGGTGCAGTACACTGTGCGCTGCAACTCATCACCGTGAGTTGACTTCGCACGCCCACATTCCGCGGCGCCCTGCCGCGGGTGCGTGCCCCGGTCCTGTCGTTCCCGAGTGATCGGCAGGCGGCGCGCACGTGGACGTCAGGGCTACGGGGCCACCCGTAGCATCGAACCGGAAACGAGGAGGACTCTGCCATGGCCGTCGTGTCCATGCGCCAACTGCTGGAGAGCGGCGTACATTTCGGGCACCAGACCCGCCGCTGGAACCCGAAGATGAAGCGCTTCATCATGACCGAGCGCAACGGCATCTACATCATCGACCTGCAACAGTCGCTGACCTACATCGACCGCGCCTACGCGTTCATCTCCGGTGCCGTCGCCAGCGGCGGCAACGTGTTGTTCGTCGGCACCAAGAAGCAGGCCCAGGAGGCCATCGCCGAACAGGCACAGCGCGTCGGTATGCCGTTCGTCAACCAGCGCTGGCTGGGTGGCATGCTCACCAACTTCGAGACCGTCCACAAACGCATCGAGCGGCTCAAGGAGCTGGAGGAGATCGACTTCGACGACGTCGCCGGCTCCAGCCGCACCAAGAAGGAGCTGCTGCAGATGCGGCGGGAGAAGGACAAGCTCGCCCGCACCCTCGGCGGTATCCGCGACATGGGCCGGGTACCGGCGGCGGTCTGGGTCGTCGACACCAACAAGGAGCACCTCGCCGTCGACGAGGCGCGCAAGCTGGGGATCCCGGTCATCGCGATCCTCGACAGCAACTGCGACCCCGACCTCGTCGACTACCCCATCCCGGGCAACGACGACGCGATCCGATCGGTGAACGTGCTCACCCGCGTGGTCGCCGACGCCGTCGCCGACGGGCTGATGGCACGCGCAGGCGTGCGCACCGGTGACGAGAGTGCGGCCGGCGACCTCGGCGCCGAGGAGCCGCTGCCGGAGTGGGAGCGGGAGCTGCTGGCCGGCGCTGGGGAGTCTCCGGAGTCC
>CAYLOC010000189.1:0-5897 GCA_964385195.1 uncultured Nocardioidaceae bacterium
GTCAACCCCGGCAACATCCGCAAGTTCGACGACCAGGTCAAGGAGATCGCCAAGGCCGCGAAGGACGCCGGAGTCTCGCTGCGGATCGGTGTCAACGCCGGCTCCCTGGACAAGCGGCTGCTCGCCAAGTACGGCAAGGCCACCGCCGAGGCACTGGTGGAGTCCGCGGTGTGGGAGGCGTCGCTGTTCGAGGAGCACGACTTCCACGACTTCAAGATCTCGGTGAAGCACCACGACCCGGTGGTGATGGTGCAGGCCTACGAGATGCTCGCCGAGCGCGGCGACTGGCCGCTGCACCTCGGCGTCACCGAGGCCGGTCCCGCCTTCCAGGGCACGATCAAGTCCGCCACCGCGTTCGGAGCCCTGCTGAGCAAGGGCATCGGCGACACCATCCGGGTATCGCTGTCCGCTCCTCCGGTGGAGGAGGTCAAGGTCGGCACCGCCATCCTGGAGTCGCTGAACCTGCGCCCCCGGGGGCTGGAGATCGTCTCCTGCCCGTCCTGTGGCCGGGCCCAGGTCGACGTCTACGAGCTGGCGAACAAGGTCACCGCCGGGCTGGAGGGCCTGGAGGTGCCGCTGCGGGTCGCCGTCATGGGGTGTGTCGTCAACGGGCCGGGGGAGGCGCGGGAGGCCGATCTCGGGGTGGCGTCCGGCAACGGCAAGGGCCAGATCTTCGTCAAGGGCGAGGTCATCAAGACCGTCCCGGAGTCGCAGATCGTCGAGACCCTGATCGAGGAGGCGATGCGGATCGCCGACGAGATGGGGGAGCCGGTCACGCCCGACGGTACGCCGGACGCGGACTCGGCGGGATCGCCGACGGTCACGGTCTCCTGACACCGAGCCTCGCATCGGTCGCGGCCGTTTTGTCGGTGGCTGCGGCCATACTGCTGCTGTGACCACGATCGTGCAGTTCGACGCCTACCTGTCCGTGATCGAGAGCGCTGCCGCCGCGCTGGTACGGCGAGCCGGTGCCGCCGGGTTGGATGCGGCCGTGCCCACCTGTCCGGACTGGCGGGTCCGCGACCTGGTCGTGCACCAGGGGATCATCCACCGCTGGGCGGCGGCCCACCTGCGTCAGGAGCCGGACGCCCGGCACGCGCTGCGGGAGGAGGACGTGCTGGCCGACGTCGCCGACGACCGGCTGCAGGACTGGTCGCGCGCGGGTGCCGCCGAGTTGTTACAGACGCTGCGGGCGGTCGACCCCGACGTGGACGCGATGGTGTTCCTCAACGACGCAGCACGCCCCCGCGAGTTCTGGGCGCGACGGCAGGCACACGAGACCACCATCCACTCCGTCGACGCGCTCGCGGCCGAACTCGGCCGGTTCCCCACGGCCGCAGAGGCGGCGCCGGCCACCGACGTCGCCGCGGACGGCATCGACGAGATCCTGTGCGGGTTCTTCACCCGCGGCCGGTCGAAGCTGTACGACGACCGGCCGTTCACCATCGAGGTCGCACCGCGGGACTCGGCGTACCGCTGGACCCTGCGGGTCGGACCGGACGGCGCCCGGGCACAGCGCAGCGGCGACCCTGCGGCCGACGTGGTCTTCACCGGGACGCCGGCCCAGTGCTACCTCGGCCTGTGGAACCGCGGGAGGGAGATGTCCGCCGCAGGCGATGCGGACGTCCTCGCCCGCTGGCGCGAGGTGCAGCACGTGACCTGGGGGTGAGCGGGACTACGGGCGCGCGAGCAGATACGCGAACACCGCCGCGGCGATGATGAGCGAGACGACGGCACCGCCCGCAGCGTTGGAGATCAGGAGCGGGGTGGCGGTCACGACGACGACGTCGAGGCCGCGGAACGCGACCGCCAGCAGGTCCGGCGGCAACGCCCCCGCGCCCCCCGGCAGCGCCACCAGCGGCTTGGCGTAGTCCGCCGGCCTTCCGGTCACCCACCGGGTCCCAGCGGTCACCACCGCCAGCGCGACCGCGACGGCAGTGAGCACCGCCGTCGACCACGTCTCGCCGGGCAGCGCCGAATGCAGCGCCGGGATGCCCGCGAGACTCCAGGCGAGCACCACCACCGACGGGACGACCGTCGACGCACACCTGGTCACGGTCCCCGACATGGGGAACAGGGCCCCGATCCCGCGCGGATTGGCCAGGGTGCGCAGGCCGGTGTAGAGACCGAGGCTCCCGACGAACCCGGTGATGACCGCGATCGGCGCCGCGAAGCGCGCCAGCCCCACGTGGGCCGCGAGGTAGGGCACCACCAGCGCCGCGAAGAGCAGGACCCAGGACCGGCTCGACCGCCGCAGCCGGACGAGGTCGCGCCACACCACCGCCTGCCACCCGGCGCCGCGCCCCGCAGCAACCCGCACCCGCCCCCGCGCGGTCCAGCGCCGGGAGACCACCACGTCACGCAGCAGCGCCAGGTCCAGCGCCGCCATCGCCCCGGACAGGCTCTCCGCCGTCGTGCCGGCCAGGACCAACGCGGTACGGCGGATCCGGCCCAGGCCCCGCACCGCCCAGGTCACCGCCACTACCGCGACGACCAGCAGGGCCCCTGCGGCAACGGTTACCCACCGGCCGGACAGCGCGGCCGGGCCGACCCCGGCGACCACGCTCGCGGGCCCCGTCGCGACCAGCAGCACCACCCCGAGCCAGGCCGCTGCCCCCATCACGACTCCTGCTCCGCGTGCGAGAGCAGACCGTTGTGCCTGCGCGACCGCCCCTGCACCGACAGCGGCGAGGCAGCCCATCGCCACCCCGACCGCCGTACCCCCGACCACCGGACCCGGATACCCGGCGAACGCGGTGACCGCGGCCCCCCACACCGCACCGGCTACCGCCGCCGTCGCGCCCGCGGCGGCGAACGCCGGACGCAGCAGCCCGGCCCGGTCAACCGGCGCGGACAGCAGCCACGATCCCGCAGCGGGTGAGACCAGCACCGGGCCGAGCATGGCGGCCAGCACCAAGGTCCCCGCGACCACACCGCCCGACGTCAGCCAGGGCAGCGCACTGCGTGCCGCCGCACAGCCCGCCGTCGTACACGCTGCCTGGAGTGCGGAGCGACCGGTGACGATGAGGCTGCCGAGCCACGCCCCGACCAGCACCACCGCGACCGCGGCGATGTAGGCGTCGGAGAAGGCGTCGGCCAGGCTGCGGCCGGCGTTCCGCCGCCGCCACCGGCGCATCACGCGACGAAGCTGCCGTGCCGACGGCGCCGCACCCGCGCCGGCCGTGCCGCCCCCGCTCATCTCATCCGCCGAGGTCGTGCACGTGGTCGGCGACCTGGTCCCGGAGGCCGGTGTCATGGGTGGCCAGCAGCACCGCCAGCCCGGTCGCCTTCTCGGCGCGGAGCCGCTCGGTCAACCAGGCGAGCCCGGCCGCGTCCAGGCGCTGCTCGGGCTCGTCGAGGATCAACAGCCTGCGCGGCCGCACGAACGCGGTCGCCAGTGCCAGCCGCCGTCGCTGCCCGCTGGACAGCGTCCCGGGGAGCTGGTCGGCCAACCCGTCCAGCCCCAGGTCGGTCAGCACCCCGCGGACCGTCGTGTCGGGGTCGGGTACGGCGTGCGCCCGGGCCAGCAGGTCCAGGTGCTCGGCGACGCTGAGGTCGGGGAAGAACTCCAGGTCGTCCATCACCTGTGCCAGGTCACGGCGGATGCCCGGATCCCGCTCGTCGAGGCGCCGCCCATCCAGCTCGACGGTGCCGGACTCCGGCCGCTCCGAGCCGAGCATGCACCGGAGTGCGGTGGTCTTCCCGCACCCGTTGGGACCGACGAGAGCGGCGGCCTCACC
This sequence comes from uncultured Nocardioidaceae bacterium, assembly GCA_964385195.1. Lineage (GTDB taxonomy): Bacteria > Actinomycetota > Actinomycetes > Propionibacteriales > Nocardioidaceae > CAYLOC01. The sequence continues at coordinate 3,741 of CAYLOC010000189.1, forward strand.
TGCCGCCACGTCGAGGTCGAGCCCGTCGACAACCACCCGCTCGCCGTACCGTTTGCGCAGCCCCCGCACTTGCAGCAGAGCGGTCATTCCAGGCCTTCGCGATGCCAGTACGCGGCGACGGCGTCGTCGACGCCCCAGGGCCAGGACATCCCCGCCGCCTGTGCGGCTTCGCGGCCCTCGGTGCGCACCGCATCCCGTACGGCGAGCATGGCCGCGATCACGTCGGCCCGGTTCGGTGCGGGGTTCGGCAGGGCGGCGAGCACGTCGCGCTGGTGCTCGGTCAGGCGCGCGCTCCACTGCTTGACGCCCATCGGCGGGAGTGGCTGGTTGCACTCGCAGAACAGCTGGTACAGCAGCCGTTGGGTGTTGTGGACCCCGACGACTCCCAGCAGCCAGTCCGCACGGGCCACGACGGCTGCGGGGAAGATCACCTGCTGGCGGTAGAACTCCTCCACCAGTGCGGCGAAGTTGTGCGGGTGGGGGCCACGCGTGTCGTCCTCCGGCGGAGGCAGCCGCGCGGAGAGGCCGTCCTTGTCGACGACCGGGACCCGGTGCCGGTACTGCGTGTGAACGATCGCGCCGGCGGGCTCCACCACGAGGTCGATGCGCTCACAGGTCTCGGTGACGGCGTAGTAGATCCCCTCGGTGCGGGGAACCGGCCGAGCGATCAGCATCGGTGCGACGGTGTCGAGCCACCGTCGCCAGTCCTGGCAGAACCCGTCGAAGGCGTCGTCGTCGACGGTGACGATCAGGTCCAGGTCTGAGCCCACGTCGGCGGTGCCGCGGCCGAGCGAGCCGCCCAGCCACAGCGCCCGGATGCGGTCGTCGTCCTCGGCGCTTCGGGTCGCGTTGTCGAACGGTTCCCGGTAGCTGGCGGGCAGGGGCGCGATCGGGTCGTCGGCGGGCTCAGGCGTGGGCACACCCTGACGATAGCGATGCGGCTGGCTCAGGTCGGCGTGCGGCCACCGTCGACGTGACCCGGCCCCGCATCCAGTGTGCAGCTCGCGCCATGACCGCTCAGGCTGCCGGGTCCATCACCAGGTCGAGCAGCCGCGCGAGATCCTCCAGCTCGGCGTGAACGGCGTCGCCCACGGCCGCGGTGAACCGTTCGTCCTCGTGGATTGCGTTGACACGCAGGATGCCGGCGTCCCGGTCAGCGGTCGCGTCGATCTTGCCGACCAGCCGGTCGCCGTACAGCACAGGCATCGCCCAGTACCCCCATCGACGCTTGGCGGCAGGCTTGAACATCTCCAGCTGGTAGTCGAACGCGAAAAGATCCACCATGCGTTTGCGGTCGAAGATCAGCCGGTCCAGCGGCGACAGGACGGCGACCCGCCCGGTGAACGGACCGGAGTCCTCCAGGTACGCCGGATCCAGCCGCCACGTGCCGCGGACTCCTTCGACGGTGGCGGGTTCGCCCACCGAACCGATGTCTTCTGGCTCCTCCGGGGTCTTGGCCGCGCGTGCTCGGAACAGGCCCAGGGACGCCAGCCGCCGTTCGCGCCGGATACGGCGCGCCTCCTCCATGGGTACCGCCGGGTCGTCGGGGTAGACGCGTTCGGCGAGGTCCCACAGTGGGTGGCGGCCGTCGTGCCCGGCCGCAGCCACCTCGCCCCGGCGGACCATCAGGTCCAGCAGCATCCGCACGTTGCGGTCGTTGTTCCAGCCGCTGGACTGCCACGGGACCAGCGTGGTGTCCGGCAGCTCCCGCGACGGGAGCGGCCCGTCGTCGTACAGCTTGGCCAAGATGTCGCGGTGGCAGTCCTGGTTGGCCTCGATCCAGTCCCGCTGGTTCTGCTGCCACTCGGTGGGCTCCGGCCCGGGCCAGGCGGCCATCTCCGCGCGAAACAAGGCGATGTCCTCGGCCGGGCGCAGCCGGCCCAGCAGCTCGATGAGCTGTCCGTTGGCGACGGCGCCGTCGAGGTCGCCGAGCCGGTGCTCCGGGCCGAGGCGGCTCCATGCGACGACCTCAGCGCTGGGCGCAACGGCCTTGGTGGGGTCCGCCTGTAACAGCGTGAGGTGCCGGACGACGGCGAGGAGGTCGGTCTCGCGCGGACTGGTGAGCAGCTGCGCGCGGATCGCGATCCGGCGGGCGTCGGAGGGGGAGAGGCGGTGCGGTTGCGCGCTTTTTCGGGGCACCATCCGCATCCTAGACGA
>CAYLOC010000190.1:0-5887 GCA_964385195.1 uncultured Nocardioidaceae bacterium
TCGTCAAGTACGTCGACCTCGCCGCGTTCGGCCGCCGCGATCTCGCCGTCGAGTATTGCGCGGCGACGGTGCAGTTCGGTCAGCCGGGCCTCCGGATCGGTTTCGGCGCCGTACACCATCTGTCGGAGCAGGTCGACCACGGTGTGCAGCCGGGACTCGGTTCCGACGAACTCCCGGCCGCGGAGTCCACGTACCCAGGCGTAGGCAGACTCCAGCGCCGGAGTCGCCTCCACATACGGATCGTCGGAGTCCGGCGGGTAGAAGCGGCGCAGCCAGCCGTGCTCGGGGCCGCACCACTCGTCGAGGTAGGCACGTGCAGAGCGCGGGTACGGCGGGTCATCGGTGGCGCCGGCGCCGGCGTTAAGCCCGTACAGCTCGTCATCCAGCCGGCTCTCCAGCTCCACGGCAGGGAGGGAACGGGTGTTGTCCTCGACGAAGACCGGACCCAAGAACCCCAGCACCAACGGAGCATTGTCGGCGCGCAGCAGTCGCCACGCCGGATGGTGGCGTTGCAGCAGGGTGAGGTCGTCGTAGTCCATATCGGGATCGCTTCGCACCCTACCGGGCACCGCCGACAGGGCTCTGGGGCAACCGCCGCAGCGTGCCTTTCATTCCAGACATCGACCCCGACCAGCCGTCGGTGACCGCCGGGGGGCAAGGGGAGTACGTCGAGTCGGGCCGTGCGAACGAACGCGAGAGGGTCCCCGGTCATCAGCCGTTCGACGTGCGGTTGGTTCCGAAGCGGCCCACCGACTGACTCCAATGCCCACCCGTCTCTGCGCACCAGCAGTCTGCGCACACCCGTCTCTGCGCACCACCAGACTCTTGGGTCACACCCGTATCAGGTTCGACGGGTTGCTCGCAATGGTGGAGCGCGGCGCGCGGAGTCTTGTCGGTGCTGCGCCGTAGCGTGGCCTCATGCTGTTCCTGACCGAGATTTTCACCGATGACGCGGTACGCCGACTCGTCGGTGCGCAGACGTTCCAGCGTGCTGTCGGTTACGCGCGGGGTGGGCGGGTGCTCAGCCTGGATGTCGACGCCGAGTTCGGCAGTTTCGATGCTCTCGTGCTCGGCAGCCGAGGAGATGCCTACCGCACCACCGTCACCGTCGAGCCAGAAGACGGCAGCGGGGCGGTCTGGGTCGACTCCTACTGCACCTGCCCGGTCGGCTACCAGTGCAAGCACGCGGCGGCGGTCATGCTGGTGGGCCGCGACCAGTTGTCCTCCGCCGGAGCGGTGGCCGTGCCACCGTGGGAGGAGGCGCTGGCACCCATCGTGCAGGGCCCGGCGCAGGCCGGTACGCCGTTGGCGCTGCGTCTCGAGGTCGTCACGCCACGCCCGTCGCCGTACGCCGGACCGGCCGCGGCGCAGACCCGCGTCGCCATACGGCCGCTGATGCAAGGGCGCAAGGGTGGCTGGATCAAGACCGGCATCTCCTGGCAGCGCCTGCGGATCGCCGACCATGCTTCGGGCTACCGGGAGGACCAGCGGACAGCGCTGGCGGGATTGCTCGCCGTACTGGTTCCGAACGGGATTTCCCCCTATACCGCCGACGACGACCGGTTGTACCTCGACCGGTTCGGTCCCGCGGTCTGGCCTGCGCTGCGCCGGGTCATCGACGCCGGAGTGGCGTTGGTTCCGGGCGACGAGGGTGGGACGGTCTCGATGGCTCCGGCCGCACACGTATCGGTGGACATCTCGCGGCAGCCGGACGGGGATGCCCTGGTGCGGCCGCGGGTCACGATTGCCGACGACCCGGTGGAGCCACTGCTGTACCTGGGTTCGCCGCCCCACGGGGTGGCGATTCGCGACGGGCAGGGGCAGGGGCTGGTGTTGGCGCCCTTGGAGGAGCCGCTGCAACCAGCGGTTGCGAGTCTGGTCCGCCCGGACTCGGAACTGGCCATCCCCGGCGCCGAGGTCGACCGGTTCCTCACCGACTACTACCCCCGGCTGTCCCGCCTGGTCGACGTCGAGTCCGCCGACGGCTCTGTGTCCCTGCCGGAGGTGGCGCCACCACGGCTCGCGGCCACCCTGACCTACTCCGGGCAGGACGTCGACGTCGCGTGGGAGGTCGAGTATCGGTACGGCGAGGCCACCCGCCGGTTCCCGATCAGCGCGGCCGACACCGACGGCGGTCGCGACCTGGTCGCCGAGAAGTCGCTGATCGAGCGCGTGGCGATACCCGATCCGCTCCTGCCGCTGCTGACCTGGGACGCGGCCAGTGGTCGCACGCTGGTGCCGGAGTCCACCGTGCACGGCATGGACGCGGTGCGTCTGGTCGATGCCGCGCTGCCCGCCTGGGAGGCCGACGACGAGGTGGTCGTCGAGGAGGTCGGCGACCGGCCGGACTTCCGTGAGGCGGCCACCGACCCCGTCGTCCACGTGGGCGCTCGCGACAACGACGACGACCCGGATTGGTTCGACCTGGGCGTCAGCGTGTGGGTGGACGGGGAGGAGGTTCCGTTCGCGGAGCTGTTCGCGGCACTGAGCAGGGGCCAGACGTACCTGGTCCTGGCCAGCGGGACCTGGACCCGCATCGACCGGCCGGAGCTGCACCAGCTGCGGGAGCTGATCGAGGAGGCGCGGGCGCTGCAGGAGTCTGCCCGGGGGCCGTTGCGCCTGAGCGTCTACCAGGCGGGGCTGTGGGAAGAGCTGTGCACGCTCGGCGTCGTGGCCGAGCAGAGCAAGCGGTGGAAGGACGCTGTCGAGGGGCTGCTGCACGTCGACCGGACCGACCCGCCGCCGGTGCCGGCAGGAGTGGAGGCAGCGCTGCGACCCTACCAGGTCGACGGGTACCGGTGGATGAGCTTCCTGTGGCGGCACGGCCTCGGCGGCATCCTGGCCGACGACATGGGGCTCGGCAAGACGCTGCAGTCACTCGCCGCGATCTGCCGCGCCAAGGACGACGGAGAGCTGTCGGCCCCTGCGTTGGTGGTCGCCCCGGCCAGCGTGGTTCCGGGATGGGTGCGGGAGGCCGGCCGGTTCACCCCAGGCCTGAACGTGGTGTCCCTGCGCGAGACCGCAGCCAAACGCGGGACGACGCTCGCCGAGGCCGTCGCGGGCGCGGACGTCGTCATCACCTCCTACACGCTGTTCCGGATGGAGTTCGACTCCTACGACACCCTGCCGTGGTCGGCGCTGCTGCTGGACGAGGCACAGTTCGTGAAGAACCACCAGGGCAAGACCCACCAGTGTGTACGCCGGCTGGGCGCGCCGGTCAAGCTGGCGCTCACCGGGACACCGCTGGAGAACAACCTGATGGACCTGTGGGCGCTGATGTCGGTCGTCGCACCGGGGCTGTTTCCGAACCCCGATCGGTTCGGAGAGCATTTCCGCCAGCCGATCGAACGACGTACGGCGCCGGAACGGCTCGACGTACTCCGCCGGCGGGTGCGTCCGCTGATGATGCGGCGCACCAAGGAGGAGGTCGCCAAGGAGCTACCCGCCAAACAGGAGCAGGTCGTCGACGTCACGCTGGGCGCGCGGCACCGCCGCATCTACGACACCCATCTCCAGCGGGAGCGCCAGAAGATCCTCGGGCTGGTTGACGACATGGACCGCAACCGGTTCACGATCTTGAAGTCGCTGACGCTCCTCCGGCAACTCAGCCTGGACGCCAGCCTGGTCGACGACGAGTACGCCACGGTGCGCTCGGCCAAGCTCGACGTGCTGCTGGCCCATCTGGTGCAGGCCGCCGCCGAGGGCCACCGGGCGTTGGTGTTCAGCCAGTTCACCCGTTATCTGCGCAAGGTCCGCGACCGCCTCGACGCCGAGGGCATCGGCTACTGCTATCTCGACGGGCGGACCCGCAACCGGTCGAAGGCGATCAACGCGTTCAAGGACGGCGATGCGCCGGTGTTCCTCATCAGCCTGAAGGCCGGTGGCTTCGGGCTGAACCTCACCGAGGCCGACTACTGCTTCGTCCTGGACCCGTGGTGGAACCCGGCTACCGAGCAGCAGGCCGTCGACCGGGCCCACCGGATCGGCCAGGACAAGACCGTCGTGGTGTACCGGCTCGTCTCCTCCGACACCATCGAGCAGAAGGTGATGGCGCTGAAGGAGCGGAAGAAGGCGTTGTTCGACACGGTCATGGGTGACGACGGAGCGTTGTCCGGTCCGCTGACCGCCACTGACATCGAGGGCTTGCTGGCGACCGGGTAGCGACCCTCGACGGGTACGGCGCGCATTCCGGCGCGGTCGTCAGAACGTGTGCTCGTCGGCGGGGAAGGTGCCGTCCTTCACCTCGCGCGCATAATCCTGTGCCGCCGCGAGCAGGGTGCCGTGCAGGTCGGCGTACCGTTTCACGAACCGCGGTGTGCGCCCGGTCCGGAGTCCGGCCATGTCCTGCCACACCAGCACCTGGGCGTCGCAGTCCGGACCCGCGCCGATGCCGATCGTGGGGATCGCCAGCTGCTTGGTGATGTCGGCCGCGACGGCTCCCGGCACCATCTCCATCACGACCGCGAACGCCCCGGCGTCTTGCAGGGCGACCGCATCGTCGATGAGATGGGCACCGCTCTCCCCGCGCCCCTGCACACGGTAACCACCGAGGTGGTGCTCGGCCTGCGGCGTGAACCCGATATGCGCCATGACCGGCACCCCTGCCGTGGTCAGCAGCTCGACCTGCGGCGCCATGGCGCGGCCACCCTCCAGCTTGACCGCATGCGCCTCGGCTTCCTTCATGAACCGTACGGCGGTGTCGAACGCCTGCTGCGGGGATGCCTGGTAGGACCCGAACGGGAGGTCGGCGACCACCAGCGCCCGCGACACCGACCGGGTCACTGCGCGAACCAGCGGAAGCAGCTCGTCGACCGTGACCGGGAGCGATGTGGCGTTGGCGTAGACGTTGTTGCTGGCGGAGTCGCCCACCAGCAGCACCGGGATGCCGGCCTCGTCGAAGGTCTGGGCGGCGTACTGGTCGTAGGCGGTCAGCATCGCCCACTTCTCACCCCGCTCCTTCCACTCCTGGAGGTGCGGGATGCGCACTCGCTTGGGAGGAACCTCGCTCATGTCCTTACCGTAGCCGCGCCCGGTAGCGGTCGGTGCTGAAGTGTGCCGCACGTCACGCCGTACGCCGAGGGCTGCGGTCTGGCACAGTAGAGCGTATGACGGAGACCCCAGCTGTTCCTGAACCCGGCCCGCTGACACCGCTGGACGAGAACTGGTCGCGCGGGCTGGCGATCGTGGCCCACCCGGACGACCTCGAGTTCGGCGCCGCCGCCGCGATCGCTCGGTGGACCGGGCAGGGCAAGCACATCCGCTATGTGATGGTGACCAGCGGGGAGGCCGGTATCGATGGGCTGGACCCCGAACGGTGCCGCGAGGTCCGCGAGGCCGAGCAGGTGGCGTCCGCACGGGCTGTCGGCGTGGAGGACGTCGACTTCCTCGGCTTCCCCGACGGGGTGCTGGAGTACGGCCTGCCGCTGCGTCGTGCGATCGCCGAGGTCATCCGTCAGCATCAACCGGAGATCGTGATCACCGGCAACTTCCGCGAGACGTTCGGTGGACGCAATCTCAACCAGGCGGACCACATCGCCGTAGGCCGTGCCGTCGTGGACGCGGTGCGCGATGCCGGCAACCGGTGGGTCTTCCACGACCAACTCGTCGAAGGGCTCGAACCGTGGGGTGGGGTCCGGCAGGTGTGGGCGTCGGGTTCCCCGGAGGCCGAACACGGGGTGGACACCACGGACACGTTCGACAAGGGGGTGGCCTCGCTCCAGGCACACCGGGCCTATATCGACGGCCTGGGCTGGGAGCATTTCGACCCGGCGGAGTTCCTGGAAGGGATCGCCCGCCAGATCGGGCAGCGGACCGGCAGCACCATGGGCGCAGCGTTCGAGGTCTTCCCCATGGGCTGGGGCGAGTAGGCCCGAATTCTCCCGCGAGT
>CAYLOC010000191.1:0-5757 GCA_964385195.1 uncultured Nocardioidaceae bacterium
CCATGAGCGCATCGCGTAGCGTCATGTCTTGGTTGCGCTAGTACTCCGGCTTGATCGTGAAGTCCCTGAAGTCTCCGCAGTTGCTTCTTCTTGGGCAAGATGCATGACGGCGCTTGGCAACCCGAGGCGGTAACCGCAGTCTCGAAGCACACCAAGTAAGAAGGAACACAGCATGACGCAGGGAACCGTGAAGTGGTTCAACTCCGAGAAGGGGTTCGGCTTCATCGAGCAGGACGGAGAGGGACCGGACGTGTTCGTCCACTACTCCGCGATTGACATGTCCGGCTACAAGAGCCTGGACGAAGGCCAGCGGGTCGAGTTCGACACGACCCAGAGCCCGAAGGGTCCGCAGGCGGAGAACGTACGCCCCGCCTGATCACACCCGATCTCACCAGTGGGAGCCGAAGCCTCGCTTCGGCTCCCACTGGCGTTTTCCCAGGTCACCGGTAGGGCGTCCGGCGCCCCGAGCGGGAAGGACACGCTGAAAATTCGTACCGCGGAGGGTCTCGACATACCGTCGGTCTGCTCGTAAGGTGCCGGATATGAGAGACATCTGAACAGGAGCGACCCAGTTCATCGCATCGGCGTGATCCGGTCCGGAGCAAGCACGCTCCGCCGTAGGAAGGGGACCACCATGGCGAATCTCAGCCGCCTACCTACCCCGATCATCGAGCACTGGGAGTGGCAGTACGACGGACTCTGCCGCACCGTCGACCCCGAGCTCTTCTTCCCGCCCGACTCCGAGCGCGGACCCGTCCGCCAGCGGCGCGAGGCCCAGGCCAAGCAGTACTGCGAACACTGCCCGGTGCTGACCCGGTGCCGGGAGCACGCGCTCCAGGTCCAAGAACCATACGGCGTATGGGGCGGTCTGACCCCGCGCGAGCGCGACCGCATCCTGCACAAGGACCTGCGCCGCCGACTCGCCCGGTCCCGTCCGGTCCCGGTCGGCTGACCAGGAACCGGCCAGCCAGCGCCGTCCCAGCGTTCCGTGGCTTTCAGCGGCCCTCGGCGTAGCAGTCAAGGAGGAGTCCACCATGGGCGTCGCTCTCAACCACACCATCGTTCGAGTGCGCGACAAAGAGGCGTCGGCCCGGTTTCTCGCCGACATCCTCGGGCTGGAGCCCCCCACGACGTACGGGCCGTTCACCGTCGTGCAGCTCGGCAACGACGTCTCCCTCGACTACGCCGACGACCACGGCGAGCCGCACCCGCAGCACTACGCGTTCCTGGTCAGCGAGGGGGAGTTCGACCAGATCCACGGCCGGATCATGGAGCGTGGGCTGACGTACTGGGCCGACCCCGGCCACCGCCACCCGGGCCAGATCAACACCAACGACGGGGGCCGGGGCGTGTACTGGGACGACCCCGACGGGCATGTCCTGGAGATCCTCACCGTTCCGTACGGCGGGTGGCCCGACCGCTAGACGCTCGAACCCCAGCGCGAGTAGGGCCGGGAGCCGATCAGGACCAGAACACCCGTTCCACCGCGGCGCTCGCCCGGCGGGAGACGCGCAGATAGTCATCGGTGAGCCGTCCGACCTCGTCGGCCGGGTAGCCACACAGGTACGCCACCCCCACCCGGTCCCGTGGGCCCGTCGGCAACGTGTCCGAGGGGCGGCCGCGTACCAGCATGAACGCGTTGCGGATCTTCGACGCGAACCGCCACGCGCGCAACAGCTCGTCGGCATCGTCGCCGCCCAGGTACCCCGCCGAGACCGCCGCGCCCAGGGCACCCGCGGTCCGGGTGGTCTGCAGGCTCGGCGTGGCGTGCGCGTAGCGCATCTGCAGCAGCTGGATCGTCCACTCCACGTCCGCCAGTCCACCCCGACCGAGCTTGAGGTGGGTAGCCGGGTCCGCACCGCGCGGTAACCGTTCGCCGTCCACGCGCGCCTTGATCCGCCGTACCTCACCCACATCGGCATCGGTCAGGCCGCGCTCGGGGTAGCGCAGCGGGTCGATCATCGCGATGAACCGCTCCCCCAGCTCCGGGTCGCCGCCGATCGGCTCCGCCCGCAGCAGCGCCTGCGCCTCCCACACCCTCGACCATTTCGCGTAGTAGGCGGCGTACGACGACAGCGTGCGCACCAGCGGCCCCTGCCGGCCCTCCGGGCGGAGGTCCACGTCCAGCGCCAGCGCCGGGTCCGGGCCGGGCAGCGCGAGCAGTCGCCGCAGCTCGTTGACCACCGCGAACGCCGCGACCGCCGCTTCCTCCTCGTCCGCGCCCGCCTCCGGGTCATGCACGAACATCACGTCGGCATCGGACCCGTAGGACATCTCGTGACCCCCGGAACGACCCAGCGCGATCATCGCCAGCCGGGTCGGGATCGGCTTCGCGCGCTCGGCCTCCACTGCCGCGGTCGCCGCTGCGAGCCCCCCTTCCAGCGTCGCCCGCGCCACCGCGGTCAGCGCCTGGCCGACCTCCTCCACCTCCAGCATCCCGAAGATGTCCGCTGCGGCGACGCGGAACAGCTCCCGCCGGCGTACCGCCCGCACCGCGTGTGCCGCTGCCTCCGGGTCGTCCTGCCGCAGCGCGGCCGCCCGCGCCTCCGCCACTAACGCGCCCGCATCCCGCGGCGCCAGCTCGGTGGAGTCCCCGAGCATCACCGTGGCCTCCGGCGCCCGCATCAGCAGGTCGGTGGCGTACCGGCTGGTCGCCAGCAGGTGCGCCAGGCGCTCCGCGGAGGCTCCCTCGTCGCGCAGCATCCGCAGATACCAATGCGTGGACCCCAACGTGTCGCTGAGCCGCCGGAACCCCAGCAACCCCATGTCCGGATCCGGCGCCTCCGCGAACCAGCTGAGCATCGCCGGAAGCAGCGCCCGCTGGATCGCCGCCCGGCGCGACACCCCCGTCGTCAGTGCCTGGAGGTGCCGCAAGGCGGCCACCGGGTCCAGGTACCCCAGCGCCTCCAGCCGCTGCTTCGCGGCGTCGGTGGTCAGCCGCACCTCCCCGGTGGGCACGGCGGCGACCGCGTCCAGCAACGGACGGTAGAACAGCTTCTGGTGCAGCCGGCGTACGTCGACCACGTTGCGCCGCCACTCCGCGGTCACCCGGGTCGCGGGTTTGGTGAAGTACCCCAGCGACCGGCCCAGGACACGCAGTGCGTCCGGGTCGTCGGGCAGGGTGTGCGTGCGCCGGAGGTGGGACAGCTGCAGCCGGTGCTCCAACGTGCGGAGGTAGCGGTAGGCGTCGGCCAGCACCGAGCCGTCGTCGCGGCCGACGTACCCGCCGGTGGTCAGCGCCCCCAAGGCCTGCAGGGTGTTCGGTGAGCGGAGCTGCGGGTCGGACCGGCCGTGTACCAGCTGCAGCAGCTGGACGGCGAACTCGATGTCCCGCAGCCCGCCGGGGCCGAGCTTCAGCTGCCGTTCCGCGCCCTCGGCATCGAGGTTCTCCACCACCCGCCGGCGCATCGCCTGGACGTCGGCGACGAAGTTCGGCCGGTCCGCCGCGGTCCACACCAGCGGCAGGACGGTTTCCATGAACCGCTCCCCCAGCCCCTCGTCGCCGGCGATCGGCCGGGCCTTCAACAGCGCCTGGAACTCCCACGTCTTGGCCCACCGGTGGTAGTACGTTTCATAGCTGGACAGCGACCGCACCAGCGAGCCGGCGTTGCCCTCCGGTCGCAGCGCGGCGTCCACCGGCCACAGCGTCCCCTCGGTGGTGTGTGCGGAGCAGATCCGCATCGTCGCGCCCGCGACCGCCGTGGCCGCCCGCATCGCCTCGTGCTCCTCTGCACCGTCCTCGGGCTCGGCGACGAACAGGACGTCGACGTCGGAGGAGTAGTTCAGCTCGTGCGCGCCGGCCTTGCCCATGCCGATGACGGTGATCCGGCACCGTTGCGCCGGGGCTCCCACCTGTGTGCGGGCCAGGGTCAGCGCGGCCGCGATCGAACCGGCCGCGAGGTCCGACAGCTCTGCGGCGGCGTCCTCGACCGGCAGGTCCAGGCTCAGGTCACGCGCCGCGAGTCGCAGCAGCAGCCGCCGGTAGATCCGCCGCAGGTCGTCGGGGTCCGACGCCTGCCGGAGCGCCGCGATGAGCGAGGCAGCCGTGGGGCGGACGCAGTCCAGGGAGGCGTCGGTGAGCTCGGACCAATCCTGCGGATGTACGACGAGGTGGTCGCCCAGCGACGTACTCGCGCCCAGCACCAGGCACAGCCGCCGCGCCGTCTCCGACCCGTCGCACAGGGCCGCCCGCAGCCGGTCGGCGTCGCCGACGGCCTCGGCCGCCTCCACCAGCCGGTGCAGCGTGGTCAGTGCCAGGTCCGGGTCGGCTACCCGTCCCAGCACCTCCAGCAGCCCCTCGTCGTCACACCCGACGCCGGCCCACCCGCGCGCGGCGGCGTCGGCGTCGGTGAAACCGAGCCGGGCGAACCGCCCTGCGGAGACGGTCACCGCCCCGCGCCGCCCGCGCCGCTCGCGCCGCCCGCGTCCGTCGGACTGGTGCGCACCACCCACGCGAAACGCTCCGCCAGCGGGCGCCACGCCGTACGCAGGTCCTGCTCCGCGGCGTCGACGGCCTTCGCGGCGGCGAGGACGTCGGTGCCGTCCTCGCGGTAGCGCCGCGCGCCCGGCTTGTCCGCGGTCCAGCTGCGGAACACCGCCGGTGAGGCCTCGGGGTGGAACTGCACCCCCCAGGCGTACGTCGAGTAGCGCGCGGCCTGCACGGTGCCGTCCGGGGCGGTGGCCAGCTCGGTGGCACCGTCCGGGAGCACGGTGACGACGTCGTTGTTCCACTGCACGCTCTGGCTGCCGTCGCGGACCGTTCCGGCGCCGAGCAGCGGGTCCTCCGCGCCCGCCGGGGTCAGCCGGACCGGCGTGAGCCCCTTCGCGGGGCCGTGCGGGTTCGGTTCGGCGGTCCCGCCCAGCGCGACCGCGGCCAGCTGGTGACCGAGGCAGATCCCCAGGACCGGCTGGTCTGCGTCGACCGCGTCCGTGATCAGGCGCTTGGTCGGGGTCAGCCAGGGGGTGACGGCGTCGTCGTTCGCGCCCATCTCCCCACCCAGGACCAGCAGCCCGGCGTACCCCTGGAGGTTCTCCGGTACCGGCTCCCCGCGGTCGGGGCGGCAGACGTGCAGGTCTACGCCCGCCGCGGCCAGCCACTCGCCGTACCAGGCGGGTGGGGCGTCGTCCTCGTGCTGGATCACCAGTACCGTCGGCCTACTCATCGCCATACTCCGGAGGATAGAGGGCCGCAGTCGTCGCCGGGCGGGGGCCAGAACCGAGATTGTGGCGACATTGATGTCGCCATACAATGTCGACATGGGTAGCACCGCGACGATCCGAGTCTCGCGGGAAACCCGCGACCTGCTCGCTGCACAGGCTCACGCACGCGGCATCTCGGTGGCTGCCATGCTGGCCGAGATGGCTCGTCGTACCCGACGCGAGGAGAACTTGCTCCTCGAGCGGGAGGCGACGCAGCAGGACTTGGCCAACCCGGAAGTGACCGCGGAGGAGTCCGACTGGGCAGAAGCCGATGGCGACGGAACCAGGTGAACCGCGACGTGGGGAGGTCTGGCTGGTCGCTTTGGGGGCGGTGCGGCCGGGCGAACCGGGCAAGCACCGTCCCGCAGTGGTCCTCTCGGCGGACGAACTTCTCACCGGTCATCCCGATGAGTTGGTCGTCGTGGTTCCCGTGTCCACAGCGCGCCACGCGTCACCGTTGCGGCCAGTCATTTCGCCGCACGAGGGGGTGGACCGCGACAGTGTTGCCGTGTGTCGAGCGGTACGGGCGGTCGCACGTCGACGATTGCTCCGTCACAC
>CAYLOC010000192.1:0-5623 GCA_964385195.1 uncultured Nocardioidaceae bacterium
TGCCTCGGGGTCACCGCCTCAGCCTTCAACTCCGAGTGCGCGTCCTTCAGCGCCTCGTTGAAGATCTCGGTCTTGTCACGGCGGGCTTCGGCGACCTTCATCGGCTCCGGCTCCGGCTCTCCCTTGAACCGCTGCCAGTCACCGGTGATCTTCAAGATCGCGGCGACCGGCTCGCTCGGCTGCGCGCCGACGCCGAGCCAGTACTGCACCCGCTCGGAGTCGACCTCGATCACGCTCGGGTCTTCCTTCGGGTGGTACTTGCCGATCTCTTCCAACACGCGCCCGTCGCGCTTGGTGCGCGAGTCGGCGACGATGATGCGGTAGTGCGGTTGGCGGATCTTCCCCATCCGCTTCAGGCGGATCTTGACGGCCACGGGTGTGGTGTCTCCTTCGTTGGTCTGGATGCCTCCCGCGGTCGGCTGCGTGGGGAGCAGGCGGCCCGGAACGCGTGAGCATGCGCCGGACCGGGTGAGAGGGCCCGACCACGACGCAAGGTCGACCCCATTGTGCCAGACGGCCGTCCGCCCCCGCCAATTCGCAACGTCCTGCACCCCGCGCGCCATAGCTGCCGCGGTGCAGGACGTTACCTGGGGGTCAGCCGGTGACGAGCCGGCCGCGGAGCACGATCGCCTTCGGCGCGGCGAGGACGGCGAGGTCCTGCAAGGGGTCGGCGTCATAGACGACGAAGTCGGCGGGGTCGCCCTCGCCGAGCTCACCGGGCTTGCCGAGCCACGGCCGGGCCCGCCAGGACGCGGCCCCCAGCGCGTACTCCGGGGGCATCCCGTAGGACGCGAGCTCGGCCACCTCGTCCGCGATCAGGCCGTGCGGCAGCACTCCCCCTGCGTCGGTACCGGCGTAGATGGCCACTCCCGCCTCGTAGGCGGCCATGATCGTCTCCTGGCGCCGGCCGTGCAGGTCACGCATCCGGGCGGCGTACGCCGGGAAGCGCGCGGCACCGGCCTCGGCGTACTCCGGGAAGTTGTTCAGCTGCTTCGCGGTCGGGACCAGCGCGACCCCAGCGGCTGCCATCTGGTCCACCAGGTCCGGGGTCAGGCCGGTGCCGTGTTCGAGGCAGTCGATCCCGGCGTTCAGCAGCCCGGGGAGGGCGTCGGGCCCGAAGACGTGGGCGGTCACCCGCGCCCCGTGCGCATGCGCCACCTCGATCGCCGCCTGGAGGACGTCGTCGGGCCACAGCGGAGCCAGGTCCCCGCCGTCGCGGTCGATCCAGTCGCCGACGAGCTTGACCCAGCCATCACCGCGCTGTGCCTCCTGGGCGACGTAGGCCGGGAGCTCCTCCGGTTCGATCTCGTGTGCGTAGTTGCGGATGTAGCGTTTCGGCCGGGCGAGGTGGCGTCCGGCCCGGATGATCCGCGGCAGGTCCTCTCGGTCGTCGATCCACCGGGTGTCTGCCGCGGAGCCCGCGTCGCGGATCAGCAGCGTGCCCGCGTCGCGGTCGGCGGTGGCCTGCTCCTCCTGGACGTCCTCGGGGACGGCGCCGTGCTCGTCCAGCCCGACGTGGCAGTGCGCGTCCACCAGGCCCGGCACGATCCAGCCATCGGCGACATGAGTAGCGTCGGCGGACACGTGGTAGGACACCCGGCCGTCGACGACGTAGACGTCGCGGCGGTCGCCGTCCGGGAGTGTGACGCCGCCGAACTTCAGTACCTCGGCCATGCCCGGAACGCTACCGGAGACACCGCGTGCCCGACACCGGCCCGCCCGGCGCGGGTTAGCATGGACGGGAAGAGGGAGTCATGGCAGACATAGTGGTCAAGCGGGTGTACGACGAGGCGAGTGACAACGACGGCACCCGGGTCCTGGTCGACCGGGTCTGGCCGCGGGGGGTCAAGAAGGAGGCGGCGCACCTCGACGAGTGGTGCAAGGGCGCAGCCCCCTCGACCGACCTGCGCAAGTGGTACGGCCACGACGAGGACAAGTACGACGAGTTCGCCGAGCGCTACCGCGAGGAACTGTCGACCGGGGACCAGGCCGAGGCGCTGGCGCACCTCCGGGAGCTCGTCGCCGACGGCCGGCTGACGTTGTTGACCGCCACCAAGACGCCGGAGATCAGCCAGGCCGCGGTCCTGCGCGACATCCTCACCTGACCGGCCAAGGGAGGCCGGGCTACTCCTTGAGCAGGTCCCGCAGCTCCTTGGGAAGCTCCAGGTCCTTGGCCTGCTGCTCCAGGTCGGCAGGCGTCTGGTTACCGGCACCGAAGACCGCGGCGGCGTCCTCACCGGCCTGCCCCTGCCCTGCCTGCTGCCGTGCCGCGGCCGCGCGCTCCTGTGCGGCCCGCTTGGCCGGGTTGCCAGAGCCGCGCTTCTTCCGCCCCTTGACTGACTGCTGCTTGGCGCGGGACCGCTTGCCACCACCCATGCCGGGCATGGACGGCATACCGGGGGCGCCGCCGCCCTTGGCCATCGACATCATCATCTTGCGGGCCTCGAAGAACCGGTCGACGAGCTGGTTGACATCGCTGACCGACCGGCCGGACCCCTTGGCGATCCGGGCACGGCGGGACCCGTCGATGATCTTGGGGTTGTGCCGCTCCGCCGGGGTCATCGACAGGATCAGGGCCTGGACCCGGTCGACCTCCCGCTCGTCGAAGTTCTCGATCTGGTCCTTGTACTGGGCCATCCCGGGCAGCATGCCCATGATCTTCGACAGCGACCCCATCTTGCGGACCGCCTGCATCTGCTGCAGGAAGTCATCCAGGGTGAACTCCCCGCCCTTGCCCTGGAGCTTGGCCGCGGCCTTCTCCGCCTGCTCGGCATCGAAGGCCTTCTCGGCCTGCTCGATCAGGGTCAGCATGTCGCCCATACCGAGGATGCGCGAGGCCATCCGGTCGGGGTGGAACACGTCGAAGTCGGTGAGCTTCTCGCCGTTGGAGGCGAACATCACCTGCTTGCCGGTCACCTGCGCGACCGACAGCGCGGCACCACCGCGGGCGTCGCCGTCGAGCTTGGACAGCACCACGCCGGAGAAGCCGACGCCGTCGAGGAACGCCTGGGCGGTGGTCACGGCGTCCTGACCGATCATCGCGTCGACCACGAACAGGGTCTCGTCGGGCTGGACGGCGTCGCGGATGTCGGCGGCCTGCTGCATCAGCTCGGCGTCGATGCCGAGGCGGCCCGCCGTGTCGACCACGACCACGTCGTACAGCCTTCTGCGCGCCTCGCCGATGGCGTCGCGGGCGACCTGGACCGGGTCGCCGACTCCGTTGCCCGGCTCCGGTGCGAACACCGAGACGCCGGCCTGCTCACCGACGACCTGCAACTGGGTGACGGCGTTGGGGCGCTGCAGGTCGGCGGCGACCAGGAGCGGGCTGTGTCCCTCTCCCTTCAGCCACCGGCCGAGTTTGCCGGCCAGCGTCGTCTTCCCGGAGCCCTGCAGCCCCGCGAGCAGGATGACCGTCGGCGGGTTCTTCGCGAACTGCAGGCGACGGGTGTCGCCGCCGAGGATGCCGACCAGCTCGTCGTTGACGATCTTGATGACCTGCTGGGCCGGGTTCAGCGCCTCGCTGACCTCGGCTCCCTTCGCTCGCTCCTTGACCTGGGCGATGAACCCGCGGACCACCGGCAGTGCGACGTCGGCCTCCAGCAACGCCACCCGGATCTCGCGGCAGGTCGCGTCGATGTCGGCGTCGGAGAGCCGGCCCTTGCCGCGGAGGTTCTTGAACGTGGCGGCGAGCCGGTCCTGCAAGGTGTTGAACACGGTGGCTACCTCGGTCGGTCGATGAGTGGTCCGTTGGCTAGGTTACCGGCATGGACTACCTCGCCTCCGAAAGCCGCTACGACCAGATGCGCTACCGCCGTACCGGACGCAGCGGGCTGCTGCTCCCTGCCGTGAGCCTCGGGCTGTGGCACAACTTCGGCGACGACAAGCCACGGGAGACCCAACGCGCCATCCTGCGTCGCGCGTTCGACCTGGGCATCACCCACTTCGACCTGGCCAACAACTACGGCCCGCCGTACGGAAGCGCGGAGGCCAACTTCGGCCGGATCCTCGCCGCTGACTTCCGCAGGTACCGCGACGAGCTGGTCATTTCCACCAAGGCCGGCTACGACATGTGGCCCGGACCGTACGGCGAGTGGGGGTCGCGCAAGTACCTGCTGGCCAGCCTGGACCAGTCGCTGCAGCGGCTCGGCCTGGACTACGTCGACATCTTCTACAGCCACCGGTTCGACCCGGACACGCCGCTGGAGGAGACCATGGGGGCGCTGGCGACCGCGGTCCGGCAGGGCAAGGCGCTGTACGCCGGCATCTCGTCCTACTCGCCGGAGCGGACGCGGGAGGCGGCCGCGCTCCTGCGCGACCTCGGCGTCCCGCTGTTGATCCACCAGCCGTCGTACTCGATGCTCAACCGGTGGGTGGAGGACGGCCTGCTGGATGCACTGGAGAGTGAGCAGGTCGGCTGTATCGCGTTCTCGCCGCTGGCCCAGGGCATGCTGACCGACCGTTATCTCGACGGCATCCCGCCCGACTCCCGCGCCGCGGCCGGCACGTCACTGGACCCCGCCATGCTGACGGACGAGACGCTCGGACACCTGCGGGCGCTGAACGACATCGCCGCAGCGCGGGGACAGTCGCTGGCCCAGCTGGCGCTCGCATGGGTCCTGCGCGACGCCCGCATCACCTCGGTCCTGGTGGGCGCGAGCAGCGTGGCCCAGCTCGAAGCGAACGTCGCCGCGCTGGACCGGCTGGAGCTCTCCGACGAGGAGCTGGCGGCGATCGAGCAGCATGCGGTGGACAGCAACATCAACATCTGGGCCCGGTCCAGCCAGTCCTGACCGACTCCACCCCACGACCGGGGTGGGTAGGTTGGGCGCATGCGGCTTACCCATCTCGGTCACTCCTGTTTGCTGGTTGACGTCGACGGGACCCGGGTCCTGGTCGACCCGGGCGTGTACTCCAGCGGACTGGACGACCTCCGCGGTCTCGCGGCGATCGCCATCACCCACCAGCACCCGGACCACCTGGACACCGACCGGCTCCCCGCGCTGGCGGCACAGAACCCAGCGGCCGCCCTGCTCGCCGAGCCCGAGTCCGCGGCCCTGATCGGCGAGCGGCTCCAGCTGTCGGCACAACCGCTGGCGGCGGGTGAGTCGGTGCCGCTGGGGCCGGTCCGGCTCGCGCCACTCGGGGACCAGCACGCGTTCAACCACGACGACGTCCCCGCCTGCGGGAACCGGGGGATCCTGATCGGCGCCGACGGCCAGCCGACCCTGTTCCACCCCGGCGACGCCTACGCCGTGACGCCCGAGGGGGTGGACATCCTCGCGCTCCCGCTGAACGCGCCCTGGGCTGCGGTGCGGGACACGCTGGCGTTCGCTCGGGCGGTGGCGCCGCGCATCGTCGTACCGATCCACGACGGGCTGCTCAGCGACGACGGCAGGGCGTCGTACCTGAAGCACATCGAAACGTTCGGCCCGGCAGGGGCACAGGTCCGACCGCTCACCCGCGGGACGCCGACCGAGGTCTGAGGTCAGGAGGCGAGCAGCGCGTCGACGAAGTCCTCGACGACGAACGGCGCCAGGTCGTCCGGCCCCTCTCCGAGCCCGACGAGTTTCACCGGTACGCCGAGCTCCCGCTGCACCGCGATGACGATGCCGCCCTTGGCGGT
>CAYLOC010000193.1:0-5558 GCA_964385195.1 uncultured Nocardioidaceae bacterium
CGTCAGGCGAACAGTGGCTTGCCGTAGTAGTCACCGGCCCTGGCCAACCCCGGCGGTACGGCGAACAAGGCGCTGCCCGTGTGCTGGATGTACTCGTTGAGCATGTCGTGCTGTCCGAGACGCCGCTGGATCGGAACGAACTGCGTGCGCGGATCCTGCTGGAAGACGATGAAGAACAGGCCGGCGTCCAACAGGCCGGTGCGGGAGTCGATGCCGTCGGTGTAGGAGTAACCGCGACGCAGGATCTTCTGGCCGTGGTTGTTGCTCGGCGCAGCCAGCCGGATGTGCGCGTTGAGCGGGATGACCGGCGTACCGTCGGGCTTCTTCGCGTCCAGGTCGACCGTGTCGAACTCGTGTTTCCCCGTCAGGGGCGCGCCGGAGATCTTGTGTCGTCCGAACGTCTGCTCCTGGTCACCGAGGAAGTCGGTGTCCCACGACTCGATCAGCATCCGGATCCGCCGTGCCACCAGGTAGCTGCCGCCCTTCATCCAGGACTGGTCGGTCTCGTCGCCGACCCAGACGTAGTCGTCGAACTCCTGGTGGTTCTCCGCCTTGATGTTGTTCGTACCGTCCTTGAAGCCCATCAGGTTGCGGGGAGTCTCCTGGTCGGTGGACGTCGACGACGTGCGCCCGAACCCGAGCTGGAACCACTTCATCACCGCGGTTCCCCGCGCGAGCCGGGCGAACTCCCGGACTGCATGGAACGCCACCTGCGGGTCGTTGGCGCAGGCCTGGACGCACAGGTCACCACCGCTGCGGTCGGGGTCCAGGTTGTCCCCGGGGAGCGGCGGGATCTCCGCCAGCGCCGCCGGGCGGTACCGGGCCAGCCCGAACCGGTCGTCGAAGAGCGACGGCCCGAACCCGACGGTGATCGTCAGCTGTGACGGCGGCAGGCCGCGGGCCTCGCCGGTGTCCTTCGGGACCGCTTGCGCGGGTGTCTTGCGGTCACCCCCCACCGGCTCCCCGTCGGTCATCTGCGCACCCGCCGCGGCCCACGTCGCCAGCATGCTCTGCAGATGCGTCACGTCGGGACTGGTCACGTCGAACGACGCGAACGCGAGCCGGTCCTGGGCCGGGGTCGCGATCCCGGCCTGGTGCTTGCCGTAGAACCGCACCGACGCTGAGAGGCCCGCCATGGCCGGGGACGCCGATGCGTCCTCGGCCCGAGCGATACCGAACCCGACACCACCAGCGGCCACGGCACCCGCCGTACCCAGAGCACCACCGAGGAAGTGGCGCCGGCTGACGCCACCTCGCTCGTTACGGTGACGGTCAGCGTCCGGCATGGGCCACCTTGCTCGCGACCTGCGACAGCGGCTCTTGCACCGCCTTCACCGCCGCCGCCAGCTTGCGGGTATCGGACGTGTCCAAGGCGTTGTAGCGCACATAGCCCGAGGGGTCGGTCTTACTGCGATAGGTGCCCACCAGCTCATCAAGTGCGGTGAACCGCTGGGAGATCTTCTTGGTCAGCTCGGGGTCGATCCGTTTCAGGGCCGGCTGCAACTGTGCGAACGCCTGCTCGGAACCCTCCACGTTGTTGGCGATGTCGAGCAGGTCGATGTGGGAGTAGCGCTCCTCCTCCCCGGTGATCTTGCTCGCGGCGACCTCATCGAGCAGTTCCTGGGCGCCGTTGGCCAGCTCGGTGGGCTGGTAGGTGAGGTCGGTGACCAGCTTCTGCAGCCGCTTGACGTCGGAGACGAGCTGGTCGCCGTACTCCCCCAGTCCCTTCAGGCTCTCGTCGGCGAACAGGCCCTTCTCGATCCGGTGGAAGCCGGACCACTGGTCCTTGGGGACGTCGTTGATGCGCGCGTCGATGTCGGCGTCCAGGCTCTCCTTGCCGACCGTGAACGACTCGGCGACGGGCTCGATCTTCTCGTAGAACGGCCGTGCCTCGGCGTAGGCGACCTTCGCCTTCTGGAGGTTGCCGCTGTGCAGCGTCTTGTTGAGCTCCTTGGTCTTGGTGAGCAGATAGCCCACCTGGGTGGTGACGTAGTCGCCGTAGTTGCCGGTCGCGGTCTTCAGCAACGCCGCCATGCTCTCGTCCACTGGGGCTGCCTTGCCGGTCACGGTGAGGGTACGACGCTCCGGGCTGGCACCCGGGCAGTACAGCGTGTACTCCCCTGACTGGAGGGTGACGGCGAACTCTCCGCTGAGTCCGGGGGGCAGGTTCTCCTTCTCCCCGACGATCCGGTGTCCGCTGAGGATCTCCACTTCGCTGACCGCGGTCGCGTCGACATTGGTCACGTTCACGGTGACACCGCCGGCGGCGAGGTGGGTGTGG
This sequence comes from uncultured Nocardioidaceae bacterium, assembly GCA_964385195.1. Lineage (GTDB taxonomy): Bacteria > Actinomycetota > Actinomycetes > Propionibacteriales > Nocardioidaceae > CAYLOC01. The sequence continues at coordinate 2,282 of CAYLOC010000193.1, forward strand.
TCGGGGACGCAGCCCTTGTCCGCGGTGGCACGGACGTGGATGGTGTGCACTCCGCCGGAACCGGCGGTGGCACTCGATGTGGAACTCCCCGAGGCAGCATCGCCCGAGGCGCCTTCGCCCTTGCTGCCCGCCGCGAGGTCACCGGCTCCCGAGGCGTCTGACCCGCCACACGCGGCCACCGCTGCGAGCAGCATGGTCGCCATCACCGCGGGTGCAGCCCATGCACGGACTCCCCCGCCTCGCCGTACTGCGCTCATCGTTGTCCCTTCACGTACGCCTGCGTCGAATACCGAAGGCAAGCCTAACCTAATCTTCAGCGCGTGGCGAGGTGGGGTTCGGCGGCAGCGTGCAGGTTCTCCTGGCGTTTGCGTCGACGTCGTCCGAGCGTCATGCCGAGCCCACCGACGAGCGCCAGTACCGCCACGACACCGCAGCACCACGCGGCGGCGGTCAGGTCCCGCCGTTGTCGCAGGTCCGCATGGTCGGCGGACACGGCGGCGACGGCAGCCTGGACACCGGCATCCGGCAACCCGGCCACCGCGTGGGTGATCGGCTGCTGCAGCGGGAAGGTTCGGCCGTTGTCGCCGGTGATGGCCACCTGCACGTCCTCGGTCCAGGCCAGGTCAACCACGCGACCGGTATGAGGCTCCACCCAGACGGTGAGCCGGTTCTGCGTCTGGTACTGCGCTGGCACGGTCGAGTCCGCGGGGGGCTGCAAGCCGATGGGGAGCCGCCCACCGTTGAGTCCGGCGATCCTGTCCACGCTCAACGTCGCCGGCAGCCCGGAGGGCGGTTCTGCGTCCACCGTGGTGGTGTAGACGTCGGTGGGGAGCCCTGCATGTTGCTGGGCCGCTGACCGTTTCACGGTGAAGCTGCGCACCGGGCCGACTTGTTGCTCGGAGGGCTGCTGCTGCTGGGTGCGGACCACGGCGGTGTCCCCGTGGTGCTCCACCACCACGGCACTGACTCCGCCGGCGGAGGTCACCGGCCGGGCCGCGTGCGAAGCCGGGGCGATCAGCGTGACCACCACCGTCGTCACCGCGGCCGCCGCACCGATCCCGGTCAGCACACCGGGGAGCGCGCGAGGTGCCGGACGCCCGGGTGGCCACGCGACGTACAGGCCGACCGGGACCAGATAAGCAAACCACCCGATGATCTCGATGACCGCGGGGTGGCCCTGGATCCCGAGCATCCCGGTCAGCAGGGCGGACTGCACCGAGCCGGGCGTCACCAGCCAGGTAAGGTCCAGCGGCGTGGCCTGGCCGATGTTCAACCAGCCGGCCTCGTGCGCCGTACGCAGGGCGCTGACCACCAGCCCGGCGGCAACCAACACCAGGACGACGCCCGTGGCACGAAAGAACTTCGAGAGGTTGATCCGCACCCCGCCGCGGTAGATGCCGTACCCGAGCGCGACCGCCACTGCGATGCCGAGTACGGCGCCGATCGCGGCCGCCGGTCCGCTCTGGGACTCGTTGAACGCGGCCAGGAGGAAGACCACGGACTCCAGGCCTTCCCGCAGCACGGCCAGGAACGCCATCGCAACCATCGCCATCCACGCACGCGACCGACCCTGCATCGCCTCGGAGGCGAGCCCTTCCAACTGTCCCTTCATGCCGCGCGAGTTGCGCTTCATCCATACGACCATGAACGTGACCATGCCCACCGCGAGGGCGCCGATCACCGTCTCCAGACCCTCTTGCTGGCGCTGCGGCAGGTTGCGAGACCAGATCTCCAACGCCGCACCGGCGCCGAAGCACAGGAGAATGGCCGCGGCGACACCGACAAACACCCAGCGGACCATGTCGAGTCGACCCTGTTTGCGCAGGAACGCAGCGATGATGCCCACGATCAGCGCTGCTTCCAGACCCTCGCGCAGCCCGATCACGAAGGTGGGGACCATTCACTACTCCTACCGGAAAGGTGCTCGTTAGGTTAGTCAAACCTTATCGTCAGCCCGCTGTCGCGTCGAATACGGTCATTACGGTGGAGGCATGACTACGTCGACAGCCAATCCCCGGAGCCGGCCGCATGTCGTCGTCATCGGCGGCGGGTTCGCGGGCTTGAGCGCGGTCCGCGCACTGGACGGCACCGCAGCGGACGTCACGCTCATCGACCGCCATACCTATGCCACCTTCAAGCCGTTGCTGTACCAGGTGGCTACGGCCACGTTGAACCCGGGAGACATCACCTGGTTCCTCCGCGCGGTCCGGTCCCGGCAGCACAACGTGCGGTTTCTCAACGGCGCCGTACGGCGGATGGACCACTCCGCGCGGACGGTGACCCTCGAGGACGAGACCCGTGTGAGTTATGACCACCTGGTGATCGCGGCCGGCGTGACCGCGAACTACTTCGGTATCCCGGGTGCAGCCGAGCACGCGATGCCGCTGTACACCCGGAATGATGCCCTGGAATTCCGCGACAAGATGGTGCAGCAGCTCGAACGAGCCGCGATCAGCGACCCGAGCCGGGAGCTGCGCGTGATCGTGGTCGGGGGAGGGCCGACCGGCGTGGAGACCGCAGGCGCCCTGGCGGAGTTGCGCAACAAGGATCTCCCGGCCAACTACCCCGAGCTTGACCGGTACCACACCCACGTCACTCTGATGGAGATGATGCCGAACCTCCTGGGCGGTTTCGTTCCCAGTCTCCAGCGCTACACGCTCGACCAGCTCGTGGCCCGGGATGTCGACGTACAGGTCGACACCGCGGTCAAGGAGGTCCGAGCAGACGGGGTCCTCGACAGCGACGAGAACTTCATCCCCGCCGGCCTGGTGGTGTGGGCCTCGGGGGTGACGGTGCACGACGTCGTCGGCGACTGGGGCGTGCCGCAGGGGCGCGGGGGCCGGATCAGCATCGACGACCGGATGCGCGTGCAGGGGCTGGACAACGTCTTCGCCATCGGCGACATCGCGGTCGAGGACGGCGACCGCGCGCTCCCGCAGCTCGCCCAGCCGGCGATGCAGCAGGGCAAGTACGTCGGCCGCCTGCTCGCTGCGGAGATCGGTAGCGAGCGTGGGCGGCAGCCGTCGGCACCGAAGGGGCCCTTCCACTACCAGGACCGCGGAATGCTCGCCACCATCGGACGGAGCTCAGCGGTGGCCCAGATCAAGCACTTCCCCCCGATCAAGGGGTTCGTGGCCTGGGTGATCTGGATGGCCGTGCACCTGTTCTACCTGTTGGGCAACCGGAACCGGGTGGCCACGATGGTGAACCTGGGTGCCCGCTACCTGTTCTGGCGCAGCGGCCACAACGCGATCGTGGGCGACCGGCCGCCGCGCCC
>CAYLOC010000194.1:0-5474 GCA_964385195.1 uncultured Nocardioidaceae bacterium
GGGGCGGATAGGGTGCGACGTATGAGCGCAGAGGGACTGACCGCCGCGATCGACAAGATGCGTGCCGACGGTGCCCACCCGGCCGCGGTGGAGGTGTTCTCCGACTTCTACCGCCGGCTGGACCGCGGGGACACCGGCATCATCGCCGAGTCCGACATCCGCCCGCTCACCGAACCGGTGTCGCAGCGAGACCTCGTCGCCGATCCGGAGGCCGCCCAGCGGGCCCTGGACGCCACTGCGGTGATCAAGCTCAACGGCGGTCTCGGTACGTCGATGGGCATGACCGGTCCGAAGTCGCTGCTGCCGGTGCGTGGTGAGTCGACGTTCCTCGACCTCATCGTCGCGCAGGTGCAGGCGGTGCGGCGCGCGCACGCGGCCCGCGTCCCACTGATCTTCATGGACTCCTTCCGCACCCGGGACGAGACCCTGCAGGTGCTCGGCCGGTATCCCGACCTCGCGGTGGACGGTATCCCCGCGGACTTCCTGCAGAACCGCGAGCCGAAGCTCCGCGCCGACACCCTGGCGCCGGTGGAGTGGCCGGCCGACCCGGAGCTGGAGTGGTGCCCACCCGGCCACGGCGACCTCTACACCGCGCTGTTCGCCTCCGGCGTACTGGCGACCTTGCTGGGTGCGGGTTACCGGTACGCGTTCGTCTCCAACTGCGACAACCTCGGCGCCACCCCGGACCCGCGCATCGCCGGATGGTTCGCCGGGTCCGGTGCGCCGTTCGCCAGCGAGGTGTGCCGGCGTACCGCGGCGGACCGCAAGGGCGGACACCTCGCCGTACGCCGCAGCGACGAACAGCTGGTGCTGCGGGAGTCGGCGCAGACCGCCGACGAGGACGCCGCCGCCTTCGCCGACACCGACCGGCACTGCTACTTCAACACCAACAACCTCTGGCTGGACCTGGAGGTGCTGCAGACCACGCTGGCGGCCGGGGAAGGGGTGCTCGGCCTGCCGTTGATCCGCAACGAGAAGAACGTCGACCCCTCCGACCCGTCGTCCCCGAAGGTGGTGCAGATCGAGTCCGCGATGGGCGCGGCAGTAGAGGTCTTCCCGGGTGCCGCCGCCATCGAGGTGGACCGCAGCCGGTTCCTGCCGGTCAAGACGACCAACGACCTGCTGGTGCTGCGCTCGGACGCCTACACGGTTGCCGACGACGGCGGGGTACGGCTGGCCGAGGGGGTCGCCGCCGCTCCGTACGTCGACCTCGATCCCCGCTTCTACAAGCTGATCGCCGACTTCGACCGCCACTTCCCCCACGGCAGCCCGTCCCTGGTGAAGGCAGCGTCGCTGCGGGTCGAGGGGGAGTGGTTCTTCGACGCCGACGTGGCGGTGACCGGCGACGCGACCATCGGCCCGGAAGGAGCGCCGGACACCATCGCGTCGGGAACCGTGCTGTCCGGGCATTATGGTGGGCGCTGACCCTACCGGGCAGCCGGCCCGCGCTGCCGACCCGAGCAGCCGGGTGGCCAGCCGACCCAACCAGAGAGTGGGCCATTGATGCGCAGTGTCGAGGAGCACCTCACCCGGATCCTGGACCGGGTCACGCCGCTGTCGCCGTACGAACAGCCGTTGCTGGAGGCGCTGGACCTCCCTGTGTGCACGGACTACACCTCGACCATCGACCTGCCGAGCTTCGACAACTCCGCGATGGACGGGTACGCCGTCCACCTCGTCGACGTGGAGGGCGCGAGTCAGGAGACCCCTGTCCAGCTTCCGGTCGTCGGCGAGTCCGCCGCCGGCCAGTCCAAGGCGTACGCGCTCTCGCCCGGGCAGGCGGTAAAGATCATGACCGGCGCGCCCCTGCCGACCGGCGCCGACGTGGTGATCCCGGTGGAGTGGACCGACCGGGGACGCGCCACCGTCACGATCGTGCAGGCACCCGTGCCCGGGCAGCACGTACGGGCGCGAGGGGAGGACGTCAAGGCCGGTGACCTGCTGATCGAGGACGGCCAGGTCCTGGGTCCGCGGGAGGCCGCGGTGCTCGCGGCGACCGGTCACGCCACCGTCCGCGCGCGCCCCCGGCCCCGTGTGGTGGTCCTGTCCACCGGCAGCGAACTGCGCGAACCCGGTACGGCGCTGGGGTTCGACTCGATCTACGACGCGAACTCCTTCGCGATCGCGGCCTCGGCCAAGACGGCTGACGCCATCGCCTACCGGGTCGGGATCGTCTCCGACGACGCCCAGGAGTTCACCTCGACTTTGTCCGACCAGCTGGTGCGGGCCGACCTCGTGGTTACCAGCGGCGGGGTCAGCAAGGGTGACTACGACGTGGTCAAGGACGTCCTCGGCCGGCTGGGAACGGTCGAGTTCACCGAGGTGGCGATGCAGCCAGGCAAGCCGCAGGGCTTCGGCACGGTCGGCGACGACGCCACCCCGATCTTCACGCTGCCGGGTAACCCGGTGTCGTCGTACGTCTCGTTCGAGGTGTTCGTGCTTCCGGCGATCCGGCGGATGATGGGGAAACTGCCGTACCGCCGCCCGATGGTGCGGGCACGGTGTACGGCGGGGTTCTCGTCACCGCGGGGACGGCGCCAGTTCCTGCGCGGCCGGTTCGAGATGACGATCCGTGGCGCCGAGGTGACCCCGGTCGGTGGGCCCGGGTCGCATCTCATCGGCGGGTTGTCGAAGTCCAACTGCCTCCTCGTCATCCCCGAGGCCGCGGACTCCGTCGAGGAGGGCGCTGAGGTCGACGTCTTGGCCCTCGATCGGAACTTCTGATGGACGGCCGCGGATGACCCCCGCACAGGAGCCGCGTCTGACCCACGTCGACGCGGCCGGGTCCGCCCGGATGGTGGACGTGTCCGGCAAGGACGTCACCGCGCGGGAGGCGGTCGCCGCCGGCCGGGTGCAGGTCAGTCCCGAGGTGGTCGCGCTGCTGCGCGGCGAGGGGGTGCCGAAGGGGGACGCGCTCGGGGTGGCGCGCGTCGCCGGCATCATGGCCGCCAAGCGCACACCGGACCTGGTGCCGCTGTGCCACCCGTTGATGCTGAGCGCGGTCAGCGTCGACCTGGAGGTGGCCGACGATGCGGTGGAGATCACCGCCACCGTGCGCACCGCGGAGCGCACTGGGGTGGAGATGGAGGCGCTCACCGCGGTGTCGGTGGCCGGGCTCGCGGTGATCGACATGGTCAAGGCGGTTGACAAGGCCGCCGTGATCACCGACGTACGCGTGCTGCGTAAGTCCGGCGGACGCAGCGGCGACTGGCGCCGGGAGGAGCCGCGCGGTGAGTGAGGCAGAGCGTACGGCGGTGGTGGTGGCGGTCTCCAACCGTGCCGCGGCCGGGGTGTATGAGGACACCACCGGCCCGATGATCGTGCAAGCGCTGGAGAACGCCGGCTTCGCCCGGGTCACCCGCTGGGTGGTCGCCGACGGCGAACCGGTGGCGGAGGCGCTGCACCAAGCGGTGACCGCCGGGGTCGACCTGGTGGTCACGACCGGGGGGACCGGGCTGTCGCCGACCGACCGCACCCCGGAGATGACACGGCAGGTGATCGACCGTGAGGCCCCGGGGCTGGCGGAGGCCATCCGTGCCTACGGGGTCGGCAACGGCGTACCCGCTGCGGCGCTGTCGCGTGGGGTCGTCGGTCTCGCAGGGGAGGCGTTGGTGGTCAACCTGCCCGGGTCACCGGGCGGGGTCAAGGACGGCCTGGCGGTGCTGCTCCCGGTTCTGGACCACGCGCTGGACCAGATCCGCGGCGGCGACCACCCCCGTCCCGCCGACCCCGGTGGTGCGCCCTGACCCGCGGGTGGCCGGTGCGGCTGGTGCGCGGCCCGGTCGGCCTGCGGCCGATCAGTGTGCGCGACGCCGGCCGGTGGGCGGAGCTGCGGCGGCAGAACTCCGACTGGCTCAGTCCGTGGGAGGCCACCCGTCCCCCCGAAGCCGCCGGCCGCGGCATGAGCTACCGCGCGATGGCGCGGGACCTGGTCCGGCAAGGCCGGGACGGCCGGTCGTTGCCGTTCGTGGTGACCTACAGCGGGGAGATGGTGGGACAGCTCACCGTCAGCGGGATCACGTGGGGGTCGGCACGGTGGGCGCAGATGGGGTACTGGATCGCGGAGTCCCATGCCGGTCGGGGGATCATGACCACCGCGGTGGCGATGGCGGTCGATCACTGCATGCAGACGATGGGGTTGCATCGCATCGAGATCGCGATCCGCCCGGAGAACCGGGCGTCGCTGCGGATCGTGGAGAAACTGGGGTTCGATCGGATCGGGTTGGCGTCGCGGTACCTGCACATCGACGGCCGGTGGCGGGACCACCTGCTGTTCACGCTCTCCGCGGAACAGGTGCCGCAGGGGCTGGTCTCGCGGCTGGAGTGAACCCCGCAGACACCGCAAACCCCAGTAGTCACACAATTCTCAGCCGACACACCGGTTTCGTTCCGCCTGGAACCGGACGGCGCTGCATACGGTCAAGACGTGCTGACCGGAGTTATCTACGCCGCCATCGTGGTCGCCTGGGCCGCCTACCTTGTCCCGTTGGCACTCCGTCGTCATGACGAGGCCAGCAGATCGAGATCGATCGAACGTTTCTCCTCCGCGATGCGGGTGCTGTCCCGCCGCAGTACCCAGACCGCTGGCCGGGTGGTGCTGACGCCCCGCCGGTCCGTACGCCGACTGGTCGGCCCGCGCTCTCCTGCTGCTGGTCTGCCCACTGCTCCCGTTCCCGGTGTTTCGCTCCGGCTGCGGCATCGACGCGAGGCACAGGCGTCCGCCGCAGCCCGGCGCCGCCGGGTGCTCGGCGTCCTGCTCACCCTGACGCTTGCCACGGTCGGCGTGGCGGTGTTCGGGCTGCTGCCGTGGTGGGCGGTGGCGATACCGGCCGGGCTCATCGTCGCCTTCTTGTTGGCTGCTCGCCGGAGTGTCCGCCGGTCCAGCGACCGCTACTGGGAACAGGAGATCGGGACACCGGAGGAGGTCGAACCCGAGCCGAGCAACGTCCTGCGTCGTCGGGCCGTCCGTGTCGATGCCTCCCACGGTGTCGACCATGCCGCCGCCGATGCTGTTGCCGTTGCGGACGAGGAGGCAACCGTCACGCTCGACGCCACCGCCCTGGCCGCCGCCAGCTCGGTTGAGCGGCACGTGGCGATGCCGGTGCAGTCCTCCGACGGCGGGTCGATGTGGGATCCGCTACCGGTCACCCTGCCGACGTACGTCGACAAGCCGGTCGCTCGGCGTACCGTGCGCAAGATCGACCTCGACGGTCCGGACACGTTCTCCTCGGGCCACTCCGAGGCGGACGCGGCGCTGGCCGAGGAACACGAGTCCGCCGCCGGGAGCGAGCAGATGCCGGACAAGAAGGTCGTCAACGGCTGAGGCCACTGCGCGTTTCGGCCCGGCTCGACCCGCCTGATAAAGTCGTCCATCGGTCCCGGGTTCCGGGACGCCGTTTGGGGCTGTGGCGCAGTTGGTAGCGCGTCTCGTTCGCAACGAGAAGGTCAGGGGTTCGAATCCCCTCAGCTCCACC
>CAYLOC010000195.1:0-5467 GCA_964385195.1 uncultured Nocardioidaceae bacterium
TGGCCGGCCAGCCGGAACCAGCGCACCCGGCGGCGCTGATGCAGCGCGGCAGCGCGGGCGGCGAGGTCGTTGTGGATCCGCCGGCTGACGTGCACACCGCGGGTGGCCTCGATGAGCTCCTCGGTCAGCGGGTCCTCCGGTGGGAGCTCCACTGCGTGCAGCGCGCCGGTCAGCCCCGACTCGGCCTGCCACCCCTCCCGTGACCCGTCGCCATCCCGGGCGGACCGGGCGGCGTCGAGCAGCACGAGGGCGGAAGCGGGTTCACCGAGGCCGCCGGCCGCCAGCTCCGCTGCGACCGACGCCCGCCGCTGCAGCTGGGCGTCCAGCGAGGCCCGCGCCGCTTCCACCCGCAGGTGCATCCGGTCCAGCCGCCCCGCGGTCCACGACAGCCACGCCGAGAGCACGGCGACCATGACCACGATGACGGCCAGGAGCACCCACCCCCATACCGGCACCACCGTCACACCGGACTTTCCTGGTGGCGCGGCTCCCTCCGGACGACCACCTCATACACGCTCTCGATCCGCCCCACCAGCCGTGACCAGTCATAGCGCCGGGCGTAGGCGGGTCCTCCGTGCTGCAACCGGGCCAGCCGTTCGGGGTCGGCCAGCAGCCCGTTCACCGCAGCGGCAGCGGCAGCCGGGTCGCCGGCAGTGAACAGCTCGCCGTACTCGCCTGCCCCCAGCACGGCGCGGAAAGCCGGCAGGTCGCTCGCCACTACCGCGGCCCCCGCAGCCATCGCCTCCACCAGCACGATCCCGAAACTCTCCCCGCCGGTCTGCGGAGCGACGTACGCCGTGACCGACGCCAGCAGGTCACGACGTTCCTCGTCACTGACCTGACCGAGGAACTCCACGTGACCCCGCACTCCCTCCGGCACCAGCTCTGTCAGGCGGGCCGGGTCGCCGCGCCCGGCCACCAGCAGCCGGGCCGCCGGGTGGCGGGCCACGATCCGCGGGAGGGCTGCGGCCAGGACGGCCAGTCCCTTGCGCGGCTCGTCGGTGCGGCCGAGGAACGCCAGGGTCGGTCCGGGGTCGGCCCACTCCGACCGCGGACGGGCACCGGCGAACTCCTGGCACGACACGCCGTTCGGGATCACCACCGGTTCCCCGCCGTAGTGCTGCACCAGCGTCTCGCGCGCGGCCTCCGACACCGCGATCCGGGCACTGATCTTCTCCAGCGACGGACGCAGCAGGCTGGCGGTGGACGACATCGCCCGCGACCGGGGGATCGCGGTGTGGAACGTGGCCACCACAGGGCCCTCGCTCGCCCATAACGCGATCAGCGACACACTCGGGTTGGTCGGCTCGTGCACATGCAGTACGTCGAGATCGGACTCGGCCAGCCAGCGACGCACCTTCGCCGCCACCCGCGGGCCGAACGCGAGCCGCGCCACCGACCCGTTGAAACGCACCGGGACGGCCTTGCCGACGGTCGTGAGGTAGGGAAGGCCGCCCGGCCGCTCCCCCGGTGCCAGTACGGCGACCCGGTGACCGCGGTCAGTCAGGTGTCCGGCCAGATCACGCACGTGGTTCTGCACGCCGCCGGGGACGTCGATCGAGTACGGACAGACGATCCCGATCCGTAGCCGCCTCATGATGAGGACCCGTGATCCGGCTCGACGTCTGCGGCGAACACCGGCTGCAACATGTGCCAGTCCCACGGCCGCCGCCGGATGCCCGCCCCCAGGTAGTCGGCGACGTCTTGCATCATCTGCCGCAGTCCGTCTCGCCCCGGGCGGGCCGCGATCGGATCACTGAACTCCATCCGCAGCAGCGGCCCGAGGTAGACCAGGTTCATCGCGAACAACGGCGCCCCGGTCATCCGGGCGAGCATCGCCGCGCCGGCCGGCACTCGTGCCGTCTCCCCCAAGAACTCGACCTCGATCCCGCCAGCCCCCATGTTCCGGTCGGCGAGCAGGCACACCAGCCGGCCCCGCCGTACCGCAGAGACCATGGCAGTCATCGGGTTGTCTGCTCCGGACAGGGGGACGACCTCCATGCCCAGCCGCTCGCGGTAGCCGACGAACCGCCGGAACAGCGACTCCGGCCGCAGGCGTTCGGCGACAGTAGAGACCGGGAAGCCGTACAGGCAGGAGTAGGCACCGGCGAGGTCCCAGTTGGCGCTGTGTGACAGGGCGATCACGGCTCCCTCACCTCGGGAGAACCCCTCGTCCAACGGGCCGAAGTGCTGGAGTACGACGCTGTCCAGGATCCTCCGGTGCGACCAGGACGGCAGCGCGAACACCTCCCGCCAGTACCGGAAGTACGACCGCATCGCCCGACGGCTCATCGCCCGCACCTGGTCCGGTGCCGCATCGGTCATGGCGCGGCGCAGGTTCGCCTCCAGCTGCTGCACGCCCCGGCCCCGCCGGCGCCAGGCCAGGTCTGCGGCGACACGCGCGGCATTGCTGGTGAGGAGCTCCGGCGTACGCCGACCGGCGGCCCACGCCGCTGCGAAGGCGCGGTCGCTCAGTGCTTCTCCCACCGTCGCCGGTTCGGTCACGGACGGGGCTCCGGCTGCGCCGACGCCGCCTCGGCCGCGACCTGTCGGCGTACGTAGATCATCCGCTGCACAACCGTGATCGTGCTCGCCGCCGCCAATCCCCACAACAGGATGGCCAGCAACAACGGGACGTGGAACACGTCGGAGAAGAACGTCAGCACCATCGTGGCGACCAGACGGTCAGCCCGCTCGGCGATACCGGTCTTGGCCTTGAGCCCGAGGCTCTCGGCTTTGGCCCGCGCATACGAGGTCACCTGCCCCATGACCAGTGCAACCAGCGCGACGTACCCGAGCCGCTCGTTGTCCCCGCCGCCGAAGCACCACAGCGCCAGCCCCACGAAGACGGCGGCATCCCCGAACCGGTCGAGCGTGGAGTCCAGGAACGAGCCCCACTTCGACGAGGTCCCCAGGGTCCGCGCCATGTAGCCGTCCACGAGATCGGAGAAGACGAAGGCGGTGATCACCAGCACCCCGATCCACAGCTGCCCGCGGGGGAAGAACACGAGCGCGCCGGCGGCCACCCCGAGGGTGCCGACCACGGTGACCGCGTCCGGGGAGACACCCAGACGCATCAGAAGGTGGGAGAGGGGTTTGAACAGGTTCGTCCAGAAGGTTCGGAAGCGTTCAAGCATGGGGCGTGTCCGGGCACCGTTCTAGTGGCTGGGGTCGAGCAGGGCGCTCCCGATGCTAGCCCCTTGTGCCGTCGCCCCCGGCGGGTGGAAGGTGGAAGCACCACCGTCGACCAGGAAGGGTGACGACATGGCCACCAAGGGTTCCAGTACCACAGGCGGTGATGCGGTCGCCGTACAGCCAGCCTCCCCGGATGCCATCCGCAACGTCGTACTCGTCGGGCCAGCCGGTTCCGGCAAGACCACACTGGTGGAGTCGTTGCTCGTGGCAACCGGGGCCGTCAACCGTGCCGGCAGCGTTGCCGACGGCACCACCACCACCGACTTCGACGAGGCCGAGATCCGCCAGCAACGCTCGGTCGGGCTGGCGCTGGCACCGATCAGCCACGAGGGGGTGAAGGTCAACCTGCTCGATGCCCCGGGGTACGCCGACTTCGTGGGGGACCTGCGCGCCGGCCTCCGCGCCGCGGACTGCGCGTTGTTCGTCGTCGCCGCCAACGACGGCGTGGACGGCCCGACCAAGGCGCTGTGGGCCGAGTGCGCATCGGTCGGCATGCCGCGCGCGGTCGCGATCAGCAAGCTCGACCATGCACGCGCCGACTACGCAGCCGTGCTGGCGCAGGCGCGGGAGGCCTTCGGGGAGAAGGTGCTGCCGCTGTACGTCCCGGTACCCCAGGCCGACAACGAGACCGACGACCTCGCCGCCCTGATCTCCCAGAGCGTGTCGGACTACTCCGCGAGCGCCACGGACGCTGGCTCCGGCCGGAAGGTCCGGGCCCCGAGCGAGGACGAGCAGCTGCTCATCGACGAGAACCGTGCCGCGCTCATCGAGGGCATCATCGAGGAGTCCGAGGACGAGACGTTGATGGACCGGTACATGGAGGGCCAGGAGATCGACCCGGAGCTGCTGGTCAACGACCTGGAGACCGCGGTGGCCCGGAGCACCCTGTTCCCGGTCATCCCCGTCTGCGCTTCTACCGGACTCGGCCTCGCCGAGCTGCTGGAGGTGGTCACGTCGGGCTTCCCGCCGCCGTCGGAGCACACCTTCCCCGACGTCTACACCCCTGCGGGCAAGGAGGTCAGTGGCCTGTCCTGTGACCCCGACGGCACCCTGCTCGCCGAGATCGTCAAGACCACCTCCGACCCCTACGTCGGCCGGATCAGCCTGGCCCGGGTGTTCTCCGGCACCGTACGGCCCGACGCCACGATCCACGTCGCGGGGCGTCTGGAGCAGTTCGACCCCGCCGCGCAGGGCCACGAGGAGCACGACGAGGAGGAGCGGATCGGTGGGCTGTCCGTTCCGCTGGGCAAGACCCAGCACCTGTCCGACCGGTGCATCGCCGGGGACATCTGTGCCATCGCCAAGCTGTCCCGCGCCGAGACCGGCGACACCCTCAGCGACCCCGCCCAGCCACTGGTGATGCAGCCATGGGCGATGCCGGAACCGTTGCTGCCGGTGGCAGTGACCGCGCACGCCAAGGCCGACGAGGACAAGATGGGACAGGGCCTGGCCCGGATCGCTGCGGAGGAGCCGTCGGCGCGGATCGAGCACAACGCGGAGACCGGCCAGGTCGTGCTGTGGTGCATGGGAGAGGCGCATGCCGATGTCCTGCTGGACCGGCTCGCCAACCGGTACGGCGTACACGTCGACACCGTTGAGCTGCGGGTGCCCCTGCGGGAGACGTTCAGCGCGAAGGCCAACGGACACGGTCGGCACGTGAAGCAAAGCGGCGGGCATGGCCAGTACGCCGTCTGCGACATCGAGGTGGAGCCGCTGCCACAGGGCAGCGGCTTCGAGTTCGTCGACAAGGTGGTGGGCGGCGCCGTACCGCGTCAGTTCATCCCGAGCGTGGAGAAGGGGGTCCGGGCCCAGCTGGAGAAGGGGTTACGCGGTGGCTACCGGGTCGTGGACCTGCGGGTCACGTTGTACGACGGGAAGGCGCACAGCGTGGACTCCTCGGACATGGCCTTCCAGACCGCCGGGTCGCTGGCGCTGCGCGAGGCGGCGTCGGCCGGCGGGATCGTGTTCCTGGAGCCGATCGACACCGTGGAGGTGCTCATCGACGACGACTACGTCGGTGCGGTCATGGGCGACATGTCCTCGCGGCGCGCGCGGGTGCTGGGCACCGAGCCGGTCGGCGTCGGCCGGACCGTGGTCAACGCCGAAGTGCCGCAGCTGGAGCTGGTGCGGTATGCGATCGACCTGCGCTCGATGAGCCACGGCACCGGGACGTTCACCCGTTCCTTCGCCCGGTACGACGTACTCCCCTCCCACGTCGCCGACAAGCTCACCACCCCCAGTTGACCCGTCACCTCCTCTCCGTTGAGTGGTC
>CAYLOC010000196.1:0-5449 GCA_964385195.1 uncultured Nocardioidaceae bacterium
GCCCACTCGGGTGAGAGAACGCGCCCACTCGGGTGAGAGAACGGGCCCACTCGCGTGAACGGTTGTTTCTTGTCAAACAGAACTGTGGACAGTTGTTGCCTATGACGGGTAGTGTGCCGAACGCGCCCTGAGGAAGCGGAGGAGGAGTGCCGGTGGCCCGTCCCGTGCTCGTGTTGGACTTCGACGGGACGGTGTGCCTCGGCGACGGCCCGGTCTGGGCCTACGCCGACAACGCGTTCGCCCATCTCCCTACCACCGTGGCAGCCCGCGCGCGGGACCGTTTGACCAGCTATCTCAACGAGCCCGACACCGACGGCGGGTACGCCGATGGCTACACCGCCATCGCCGAACTCGCCGGTCCGTACCTACCCGCGGAGCTCCTGAGTGCGGCATACACCGACAGCCGCGCCGCACTCAGCGACCCCGCGACCGTCCTGTTCTCCCCTCCCGGGCTCGGTGATCTGCTTGCATCCTTCGCCGGCCGGGTCCAGGTCGTGGTCTTCACCAATGCCCCGCCAACCGGGCTGGACGTCGCGTTGAGCCGACTTGGCCTCGCGCAGTACGTCGATCAGGTCATCCCGTCCGCACACAAGCCGCAGCGGGCGCAAACGGTGCTTCGCAGCCTGTTGGGCGATGCCCCGCCGTACCAGTTGATGAGCGTGGGAGATCTGTGGGCGAACGACATTGAACCGGCCTGGCGACTGGGATGCGCGACCGCGTTCATCGACCGCACCGGGGCGGACTGGCGACCGAGTCACTTGCGGGCGCAAAGCATGGAGCCGCTGTACCCCGGCTTGAAGGAGTGGGCCTTCGCACCCGAGACGTTCGTTGCGGACCGTGCTGCGACGACAGAACAATCCCTTCACACCAGGAGGTCACCATGGTGATCAAGCAAGCAACGGCGCTCGCCGCCGGGATGGTGCTCGCGGTCTCGCTGACCGCGTGCGGTGGCGGGAGCTCGGGCGCCGAGCAGCCACCCTCCGACAGCGGAGACTCCGGCAGCAGCGCTACCACATCCGGAGGTTCCGCCGACGCGACAGGTTCGCAGGTGTGCACCGGCAAGAGCGGGGACCGTGACCCTGACCACCTCGTGCTGGCGCTGGTTCCCTCCGGCAACGCCAAGAAGCTGGTCGAGAGCGTCAAGCCGCTCACCAAGGCCCTCACCAAGCGTCTCGGAATCCCAGTCAAGGGGGTCGTCACCCAGGACTACCAGGCGGCGGTGGAGGCGATGGGGGCCGACCAGGCGGACATCGGGTTCCTGCCGTCATTGCAGATGAGTCAGGCATGCGCGAAGTACGGGGCCGTTCCGGCGTTACAGACGCTGCGCAAGGGCAAGAGCACCTACGCGGGGGAGTTCTTCACCAACAAGCCGGACAAGTACTGCACCACCAAGCCCAAGCCGAACGACCAAGGGCTGCTGTACTGCAACGGCACCGCCGAGGGCAACGGGCCCGTTGCACTGGACTCGATCACCAAGGTCAAAGGCGCCAAGATGGTGTTCTTACAAGCCGCCTCCCCGGCCGGTTACATCTTCCCGGCCGCGGCTCTGGAGAAGCGCGGAATCGACCCCCAGCAGGACGTCACCCCGATTCAGGTCACGTCCAACAACGCCTCAGTGCTCGCGGTCTACAACGGGGACGCCGAGGTGGGTGTCGCCTACTGGGATGCACGCTCTGTCGTCCAGGCCGACACTCCCGACGTCGGCAAGAAGGTGGTGGTGTTCGCGCTCACCCAGGAGATCCCCAACGACGGCGTCTCGCTGAATGGGAACCTGACCAAGGAATGGCAGGACAAGATCAGCAAGGCGTTGATGGGCTTCGCCGGCACTGCGCAGGGCAAGAAGACCCTGGAAAGCATCTACCAGATCACCGGTCTGCAACCGGCGAACCCGAAGAAGCTGCAACAGACCGCCGACGTTGCCCAGAGCCTTGGCCTAGGCTAAGCCGCGCCATGGCCGAGTCCACCGTCCCGAGACGGGCTGCTGCCTCGACCGACGCCACCGGTATTCGGCTGGCGTCGGTCGGGGTGCGCTACCCCAACGGAACCGTCGCATTGGACGACGTCTCGGTCGATATCGCCGCGGGTGACATGGTGGTTGTCGTCGGTCTCTCAGGTGCCGGCAAGTCCACGTTGATCCGCAGCATCAATGGACTCGTGCCGATTACCGCGGGTCGCATCGAGGTGGGAAGCTGGACGCTCCCCGGGTTGACCGGGTCCCGCCTCCGTGGCCTGCGCAGTGAGGTCGGCATGGTCTTCCAGTCCTTCAACCTCGCTCGGCGTACGACGGTCCTCAACAACGTGTTGATGGGTCGCCTGCATCACAGCGCTACCTGGCGGACACTGCTCAGCGCCTGGCGTAAGAACGACGTGGAGATCGCGATGCAGGCGCTGGAGCGGGTGGGGATTGTCGACAAGGCCTACGTCAAGGCCGGTGACCTCTCCGGTGGTCAGCAGCAGCGGGTCGCGATTGCTCGTGCTCTGGCCCAGCAGCCGCGGGTGATCCTCGCCGACGAACCCACTGCGTCCCTTGATCCACCGACGTCGCATCTGGTGATGCAGGACTTGGAGCGGATCAACGCCGAGCTGGGCATCACGGTCGTGGTCAACCTGCACTTCCTCGACCTCGCCCGTCGCTACGGCCGCAGCTTGATTGGCATGCGAGCCGGACAGGTCGTCTATGAGGGCTCGGGAGCCGACGCCGATGACGCAGTCTTCCGCGACATCTACGGCAGGTCCCTCACAGCCGACGACGTGATGGACTCCGCCAGCGCGCCATGACCACGTCGCACGCCGAGTCGCCAGCAGGAACGGCCCGCCCCACACGTCCCCGAGACGGCTGGAAGCGCTGGTTGGCCGTGCTCGTGGTCGTCGGTATCACGGTCTGGTGCTGGTTCGCGATCGACGTAGATGTCGGTGAGCTCGTAGCGCACCTGGGCAATGGGTACGGGAACCTGGTACGGCTATTGCACCCCGACTTCGGTTTCCTCTCCCAGACGTGGGGCGCACTGGCTGAGACCATCGAGATGGCCATCATGGCGACCGCGATCGCGTCGGTGGTGGGACTCCCGTTGAGCTTTCTCGCCTCCCGTGCCACCAACCCGAACCGGTACCTGATGCTCGGGGTTCGTGCGGTGATGAACATCGACCGTGCGGTTCCGGACCTGCTCTACGCCGCCATTCTCGTCTCCGTCGTCGGGGTCGGGGCGCTGTCCGGGACGATCGCCTTGGTGCTGTTCGACGCCGCCATCGTCGTCAAGCTCGTCTCCGAGGCGCTCGACGCGGTAGACCGTGGTGGTCAGGAGGCGGCACTTGCTTCCGGCGCGACCTGGGTGAAGGCCGACCGGGCCGCCGTACTGCCGCAGATTCTGCCGAACTTCGGGTCTCAGGTGCTCTACACCTTCGAGTTGAACATCCGGGTGTCTACCGTCATCGGGCTGGTCGGTGCGGGTGGTCTCGGGATGCTTATCGACCGGGTCCGGACTTTCTATCAGTACGGCGCGCTGAGCCTGATCATCCTTGAGATCCTCGTGGTGATCGTGCTCTTGGAGGCTCTGTCTTCGTGGCTGCGCGGA
Organism: uncultured Nocardioidaceae bacterium; assembly: GCA_964385195.1. Classification (GTDB taxonomy): domain Bacteria; phylum Actinomycetota; class Actinomycetes; order Propionibacteriales; family Nocardioidaceae; genus CAYLOC01. The sequence continues at coordinate 3,573 of CAYLOC010000196.1, forward strand.
AGGCTCGTCACGTGAGGCTGGTCGAGCGTCCCGCGTCCCGCGGCCAGGTCGCCCATGACACCCCTGCTTCCGGAGCGGGTGAACGAGCACCCGCCACCGGGCGGCCGCGCCCGCCCCGGCATCGGCTGCGCGCCTTGGCATGGTGGGGCCTTACCGTCGTCGTGATCGCTGCATTCTGGCACGCCGACCTTGATCTCGACAGTCTCATGAAGTTTCCGCAGAACGCCGTGCACTATGCCCGGTTGATGTTCGGCCCGCCCGACCTCGGGACGTTGGGAAAGGCGTTGTCCGCGACCTTGCTCTCGGTGCAGATGGCGTGGTTCGGGACCATGCTTGGTGTCGCGGTCTCACTTCCGTTGAGCTTCCTCGCGACCCGAGGTTTGGCGCCTCGACCTGTCCTGGTGGGTGTTCGACTGGTGTTCGCGCTGCTACGGGCGGTGCCGGAGGTGGTGATCGCGGTCCTGATCCTGTCCGTCACGGGCCTGACCCCGTTCACCGGTGCTCTGGCGATCGGCTTCGGCTCCATGGGCACCTTGGGGAAGTGGAGCTACGAGTCGATGGAAGGTGTGGATCGCGGACCGATTGAGGCCGCCCGCGCGGCCGGTGGCAGCCGGAGCCAGGTGATCCGCTGGGGGATCTGGACCTCGGCACAGCCGGAGATTCTGGCGTTCTGGCTGTATCGCTTCGAGATCAGCGTCCGCGCCTCGGCCATCCTCGGACTGATCGGCGCTGGCGGGATCGGCAAGGTGCTGATCGACAACGTGCACTTCCGTATCTGGGATGCTGTCGGGATGCTGCTCATTGTCGTCGTGTCTGTGACCGTGGTGCTGGACCTGATCTCCGGCGTACTCAGACGGCGCATCATCACCGGACGCTGGACCACCCCCCGCCTCCGCCGTGGGCCAGTACCAACCTCGGAGGTGGCATGAGTACGGCGGGGGACGTGGGACGCGCGAGCCCACCGCCACCAGGCAGCGTGCTCGCGCACATCCGGTCGCTCCGCTCCTCCCTGCTGCCGGCAGAACGCAGCGTCGCGGAGGTGTTCCTCAGCCGTCCCGCCGACGTCATCGAGATGTCCTCGGGTGAGGTGGCCGAGGCTGCCCGGACCTCGCGTGCCACCGTCGTACGCGCGGCCCAGTCGCTCGGATTCTCCGGCTACCAACAGCTGCGTGTCATGGTGGCCCGCGACCTGGGCTCCGGTGGCGCGCCTGGTGCCGCCGCGACCGTCGACGGCACTGGTACGGCGGCGACGCGGGTGCGTGCGACGTTCCAGGCGGTTGCAGAGTCACTACCGGCCATGGACACACTGCTCGACGACGAGCAGCTCGACCAGACGATCGCCGTGCTTGCGGCGGCCCGGCGGGTGCTGGTGGTCGGCAACGGCCTGTCCGCGCCGCTGGCGCAACTGTTCGCGCATCGACTGGTCGCGCTGGGCCGTGCCGCCGATGCCCCGGTCGACGTTATCTCCCAGCAGGTCGCGGCCTCCCACCTCCGCGAGGACGACGTGTTCGTGGCCGTCAGCGGATCCGGGGCTAACAGCAGCACGGTCCGCGCCGCCGAGGCCGCTGCTCGGGCCGGCGCCCGGCTGGTGGTGGTGACCGCCTTTGCCCGGTCCGCCTTGACCGCGATCGCTGCTACCACATTGGTGGTGGGGATGCGAGACCCGACGTTCCGGGAGGAGCTGACCGTGACCACCCGAATCCCGCAGTTGATCCTGATCGAAGGACTGGTGTCTGGGCTCGCGCACCAACTTGGGGACGAGGCGGAGACGGCGCACGCTGCGACGGTCACCGTCCTCGCCGCCAACCTCGTCGAATAGGCCCGTTCTCTCCGCCGAGCCGTCACCTTCTCTCGCGCGAGTGGTCAGGAATGCTCGT
>CAYLOC010000197.1:0-5389 GCA_964385195.1 uncultured Nocardioidaceae bacterium
GCAGACAGTCCCTGATCGTGCGGGTCAGCCGCGGGTCGGCGCCGGGGCGGTCCAAGAGTCCGAGATCGGGTACGTCGGAGTGGGTCCGGCGCTTGCTGAACGGCCGGTGTCCGGTGACGGCCCGGTACAGCACACCACCAAGGCCCCACACGTCGGTGGGGGTGTCGACCCAGTCGCCGGAGACCTGCTCTGGGGCCATGTACTCGGTGGTGCCCGCTCCTGACGAGCAGCGGCCGGGAGCCCGGGCGAGGCTCAGGTCAAGCAGGACGGCGGTGCCGCGGCTGCAGATGACGTTGGAGGGCTTGAGGTCGAGGTGGAGTGTTCCATGCCGGTGCAGGTAGTGCAGAACCGAGCACAGCTGACGCCCGAGGACGGCGACGTCGTCGTGGTCGAGCCCGCCGCGCGCCTCGGATTCGATGAGCCGGGAAAGCGTCTGCCCCGGCAACGTCTGGGAGATCACCACCGGGCCGTGCTCGGTGTCGAGGACGTCGTAACCGCGGACCAGGTGCGGGTGGTCCAAGTGGGTCAGCAACCATCCCTCATGCATCAGTCGCCGGAGGGCCGCATCATGGTCACGTCGGTCCGGACGCAGCATCTTGGCAACGCACAGGCAGTCCCGGTCACGACTCCACACTGAGTACACGTCCAAGGTGACGCCGCGGTTGAGGTGTTCGCACACCACGTAGCCAGCGGCGACCTCGGAGCCGCTGGGGATCGGCGCACGCACACTGACCACGGTCATGCCGAGGCCCTCACCGGCTCCGGTCCCACCACACGCCCGTGCTCGATCCGTACCTCCGTGTCCGCCAAAGCAGCCACGTGCGGGTCGTGGGTGATCAGGATCGTCGTCCGTCCGGCCATCAGCCGCCGCAGCGACACCAGGACACGGTCGCGTGTGACATCGTCGAGGCCACTGGTGGGCTCATCGAGAACCAGCACCGGGGCGTCACGGACAACGGCACGGGCGATGGCGATGCGCTGTCGTTGACCGCCGGACAGCGATCGTCCACGTTCACCGAGGGCGGTGTCGTACCCGTCGGACAGATCCTTGATGAAGGACTCGGCGTGCGCGGCCTGCGCGGCTCGGCGTACCTCCTCCACGCTCGCGCCTGGTCGGCCGAAGGCGATGTTGTCGCCGACAGTGCCGTGGAAGAGGTGGGTCTGTTGCAACACGACGGCGATGTTGGCGCGCAGTGAGTCCAGGCTCACGCCGACGATGTCATGACCATCCACGCGCACCACTCCCGTCGTGGGGTCGTACATGCGCAGGAGAAGCCGGGCGATGGTGGTCTTGCCCGACCCACTCGGTCCAGTGAGTGCGAGGACATCTCCTGGCTGGACCGACAGCGTCACTTCCTGCAGGGCGGGAGCACCGGCACCGGGGTAGGTGAAGCCGACCCGGTCAAACTCAACACCGCCTGAGACCGGCGGCAAGGCGGCGGCGTCGGGAGGTTCTGGCACCGAGGAGGTCGCAGTCAGCACTTCGCTGATCCGCTCAGCACCAGCGCTGGCGGAGTAGACAGTATTCGTCAGCCGTGCCAGCGACCGCACCGGCCCGAGGAGCTGGGAGAGGTAGCCGACGAAGGCGAGCAGCCCACCGAGGCTGAGACGGCCGGAGGCCATCTGCATCGTGCCGATCCCGAACACGGCCAGTACGCCGATGACCTCCACGCTGCTGACCAGGGGACCGAACGCAGCGCTGAGGCGGGCCGCCCGCAGCTTGGCATGCATCCGCTGTTGAGCCTCGGCGTCGAACCGGTCGACTTCGCTGTCTTGACGCTGGTAGGCGTGTACCAGCGGGGCGTTGCCGAGGCTCTCCTCCGCGACCGCGGACATGGCGCCGGAGTGGAAACGGGCCGTCCGGGCGGCAGTCTTCAACCGTGTCGCGAACGACCGCGCAGCGAGTGCGAACATGGGGGTCACCGCCAACGCCACCAACGCCAGCGGCCAACTGAGCCAGAACAGGAGCCCGGCGAAGAGCACCACCCGGACCCCGTTGCCCAGCGTTCGGGTCACCGCCGACACCACGAGTCGGCGTACCGCGGCCACGTCGCTGGTCAGCCGGTACAGAAGGTCGCCCACCCGATGCCGGTCGAGCACGTCCAGTGACAGTGCGTGCAAGTGCGAGAACAGGTCCACCCGCAGGTTCAGCGCGAAGTGTTGGGCCAACCATCGTGAGAGGTAGGAGTTCGCGAACCGCCCTACGCCAGCGGCAACCGTGATCGCCAGGTAGATCCCACCAACCCACCAGAAGGCACCGAGATCCCGCGGTACCAGCACCTGGTCGACCAGGACCTTGAACATCCAGATCGAGGCTGCCTGGATAGCCGGCAGCACCAGTCCCAGAGCGATTCCCGACGCCAGCCACCCGCGGAACCCCCGCGTGTAGGGCCAGAACCGCCAGAACACCTCCCGCACCCCGAGTCTGGGGGTGCGGGAGGTGTCGGTATTCACGTCGAGCAACCGACTCAGTCGGAGTCGCCGGTGTGGCTGACCCCCGAGGCGCCAGAAGCGCTCGAGTTGCCCGAGCTGCTGGAGGCGCCGGACGGGGTCGACTCCGGCGAATTCGAGGTGCCCGAAGACGCCGGCATGGCCGACTTCGAGGCGGCGGTCAGTGGGTTGAAGTGACCCATGATGACCATCCTTCCTTCGAGTACGTTCCCCTCGTGGGGCTGACGCCATCCACGTTCCCGCCCAGGCACGGCACCGACAACCGTGCTTAGTCGAGGTTGAGGCCGACTTAGCGAAGGCTTAGCCTTCCCTGTCGGTATCCGCCGGTGCTCCGAGTACGACGGTGACCTCCGCCCCACCGGATCTGCTTGCCCCGGTGGTCACGTACCCGCCGCTGGCATCGGCGGTGCGCCGCACAATGTCTAGGCCCAGCCCGGTGGACGCGGCGGAACTCTCACCGCGCTGGGTAGGGTCGGTGCCGGGGTCGCCGAACCCCGCCCCGTCGTCGGAAACGACGAGTCGGGCACCGGCCCCGGCACTGTGTGGGACACCCGGGACACCGAACAGGCGCACCGCCAACGATGTCCCCGGTGGGGTATGGGCGAACACGTTGCCCAGCAGCGCGTCGAGGACGGCGACGAGATCCCCCTCACTGACGCGCACCGGTACCGACGACTCGGGAATCTCGACGGTCATCGACCGGTGCTCTTCCTCAGCCAGGGCGGACCAAAACTCGACCCGGCCACGAGTCACCACCGCCGCGTCGCACGCAGCTCCGACACCCTCACGAACCGGGCGACGCGCCTCGTGGATGACCTCATCCACGGTCCGAGACAGCGCATCGACGTCGGCGCTCAGCCGCGCCGACTCCTCGGCATCACGCAGTGCTTCGCTGTCCAGCCGCAGCGTCGTCAACGGGGTACGCAGCCGATGCGACAGATCGGCCACGCCCTCCCGCTCATGCGCAAGCAGTTCCCCGATGCGCCCTGCCAGGTGGTTCAACGAACGGCCCACATCCCGCAGCTCCGGTGGGCCCGAGGGGCGCACACGTGCCTCCAGGTCACCAGTCCCGAGCCGGTGAGAGACGCCGGCGAGGTCCGCCATCGGCCGCACCATGTTCTGGGCCAGGCGGTCGGCGAGGACCAGGCCGAGGGCCAACAGCGCCACTCCGAGCACGGCCAGGACCGCCCAGGCTCGAAGCACCCCCTCGTGCAGCACCCCCGAAGACACGAACGTGCGCACGACCGCGGTACCCCCGTCCACCCCCTGCACCGCCACCAAGATCTCGCGTCCGTCGCCGGTGTCGACCACCAGGCTCCGGCCCTGCGCGGCCAGGTCCACCCCGCTGGATCGTGCGGCCGGGACGCCGAGCACCGCGCCGTCAGGGAGGAACACTGTCAATGGGTACTTCCCGGCGCCGCCGGCGGCCACCTGGCTCAACGTCAGCCGCAGCACGCTCCGGTCCACGGTCGCGACCACAGGCGCGAGCGCTTCGGCCTTACGGGTAGCGGCCCCCACCGCGCGGTCGGCCGCCACCTCGCGGACGAGGTACCCCAACGGCACGATGAACGCGATCAGCACCAGCGACGTCGTGGCAGCGACCAACAACGTGAGGCGACGTCTCATCGCCGGTCGTCCTCCGGGTCAACCAGCCGTATACCAGCACCGCGGACCGTGTGCAGGTAGCGCGGCTCGTGGCCGGACTCGCCGAGTTTCCGGCGCAGCCAGGACAGATGGACATCCACGGTCTTGTCCGCCACCGAGAAGCTGTGCCGCCACACCTCGGTCAGCAGCTCCCGCTTCGACACCACCTGACCACGCCGTTCGACCAGGTACCACAACAGGTCGAACTCCTTCCGCGTCAGTTCCACCGACGCACCGTCGACGCGTACGCTCCGGGCGCCTGGGTCGACGTGCAAACCGCCCACATCGACCGGTTCCGGGGGCCCGCCGCTTGCCGTCCGGCGCAACACCGCCCGCACCCTGGCGTCGATCTCCGCGGCCGTGAACGGCTTGACGACGTAATCGTCGGCCCCGGCGTCCAACGCAGCGACCAGCGCCCGGTCATCATCACGTGCGGTAGCCACGATGACCGGCAGCGCGCTGACCCCACGCAGCATCTTCAGCATCTGCTGTCCGTCGAAGTCCGGAAGCCCCAGGTCCAACAACACCAGGTCCGGCTCGCTCGCCTCGATCGATGCCAGTGCCGACGACGCGTTCGTCTCCGACGCAACCGCATGCCCCCGCTCAGAAAGCGCACGCGACAGGGCGGTCCGGATCGCGTCGTCGTCTTCCACGATCAAAAGCTCGCTCACACTTGGCCACGTTAACGGCCAGGCACCCGCCTGCGACGACGCCACTGCGTCGATTGCCAGGCCCTGAGGGGAACTTAGCGTTCCCTTAACCAGATGACTGGCACCATGGGAACGTGAAACCGAGAGTTCTCGCCCTGTGTGGATGGGCGATCGCCGTCGTCGTCGCCACTGCCATCGGCCTGACGGCGGTGTCATTACTCTCAAAGGGACTCACCGCAGACAGCGTCACCCCGCTCAGCCAAGACAGCGTAGCCACAGCCCTGGCGAACCATCGCGCGCAATCCCCCGACGCCGGTACCGTCCCGCCCACCGCCAGGCCCTCCACCCCCTCGCACTCACCGTCGACACCTACCCGCCCACCGACCCACACCCGGACCCTGGACTCACCCGGCGGCACCGTCATCGCCCGATGCCGCGGCGACGCCAGCTACCTACAGTCATGGAGCCCCGCGCAGGGATGGAAGGTCGACGACTACGACCGAGGGCCATCGGCCTCAACAGCGGTCTCCTTCGAAGGAGCCACCGACGCCACCGACGACCACGAAGTGGCCATCACCGTCACGTGCAGCTCTGGGGAACCGGTCTCCCACATCACCACATCCGACGACTGATCATGTCCGGCC
>CAYLOC010000198.1:0-5360 GCA_964385195.1 uncultured Nocardioidaceae bacterium
GAGAGAACGGGCCCACTCAACTGAGAGAACGGGCCCACTCGGCGGAGGGGGGAGGATTTAGGGTGTGGGGATGCTGCACGGCTTGGCTGACCGGGTCCGTACTGCCGTGTCCACCCTCGCGCCGGGGTACTTCGCGCTGGTCATGGCGACCGGCATCCTCTCGGTCGGGATGCACCTGCGGGGGTTCCAGGTGCTGTCCGCCGTCTTGCTCGTCATCACGATCGCGGCCTTCGTGGTGCTGGTGGTGCTCTTCGCTGCCCGGATGGTGTGGTACTGGCGGGCGGTGGCTGAGGAGTTCCGGGATCCGCAGCGCGGGTTCGGCTTCTTCACCGTGGTGGCCGGCACGAACGTGCTGGGCACCCGCCTCGGGCTCGCCGACGCCCATCCGATCACGGCCGGGTTGTTGGTGTTCTCCGGGCTGTTGTGGGTCGTGCTCGGGTACGTCGTCCCCTGGACATCGGTACTGGGGCGTGCGGAACGGCCGGTGATCAAGTCCGCCAACGGCACCTGGTTCATCTGGGTCGTCGCCAGTCAGTCCGTGGCGACCGCTGCCGCAACGGTGGAGCCGGTCGCCGGCGTCGGGCAGCGGGAGGTGGCACTGCTTGCCGTGGCGTCGTGGTCGATCGGGGTCTGTCTCTACCTGGCCGTGGGCATCCTGGTGACCGTACGGATGTTGGTCTATGAGCTGCGGCCCGAAGACCTCCGACCGCCGTATTGGGTCTCGATGGGGGCCCTGGCGATCACGATCCTGGCGGCGGCACGGATCGTCCAGATGGATGACGCGCCGATGGTCTCCGCCACCCGCGGCCTGATCGCGGGCGGAGCCGTCGTGCTGTGGGCGTTCGCCTCCTGGCTGTACCCGGTCCTCGTGGCGGCCGGGTGGTGGCGGCACGTCTACCACCGGGTTCCGTTGCGGTACGAGGCCACGTTGTGGAGCATCATCTTCCCGCTGGGCATGTACGCCGTGGCAAGCATCTACCTGGGGGAGGTGGACCGGCTCCCCGTGGTTCGCACCATCGGATCCATCGAGCTGTGGGTCGCGTTCGTCGCGTGGCTTGTCGCCCTCGTCGGCATGGCCGCCCATCTGTGGAACACCGTGGTCGCCGGCGGTCGCTCGCTGCCGCGGTGACCAGGGTCATAGCGCGAACCCGCCGCCGTGCGTACACTGGAATTATAAAACAAAAACGTTGCGTAATTACCAGGAGTGCGTCATGGCAGAAGTTCACCAGCTCGCCGACTTCGTGACACGGGCCGACTACTCCCAGCTCAGTGGGGCGGCAGCCGAGCAGCTCAAGATCCGCGTGCTGGACACGCTCGGGGTCGCAATCGCAGCGCTGGATGCCGAGCCCACCCTCGCCGTACGTGGGTTGACCGAACGACTCGGCGGCAACGGGGCCGCCACGCTCATCGGTGGCGGGTCGTCCGCGCCAGACCGCGCGGCCTTCTACAACACCGCGCTGAGCCGGTACCTGGACTTCATGGACAGCTACCTCGCTGCCGGGGAGACCAACCACCCGTCGGACAACCTCGGCGCCGTCCTTGCCGGCGCGGAGAGCGTCAACGCCTCCGGGCGGGACTTCCTCACCGCGCTCGCCGTCGCCTACCAGGTGCACACGCGGCTGTCGGATGTCGCGCCGGTGCGCGCCCGGGGCTTTGACCACACTGTCCAAGGGGCCTACGCCGTCGCCGCGTCGGTTGCGAAGGTGTTGGGACTGACCACGGCGCAGATCGCCAACGCGATCGCGATCTCCGGTACGGCGAACAACGCGCTGCGGGTGACCCGTACGGGAGACCTCTCCCACTGGAAGGGCCTGGCCTATCCCCAGGTCGCCAAGGAGGGCACGCACGCCGCGCTACTCGCGCGCGCAGGGATCACCGGACCGTCGCTGGTCTTTGAAGGGAACAAGGGTTTCAAGCACACCATCTCCGGCGACTTCAGCATCGACTGGTCCGCCGAGGACCTGGAGAGCGTCCGCCGCACCATCGTCAAGAAGCACAACGCCGAGATCCACTCCCAGTCCACTCTCGATGCGGCGATCGACATCGCCTCGCGCAACGGTTTCGACCCCACCCGGGTACGCCGAGTGCTGGTCACCACGTTCCAGGTTGCCTACGACATCATCGGCGGTGGGGAGGAGGGCGACAAGCGCTCCATCCGGACCAAGGAGGAGGCCGATCACTCGCTTCCGTACATGGTTGCGGTGGCGCTGCTCGACGGACAGGTCCATCCGCAGCAGTACCTGCCGGGCCGGATCACCGCCGGTGACGTGCAGCGGCTCCTCCGGCTGGTCGAGGTGCGTCCGGACGACTCGTTCTCCGCACGGTTCCCGGCCGAGATGCCCACCCGGGTCGACGTGGAGCTGACCGACGGAACCACGCTGAGCGCCAACGCCTCGGCGTACAAGGGATTCGTCACCGACCCGCTGTCCTGGGAGGACGCGACCGCGAAGTACACCCGGCTGGTGGAGCCGTTCGCCGGAGCCGACTTCGCCCAGCGCATCGCCGACGCCGTACGCCGCCTCGACGAGCTCCCGGTCTCCACCCTGACCCACCTGCTGGGGCAGGTCAGTCATGTGCGCACCCCGGCGCGGCGACCACTCGCGCATGCGGGGTAGCCGCTCGTCTCCGCGTCGTACCCACCACCACACAGAAGGGAGCCATCATGGCCCACACCAGTTTCGACTTCATTCCTCGCGCCTACCGTCCGGACAAGCCCCGCACCTACGGGCTGACCGAGGCGCGCGCCCCCTACTACTCGACGTACGGAACCCGGCACCTCGCCGACGTGCTCGACGTCGCCGGTCAGTGGGTGGACGGCATCAAGTGGGCCGGCGGCTCGTTCGCGCTCCTGCCCCCCGAGCAGGTCCGCGCCTTCAACGACCTCGCCCACGAGCACGACGCCTACGTCTCCTCCGGCGGGTGGTTGGAGACCGTGCTGCGGTACGGGCCAGACGCCGTCACCCACTACCTCAAGGAGGCCAAGGAGGTCGGCTTCGACGTCATCGAGATCTCCACGGGATTCATCTCCGTCCCGACCAATGGTCTGCTGCGACTGGTGGAGCAGGTCACCGGCGCTGGCCTCAAGGCCAAGCCCGAGCTCGGAATCCAGTTCGGCTCCGGCGGTGACTCCACGATCGCCGAACTCGCCGCCGAGTCGAAGAAGGACGTGGGCGACCTCGTCGACCGGGGGCGGAAGGCGCTCGAAGCCGGCGCGGACATCATCATGATCGAGTCCGAAGGCATCACCGAGAACGTCGCGGAGTGGAACACCGGCGCGGCGGCGGCCATCATCAACGGACTGGGGCTGGAGAACGTGATGTTCGAAGCCGCCGACCCGCTCGTCTTCGAGTGGTACATCAAGAACTACGGCAACGAGGTCAACCTGTTCGTCGACCACTCGCAGGTGCTCCAGTTGGAGGGACTCCGGCAGAACATCTGGGGCAACAAGTCGACGTGGGGTCGCATCGCCAACCCTGCACCGACGGCGTGACTCCGGCCCCGTCACCAGTGGGGTTTGGCGCGCCGAGTAACGTTGAACGAGTGAGCAGAGTGTGTACGTCGAAGGGCGTGCGCACTCTTCTCGTTGTCGTGGCCGCCCTTGCGCTTGTCGCCGGCTGCGGATCCTCATCGTCCGGAGGGCCGTCGGCACCGGGCCACAACGTAGGCACGAAACTGTCCGACCCCGCGCCGGTTCCGGACCGTCTCGCGAACATGAACCTCACCGACTACCGGGGGCACCACGTCTCCTTGGACTCCTTCTCCGGCAAGACCGTCGTGATCTCCGACATCATGACCCTGTGTCAGGAGACGTGCCCGATGGAGACCGCCGACCTGGTCTCCGCCGCGCGGCGGGTCGACCACGCCGGCCTGACCGGCAAGGTCGAGTTCCTCACCGTCACCGTTGACCCGCACCGGGACACTCCCAAGCGGCTCGCGGCGTACCGGAAGTTCTTCGCCCAGCCCGGTGACCTGCCGAACTGGGATCTGCTCACGGGCAAGCCGGCGGCGCTGAAGCGCCTGTGGAAGTACTTCGGCGTCTTCGTCAAACGGACTCCGGAGGATTCACCCCCCGGTATCGACTGGTTGACCCACAAGCCGCTGACCTACGACATCGCCCACGGCGACCAGGTCATCTTCCTCGACGGCAAGACCCGTGAGCGGTTCGTGATCTCCGGACACGCCGACCTCCCCGACCCTTCACAGTTGCCGAAGACCCTGGACCAGTTCCTCAACGCCGAGGGCCGAAAGAACCTCCATCACCCGGGACCGCTGGCGTGGAAGCCGCAGCAGGTTGAGAAGGTGGTCGCCTGGCTGAGCGACACACCCATGCGGGAGCTCACCGACTGAGGCACTCTCCCGGAAGGAGCCGTGGATGAGCAACCTGGAGACGAAGCCTCCGGAGGTCGCGTGCTCCTCGGAGGCTGGCCCGCATCCGGAGATCCTTCGTCCCCGGTCCGTCCCGTTGGGCGGACCACGGGCGATGACCGTACGTCGGACACTTCCGCAGCGCGGGAAGACCCTCATCGGGGCCTGGTGCTTCCTCGACCACTACGGTCCCGACGATGTCGCGGCGACCGGCGGAATGCGTGTGCCCGGCCACCCGCACACCGGCCTGCAGACCGTGTCCTGGCTGTTCGACGGTGAGATCGAACACCGGGACACCACCGGCGTACACGCCGACGTGCGCCCCGGCGAGCTGAACCTCATGACGGCCGGCGCCGGCATCGCGCACTCGGAGTACTCCGCCGCGGACACGGCCGTTCTGCACGGCGTGCAACTGTGGGTAGCGCTGCCGGCCGCGGACCGGTTCACCGAGGCGCGGTTCGACCACTATGTCCCGCCGGTCACCGAGCACGAGGGCGTCCAGGTACGGGTGTTCCTCGGTGACCTGCACGGTGAGCATGCGCCGGTACCGACGTACAGCCCGCTGCTGGGTGCGGAGATCTCCCTGCTGGCCGGGAAGTCCACCACGTTCGATGTCGAACCGGCTTACGAACATGGTGTCCTCGTCGACACCGGGCAGGTCCGCGTGGGTTCGGTTTCCGGCGTGGCCGGTGACTTGGTGTATCACCCACCCGGTACCCGCCGCCTCTCCCTGGTGGCTGCCGACGACGCACCCGCGCGGGTCCTGCTGCTCGGCGGGGAGCCCCTCGGTGAGCAGATCGTGATGTGGTGGAACTTCATCGGCCGCAGCCATGACGAGATCGTGCAGTTCCGCGAGCAGTGGCAGGCCGAACGCTCCGCGAGCGTTCCGGTCGAGCAGGTCCAGTACGGCGACTTCCCGGCCGCGTGGGAGGAGACCCTCGCCGCCCCGCCGATGCCGAACGCGCGGCTCCGACTCCGGGACTGACCGGCGGCGG
>CAYLOC010000199.1:0-5358 GCA_964385195.1 uncultured Nocardioidaceae bacterium
GTGATCTCGTTGCGGAAGCTCTTGCCGGTCTGGGCGATGCCGAACGGCGGCTTCTTCCGCGCCGAGCTCATCACGTTGAGGAAGTTGAGGAAGATCCCCTGGCAGGTCTCCGGACGCAGGTAGTGCAGCCCGGACTCGTCCTCGATGACGCCGAGGTAGGTTTTCAGCATCTGGTTGAACGGCCGTGGCTGGGTCCACGAGCCGCGGGCACCGCAGTTCGGGCACGCCACCGTCGCCAGGTCGACCGAGTCGGGGTCCTCGATGCCCTTCTTCGCCGCGACCGCCTCCTGGAGGTGGTCGGCACGGAACCGCTTGTGGCAGTTCTGGCACTCGGTCAGCGGGTCGTTGAACGCGGTCAGGTGGCCGGACGCCTCCCACGTCTTGGTAGGAAGGATCACCGAGGAGTCCAGACCGACGATGTCGTCACGCGTGGTGACCATCGCCCGCCACCACTGGCGCTTGATGTTCTCCTTCAGCTCGACCCCGAGCGGCCCGTAGTCCCAGGCGGAGCGCGTACCGCCGTAGATCTCCCCGCAGGGAAAGACGAAGCCGCGGCGTTTGCACAAGCCGATAACGGCGTCGAGGGCGGATGTGCGCTGTGAGGCCATGTCGTTCTCCATCCGGCTGGCGGTCGGTGGGGGGCCGGGAGGCTCGATCTTCCCGGCAAGCGCCCAGAGTACCGCCGGGGGCAGGCGGTCCAGAAATCAGGATCAGTCGCGGTGGGGCTACCCGCCGCGCGGCCGGGCCTCGTTCGGCTCCCCCGCTCCCTCCCCGACGATGACCTCGTACGCCGAGGGCTCGTCCACGGCGTACTGCAGCACCGGGACCGCCTGCATCTTCACGTCGTACGACGACAGCGCCCGCCGGTAGGCACCCACGCCCTCCCAGTGGGTGTGGAGCACCCACAGCTCCGGGTCGTCGATCGCCCGGCCGATGGTGCCGGAGCCGAAACCAGGACGCGTGGAGAACACCTCCAGGCAGGCCGAGAGCTCGGCGACGGCACGTTCGGTGGCGTCGGTGGGATAGCGGAATCGGGACAGCACCAGCATGCCTTCGAGTCTCGCGCATCGGTCCGGTACGGGGATGCCCCGGTTGCTGCGCACGGCCGTGAGGTCTAGCCTCATTCGGGAAAAGCGGACAAACCGCCCATTCGATCCGACCAGGAGGAGAGATGACGCTCGCGTCGTTCAGCTTCACCCAGTCGTTCCAGGATGCGTTCACCGCGCTGATGCACTACATCCCGCAGCTCGTTGGTGCACTGCTCATCCTGATCATCGGCTACTTCATCGCCAAGTTCATCGGCAACGTCGTCGCCAAGTTGCTGGAGAAGATCCACTTCAACCAGACCATGGACCGCGCGGGGGTGAACCAGTTCCTGGATCGGGCGGGCACCGGCCTGACCCCGTCCTCGCTGCTGGGGAAGGTCGTGTTCTGGTTCGTGTTCATCATCGTGCTGGTGATGTTCGCCAACGCCCTCGGCGTACCGGCGATCTCGGGCTTCTTGAACCAGATGATCGCCTACATCCCGAACGTGTTCGCCGCCATCTTGATCGTGTTCCTGGCCGCGCTGCTCGGCCGGTTCCTCGCGGGGATCGTGCGTGGGTTCACCGGCTCGGACGCGCTGGCGAGGGCGACGCACATCGTGATCATCGTGTACGCGTCGTTCGTGGCGCTGGTGCAACTGCACATCGCGCAGTTCCTGACCGGCACCACGTTCTTGATCATCCTTGCCGGCCTTGCTCTGGCCTTCGGCCTGGCGTTCGGCCTGGGTGGACGCGACGAGGCGCAGGCATTCATCTCGCGGGTGGTCAGGCAGTCCGGGTCCGGCCGACGGTCCGGGGACGACACCTCGCCGTCGGCATAGCCCTGGCATAGCCCCAACACGAAGGGCGCGACACCGAAGGATCCGACGCTGACGGTGCTATGACCGCTTCAGCGTCGGATCCTTCCGGACCGAGGAATGCGAGGGGGACTCGACCGGGCGCCGGTGTGCGCGCGCCCGGCCGACCAGCTCACCGATGAGCCGCAGCGCATCGGTGTTCTCCCGGTGCAGCGCCTCCCACCGGGTGGAACCCCGGGGCAGGTCGCAGTACACGGTCACCACGCGGCACCGGCGCTGGATCCACCCCTGCCGCGCGGACACGCTCTGGATGCGGCCGTAGGGCACGTAGAAGCGGGTCCGCCGCAGCCTGCCGGTGCTCGTGACCGCTCCGCGGTCCAACAATGTGACACCGAGTCGCGGATACGCCCACGGGTCCAGGGTGCGGGCGCCTCGTCCTGCGGGCGAGAGGGCGGCTGCGGCGATCTGCTCACCGGTGACCTCCGCGATCAGCCCCAGTGCCTCCCTCCGGTCGGCCACCGGCATCAGCGATGCCGACTCCCCCCGACGGGCCCCAGCGACGTCAACCTCGACCCGCGCCCATCCCAACCGCCGCCACAGGTACGGCTCCTGCAGCCGCACACCCTGGATCCGGTCGAAGTCGATGGTCTTGTTGACCGTGGAGGTGAGGCCGGAGGAGATCCGGATCCCGGTCGGCGTACCGAACAGCCGGAAGTTCGCGTCGCGCAGGACCGTGGCCACCTGTTTGCGGAGCTGGACCAGGATCGCCAGCGTGACCGGCACGATCCCGGCGGCGCCCGCGGCGAGGCCTGCCCACCCCCATACCGCTCCGGCCACGACCAGCGCGACGATCCACACCACCACCAACAGCAACTCCCCGATCCCCTCCAGCAGCGCTGCCTGGACCAGCCGCGGCAGCGACACCTCCGCGATCAGGGTCTGCGCCGGGGCGCCCGAGGCGGCGGAGCCGGTCTCCGTCGATGCGGGCGCGGCAGGACCTCCCGGCGTACCGGGCGCCGCCCCCGTGTAGGGCAGGATCTCCTCCCGCACCTGCCAGGCGTCCCGGATGCCGAGGTAGGCCAGGTCGACCGAGGCGTCGTCGCCGGCGGCCATGTCCAGGCGGACGACCCCGAGCCCGAACAGGCGCGGGAGGAACGGCTGGTTGACGTCGACGGACTGCACGCGGTTCAGCCGCACCGACCGGCGCTGTTTCACGATCAGCCCGCGGTGGAACAACAGCGTCGCGGTGGGTGACCGGTCGGTCACCAGCGCGAACCCGGTGACCCGCCACGACAGCCACGAGCCGATCGCGACCACGACCGCGACCACGAACACCACCAACAGCCCCTTCAGCACCACCGACAGCTCGGCGTCGCCGTGCAGGGCGTGCCAGATCCACTCCAGCTTCTGCAGGTCGTCGCGGAAGATGCCGAAGCCTGCGGCAGCCGCGATACCCACCGCGCGCCAGGACCGGAACAGCGGGGTCAACGGATGCAACCGTCGCAACTGTGACTCCGGGATGCCCGCGTCGCTCTCCGACGTCGCGTCGTATGCGGACGAGCCCCCGCTGTCGGCCTGCACCGGCACGTCGCTCACAGTCCGGCCGACATCGCCTCGCCCTTGGCGGCAAGGCGGTCACGGAGCTCATGGGCGGCCCCGACCGGGACCCCGGGGATGGTGGCGTCGGTGGTCGCCGATGCCGTGACCAAGGTGACGGTGGCGATTCCGAGGCGTGCCGAGACGGGGTTCGCCGAGACCTCGATGACCTGCATCCGCCCGTACGGCACCACCGTGAGCCGTCGGAGCAGACGTCCGTGGCTGACGAGCAGGTCCTGCTCCCGCTCGGCGTACTGCCATGAGCTCACCATGCGCGGTACCACGACGAACGCCAGCACGGCCGCGACCACGAGGGTCAGGACGCCGACGCCGAGCAGGACGAACCCGGCCACCGCTCCCACCACGGCACCGATCACCAGCAGCACGACACCGACGAGCCCGAGGGCGGCGACCGGGATCCGGCGCTCGGTCACCAGACGGGGCGACACCGGAGTCCAGGCCAGCCCTTCCTCGGAGAACAGCGGGTCGGTCGTGGCCTGCTTCACACCCTCCAGCATACGGTTCGCCCCGGCCACGGCTGAACCATCGCGGTTGGTAGAACGTGGTCATGAAGGGGAGGGAAAGTACGGCGATCTCGCGGTAAGGACAGGTGAACGGAATGAAACGGCTGGGGATGCTCGGCGTCGTACTGCTCCTCGGGGTGCTGAGCGCGTGCGGCGGCGGGTCGGGATCGGGGTCGGGTTCGGCGACGAACGTCACCGTCAAGACCACGAGCGGAAAGCCGGGCACCTACCTCACCGACGGCAACGGCATCGCGTTGTACATGTTCGCCGCGGACAAGCGCGGCGGAAAGTCCACCTGCTACAACTCCTGCGCGTCGATCTGGCCGCCGCTGCTGACCAAGGGGGCTCCGAAGGCGGCCGGCCAGGCCAAGAAGGGACTGCTCGGTACGATCACCCGGTCCGACGGATCCACGGAAGTCACCTACAACGGATGGCCGCTGTACTACTACGCGCAGGACAACGACCCTGGCGACCTGCGGGGCCAGGGCATCGACAACTCCGGCGGGCTGTGGTGGGTGCTGTCACCGGACGGCACGCCGATCAAGAACTGAGCCGGAGACTGAGCCAGCCACCGAGCGGGAGACTGAGCGGGAGCCGGTCGGGAGGCGGCTGCGCGGCCCCGGGCGGCAGCACCGGATGCGGCCCGGTCGCATAGGGTCACCGCATGCGCACCACCGAACACCTCACCGCGTTGTTGAACGTCCGCACCTGGGACGCCTACGACGTCGACGCCGAGGGGCGGATCCTCGCCGGCTGCGACGACGCGGGCAGCATGGACCTGGTCGAGATCGCGCCGGACGGGAGACGGACGACGCTGACCGCCCTGCCGGGCCGCTGCACCGGGCGATACGTCCCGGGCCGCCGCCAGGCCGTGGTCTCCCACGACAACGGGGGCGATGAGCGGATGCAGCTGTCCCTGCTCGACCTCGACGACGTCGACGGCGTCAAGGACCGGCCCGCGACGTTGGCGGACCTGACGCCGTTGGTGCACGACCCGGCGTACATGCATGTGCTGCTCGATATCACCGCCACGTCGCTGGTGTACTCCACGAACCGGCGTAACGGCGTCGACTTCGATGTGGTGGTCCGCGACCTCGGCTCCGGGGAGGAGCGGGTGCTCTACGACAAGGGCGGGTACGTCGCCGGTGCAAGCGTGTCGCACGACCTGGGCTCGGCAGCGATCACCCAGATGAGCCGGCAACCCGCCTCGACGATCGTCTCCGTCGCGGGACCACGGGCCGTGGGTGAGGGGTGGGTCACGTCACCGGACGAGCACGCCCGCCACGGCGGCGGGTTCGCGATGTCGAGCGCCGTGGCGTGGACCGCCGAGGACGACGCGCTGGTGTTCGCCTCCAACCACGACCGGGAGTTCGCCGGAGTCGCACGGGTCAGCCTCGA
>CAYLOC010000200.1:0-5335 GCA_964385195.1 uncultured Nocardioidaceae bacterium
AGCGCGCGGCGGGCGTGGTCCAGCCACTCCTGGCGAGCGGTGATGTCGGCACGGACCTGCTCGGCTCGGCGGGTATCCCCGGCCTGCTCGGCGCTGGTGAGGTCGGCGCGCAGCGAGTCCAGCATCGACTCCAGTTTCGCCACCGTGTCAGCGGCGCGTGCCTGCGCCTCCGGCGACGTCTTCTGCCACCGGGCGTCCTCGCTGGCGCTGATCGTGCGCTCGATCTTGCTGAACCTGCCCTCCAGATCCTTGATCTCGCCGCGTGGGACCTTGCCTGCGGCATCCCACTTCTCCGCGATCTCCCGGAACGCCCGACGGGCAGCCTTCGGGTCTTGCACCGGCAACAGCTGCTCGGCCTCGGCCAGGAGCCCCCGTTTGACCTCCGCGTTGGCGGCGTACTCCTTGTCCACCACGGCGTTGTGCTCGTCGCGTGCGGTGAAGAACCGGTCCTGTGCGCCCCGGAACCGCTTCCACAGCGCGTCGTCAACGGATTTGGGTGCTCCGCCGGCCGCTTTCCACTGCCGCATCAAGTCCCGGTAGAGCCGGGAGGTGGCGCCCCAGTCGGTGGAGTCGGCGACGGCCTCGGCCTCGGTCACCAGCCGTTCCTTGATGCGGCGTGCCTCCTCGCGTTTGGCGCCGAGGTCGGCGAAATGCTGTTTGCGCCGGCGGGTGTACGTCGTCCGTGCGGAGGAGAAGCGGTGCCACAGCTCCTCGTCGGTCGGCTTGTCGATGCGGGCCAGGCCCTTCCACCGTGCCAGCAGCTCCCGCATCCGGTTGGCGCCGCCACGCCAGTCGTTGCCTTCCGCGACCCGCTCAGCCTCCGCGGCAATCGCGCGTTTCTCCTTCTCCGCAACGGCGCGCTGCTCCGCGCGCTCGGCCCGGCGTACGGCGCGGCGCTCCTCGATCAGCTGGCCGAACTGCTCCAGCCGGGTCAGCAGCCGGTCCAGGTCACCGACCGCCTGCGCCTCAGCAACGTTCTTTCGGGTCTTGGCGACCGCGGCTGTCGCGTCATCGGGGGACAGCGCACCAGAGCGGATGCGCTTCTCGAGCAGGTCAACCTCGACGACGAGACCGTCGTAGCGCTGCTGGTAGAACGCCAGGGCCGCCTCGGGGTCCGCATCCGGCCATTGGCCCACCGCGCGGTCGCCGTCCGCGGTACGCACGTACACGGTGCCGTCGGTGTCGACCCGGCCGAACTGCGATGCTTCGTTGCTCATGACTTCCCCTTGGTGGAGGGCGCGGAGGGTTGGGTCCCTTCCGAAGGTGAGGGCTCGCTGGGTGAGGGCTGGGTCGAGGAACGGCCGGGAGAAGGCGAAACGCCTGACGTCGAGCCCGGCGACGACGGTGCCCGGGTCTGTGCAGGCGGGCTCGCCGGAGTCTGGTGCGTCGGGGCGGGCGGGGTCGGTGCGGGGTTCTGCGAATGGGCGGACCGCACGATATAGACGATCGCCCATGCGATCAGCGCCAGCACAACGAGGGCGAGGACGACGCTGGTGACACGTTGGATCCGGCGGTTACGAGCCTCGGTGCGCGCTCGGCGTGCCTCCTGGCGCTCCCACTTCTCGCGCGCCAACTGACGCTGGCGTTGTCTGCTGCGAGCCACCTGGACCTCCGTCGACTGCGCTTGTAGTGGGAGTGAACCGGTTGCCCAGTCTAGAAGTGCCAGCACCGACGGCGAGACCCCCCCGGTGATCGTCACCACACCGTGTCCGTCCCCGGCGTACCCGGTAGGCTGCCACCGACCACCCCGCAGACCCGGATCACCGGGTTCTTCACCCACTCTGGAAGGAGCCGCGTGCTTGTCGCCGCGTTTCCCGCCGGCCCGTGGGGCACGAACTGTTACGTCGTGGCCACCGGTGGGTCTGCGGAGTGCGTGATCATCGACCCCGGCATGGGAGCTGCGGACGGCGTTGCCGACGTGGTTCGCGAACACCGGCTGAAGCCGGTCGCCGTCCTCCTCACCCACGGACACATCGACCACGTGTTCTGTGTGGTGCCGTTGACCGGGGCGCACGAGGCCCCGGCGTACCTGCATCCCGACGACCGGCCGATGCTGACCGACCCCGCAGTCGGCGTCGGACCGGAGACCGCTGCCATGCTCGCTGGCACCGGCTACTCCTTTGCCGAGCCGGATGACCTGCGCCCGCTCGCCGACGGCGGACGGGTCGACGTCGCGGGGCTGTCGTTCACCATCGACCACACCCCGGGTCACACACCGGGCTCGGTGACGTTCCGGTCGCCGTACGACGGGCCGGAGGAGGCTCCGGAACTGATGTTCTCCGGGGATCTGCTGTTCGCTGGATCAATCGGTCGCACCGACCTCCCCGGCGGTGATCACGCCACCATCCTGCGCAGCCTTGCCACGAAGGTGTTGCCGCTCGACGACGCCATCGTCGTACTCCCCGGACACGGCCCACAGACCACGGTCGGCCGGGAGCGTGCGGGCAACCCGTTCCTCGCCGGCCTGGAGCGGCAGCCATGACCCTTGTCGTCCCGGCCGGCCGATCCGGAGGTAGGCGAGGCGGTTATACCGTGGGCGAGGCGGATTTGCCTTGTAGACGGGGCAAACGCGCCGTCTACAAGGCAAACGCGGGCGAGGCACACGCGGAGGGGTGCCGACGGGAGGGCCGGGTGAGCGGGCGTGAGTAAGGTGACGCCGATCAGCGGGTTTCCGGAGCTGATGCCGGACCAGCGGGTCGTCGAACGCGAGATCATCGCCTCGTTGGCGGAGACGTTCGAGCTGCATGGTTTCCCCAACATCGAGACCCGCGCGGTCGAGCCCCTGGACCGGCTGGCCAAGGGCGGCGAGATCGACAAGGAGATCTACGTCCTGCGCCGGCTGCACGCCGCCGAGGACGAGTCCGACGCCGGGCTGGGGCTGCACTTCGACCTCACCGTGCCGTTCGCCCGGTACGTGCTGGAGTACGGCGGTCGGCTGCAGTTCCCGTTCCGGCGGTACCAGATCCAACCCGTGTGGCGCGGCGAACGGCCGCAGGAGGGCCGCTACCGCCAGTTCACCCAGGCCGACATCGACGTCGTGGGCCGGGACACGCTCGGGTTCCACCACGACATCGAGGTGATGCGGGTGATGGTGGCGGCGCTGGGCCGCCTCCCGCTGCCGCCGATGACGTTCCGGTTCAACAACCGCAAGCTGATCCAGGGTTTCTACCAGGGCCTGGGCATCCCCGATGTGACGAGCGCGATCCGCGAGATCGACCGGCTGGACAAGCTGCCGCCGGCGGAGGTGGCCGAGCTTCTGGTCGAGCGAGCCGGCGCGACGCAGGAGCAGGCCCGCCGCTGCCTGGACCTGGCCACGATCAGCACCGACGACACCTCCTTCGTCGACCGGGTCCAGGAGCTGGGGGTGGCCGACGACCTGCTCCAGGAGGGCCTGGACGAGCTCGCCGCCGTCGTGGACGGGTGCAGGTCCGCCGGAACCGGCGACACGCACGTCTGTGCGGACCTCCGCATCGCGCGCGGTCTTGACTACTACACCGGCACGGTGGTGGAGATCTTCATGGCCGGTTACGAGCGGCTGAAGTCCGTCGGCGGGGGAGGCCGGTACGACGCGCTGGCCAGCGACGGCCGCACGACCTACCCCGGCGTCGGGGTGTCGTTCGGCGTCTCACGCACCCTGCTGCCGCTGCTCGCCGACGGCGTGCTGACCGGGAGCCGCGGCGTCCCCAGCGCCGTCCTGGTCGCGCTCGCCGACGAGGACTCCCGCGTCACGAGCGACACCCTGGCCGACCGGCTGCGCGCGAACGGCGTACCGTGCGAGGTCGCCGCGTCCCCACAGAAGTACGGCAAGCAGATCCGGTACGCCGAGCGGCGCGGCATCCCGTTCGTCCTGTTCCCCGGGGACGGTGCGCCCGAGATCAGGGACATCCGCAGCGGCGACCAGCGGCCCATCGACCCCGACACCTGGCGTCCCCCCGAGTCCGACCGTCGACCACGCATCGTGAAGGAGCAGAACCGGTGATCCGAACCCACGACGCAGGAAGCCTGCGCGCCACCGACGCCGGGAGCACCGTGACCCTGGCCGGCTGGGTGGCGCGGCGGCGGGACCACGGCGGTGTCGCCTTCGTCGACCTCCGCGACGCCTCCGGCGTGTGCCAGGTCGTGATCCGCGACGAGGAGACCGCCGGACCGCTGCGCTCGGAGTTCTGCCTGCGCGTCGTCGGAGAGGTCGCCACCCGCCCGGCCGGTAACGTCAACGACGCCATCCCCACCGGCGAGATCGAGGTCCTCGCCGACGACGTGGAGGTGCTCAGCCCGTCCGACCCGTTGCCGTTCCCCGTGGAGGAGCACCACACCACCGCGGTCAACGAGGAGGTGCGGCTCGCCCACCGGTACCTGGACCTGCGCCGGGCCGACCAGGGTGCCGCCATCCGGTTGCGCAGCCGGGTCAACGCCGCCGCCAGGCAGGTTCTCCACCGGCACGACTTCGTGGAGGTCGAGACCCCCACGCTCACCCGCTCCACCCCCGAGGGCGCGCGTGACTTCGTCGTACCGGCACGGCTGCAGCCCGGGTCGTGGTACGCGCTGCCGCAGAGCCCGCAGCTGTTCAAGCAGCTGCTGATGGTCGCCGGGATGGAGCGCTACTACCAGATCGCCCGCTGTTACCGCGACGAGGACTTCCGTGCCGACCGGCAACCGGAGTTCACCCAGCTCGACGTCGAGATGAGCTTCGTCGACACCGACGACGTCATCGCGCTGAGCGAGGAGATCCTGGTCGCGCTGTGGCGGCTGATCGGGCACGACGTCACCACTCCCATCCCGCGCATGACCTATGAGGAGGCGATGCAGCGGTTCGGCACGGACAAGCCGGATCTGCGTACCGACCTGGAGCTGGTGGAGTGCACCGCGTTCTTCGCCGACACCCCGTTCCGGGTCTTCCAGGCGCCCTACGTCGGCGCGGTGGTGATGCCCGGCGGCGCGGACCAGCCCCGGCGGCAGCTCGACGCGTGGCAGGACTGGGCCCGGCAGCGTGGCGCCAAGGGTCTTGCCTACGTGCTGGTGGGCGAGGACGGCACGCTCGGTGGGCCGGTAGCCAAGAACCTGTCCGAGTCCGAGCGGGAACACCTCGCCGCGCACGTCGGGGCGCAGCCCGGGGACTGCGTGTTCTTCGCGGCGGGCCCGCCGAAGGTGTCCCGCGCGTTGCTCGGGGCCGCCCGCTTGGAGGTCGCGCGACGCTGCCACCTGATCGACGAGGACGCCTGGGCGTTCGTGTGGGTGGTGGACGCGCCGCTGTTCGAACGCGTGGACGAGACCGATGACGTGGCGGTGGGGGCGGGCGCCTGGACGGCCGTCCATCACGCGTTCACCGCACCGAAAC
>CAYLOC010000201.1:0-5327 GCA_964385195.1 uncultured Nocardioidaceae bacterium
GCCATGCACAGTCGAGCCGTGGCGCCGTGTCCCGGTTCCCCCGTCCGAATTGATTCCCGGGACCCGGACGCTTTACGGGACAGCGTCTATGTCGTACCAAAGCCCTCAGTAGTTCACTGACCCATTTCCGGAACTCCTCGGGGTTGTTAGTCACCCCTTCCGCGGCGACGACCACCCGCGTCACACCGATGCGCCAAATCAAATAACCATTCGGTCGGCTGCGAGTGAAGGTGCCTCGTCCATGCGCCTTTCAGACCTGGAGTCCTCGGTGACGCTGTCTCGAAAGCGCTGACCTCAGAAATTGATAATCCAGAGAAAGCAGAGTGCTTTCGTGGCTAGACGCACTTACGCACTCTTTTAATAAGCCATCGACCAACGCGCAGCGTCATGGGCGGCCAGCTGGTGAACAATTTCAACGAGGTCGGAGCAACCCAGTGCGCAAAGCCTCCAGCGGCGTCAACCCCTCCAGTAGCAGAGTCGACGTGGGTAGCCACAAAGTCACGGTCCATCCGGACTCACCAGCACCACACGGCAGCCGCAGAACCGGCCTCAACTGTGGTCGACCGCCCCGCCGGCGAACTGGATAGCCGGGTAGTCGACCGCGCCGTCGCTAATCATCATCCGAAAGCATCTCGTGCTGCCGTACGCCGCGGTCGATCCCATGTTGGGTGATGCCTAGGACTGCTGAACCGTGCTCGTGCGCGGTAGTAGGGGCCGACCGGCTCGGCGTAATGGTTAGTCACATTGCAAGGAGGCCAAAGCCTCGATCTCTCAGCTCGTGGCCCGCCTTGAATCGGTGCCTGAACAAAACCACAAGGCTGATCGGCCGGGTGATGGATCGATTCACCGATCGTCAGGGCCGCGGACGGGCCGCGGTGGATACCGGGTGGCCAGTTACCTTCTGGGTCCGCGCCAACGTGGCTCGACCTACTTCCGCACTCTTTGATACTTCAAAGACCTCTCGTTTCCCCGTTGGATCCGGTCCGCGCCCCCCGGGGAAGGACACGACAACCTTGGTTATCTTCAGGAGCAGCCCGAGGTGGACCCGCAGCCCTCACAGACGTAGCAGGAGCCGCTCGGTCGCATCTTCGTACCGCAGGTGAGACACAGAGGAGCGTCGATGGCCTTGCCCTGGATCGACTCCAGCAGTTCCGCGCTGGTATGCGCGTCGGACGGTGTCTCCCGTGCGGTGCGCTGAACGGCTTCCTCGGCGGTTGGCGCTGCTGCCTCCACCGCTTCGGCCGGGCCAGGGTTGGCTCCACCGGTAAGGGACTCCACCTCGGGGATCTCCTCGGATTCGTCGGGGCCGGTGTAGGACCCGGTCTCGAGCTGCCGCTGCCGCTCGTCGGCGGTGTAGATGCCCAACGCCGCCCGCTTCTCGAACGGTAGGTGATCCAGGGCGAGCCGACGGAAGACGTAGTCGAGGATCGACTGCGCCATCCGCACGTCCGGGTCGTCGGTCAGCCCGGCCGGCTCGAACTTCATGTTGGTGAACTTGCTGACGTAGGTCTCCAACGGGACGCCGTACTGCAGCGAGATGGAGATCGCCATCGAGAACGCGTCCATGACCCCGGCCAGGGTGGAGCCCTGCTTGCCGAGCTTGAGGAAGATCTCGCCCAACCCGTCGTCCGGGTAGGAGCCAGCCGTGAGATAGCCCTCGGCACCCGCCACGGAGAACGATGTGGTCTTCGACGGGCGGGACTTCGGCAGCCGCTTGCGAACGGGCCGCTCCACGACGACCTGCTCGGGCTCGTTGGCCTGCGCACGTTGGGACTTGGCATCTGAGAGAGGTTGGCCGACCTTGCAGTTGTCGCGGTAAACCGCGATCGCCTTCAAGCCAAGCTTCCACCCTTGCAGGTAGATGTCCTCGATCTCATCGACCGTCGCCGACTCCGGCATGTTCACGGTCTTGCTGATCGATCCGCTGAGGAACGGCTGGACCGCGGCCATCATCCGGACGTGCCCCATCGGCGGGATCGCACGCTCACCCATGGCACAGTCGAACACCTCGTAGTGCTCCGGCCGCAGCCCGGGTGCGTCGATGACGTGGCCCTTCTCGGCGATGTACTCCACGATCGCCTCCACCTGCTCGTCTGGGTAACCGAGCTTGGTCAGTGCCCGCGGGATGGTCTGGTTCACGATCTGCATAGACCCGCCGCCGACGAGTTTCTTGAACTTCACCAAGGAGAAGTCCGGCTCGATGCCGGTGGTGTCGCAGCCCATCATGAAGCCGATGGTCCCCGTCGGCGCCAACACGCTGGCCTGGGCGTTGCGGAACCCGTGCTCCGCACCGAGCGCGAGAACCGCCTGCCATGCCTTGGTGGCCTCCGCACGGACGGTCTTGTCCTCGTCGTGCATGGCCCGGATCTCGTCGTTGGCGGCTGCATGCTTGCGCATCACACGCCGGTGGGCCTCGGAGTTCCGCGCATACCCGGCGTACGGGCCAACGACTTCGGCGAGCTCGGCGGAGCGCTTGTACGACGCACCGGTCATCAGCGACGTGATGGAGGCGGCGAGTGCACGTCCGCCATCGGAGTCGTAGCCCAGCCCCATCGCCATCAACAGTGCCCCGAGGTTGGCGTAGCCGATGCCGAGTTGGCGGTAGTCCTGGGTGGTCTTCCCGATCGCCTCGGTCGGGAAGTCGGCGAAGCAGATCGAGATGTCCATGGCGGTGATGATCATCTCCACGCACCGCGCGAACAAGGTGGCGTCGAACTGGCCGTCATCGGTCAGGAACTTCAGCAGGTTCAGGCTTGCCAGGTTGCAGCTGGAGTTGTCCAGGCTCATGTACTCACTACAAGGGTTACTTGCCGTGATCCGCCCCGTCTCCGGGTTGGTGTGCCAGTCGTTGATGGTGTCGTCGTACTGGAGGCCGGGGTCAGCGCACTCCCATGCGGCCTGCGCGATCTTCTTGAACAGTGCGCGCGCGTCGGTGGTCTCGATGACCTCGCCGGTCTGCCGTGCCCGAAGTCCGAACTTGGTGCCGTCCTCGACCGCCCGCATGAACTCGTCGGTGACCCGAACGGAGTTGTTGGCGTTCTGGTACTGCACCGAGGAGATGTCCGCCCCGCCGAGATCCATGTCAAATCCCGCGTCACGCAGTGCACGGATCTTGTCCTCCTCCCGTGCCTTGGTCTCCACGAACTCCTCGATGTCGGGGTGGTCGACATCGAGCACCACCATCTTCGCGGCACGCCGGGTAGCGCCACCGGACTTGATGGTCCCCGCACTTGCGTCGGCACCACGCATGAACGAGACCGGGCCGCTCGCCGTACCCCCGCTGGACAGCAGCTCTTTGGAGGAGCGGATGCGGGAGAGGTTCAACCCTGCGCCCGAGCCGCCTTTGAAGATGAAGCCTTCCTCGCGGTACCAGTTCAGGATCGACTCCATCGAGTCGTCGACGGAGAGGATGAAACACGCCGACACCTGCTGGGGGGACTGGGTGCCGACGTTGAACCAGACTGGGGAGTTGAAGGCGAAGACCTGGTGCACGAGCATGTGTGTGAGCTCATGTGCGAAGACCTCCGCATCCGCCGGGGTGGCGAAGTAGCCGTTCTCCTCACCGGACTGCCGGTAGGTCTTCACGACGCGGTCGATGAGTTGGCGCAGGCTCCACTCCCGCGCCTCGGTGCCAACGGCGCCGCGGAAGTACTTCGTGGTCACGATCGTGGAGGCGTTCGCTGACCAGAAGTCCGGGAACTCCACACCCTTCTGCTCAAAGACGGTCTCGCCGGTCTTCCAGTTCTGCTGCACGACGTCCCGGCGCTCCCAGGTGACTTCGTCGTACGGGTGGACGCCCTCGGTGGTGAAGATCCGCTGGATCCGCAACCCCCGGTCGGTGCCATGCGCAGAACCCTGTGGTCCCCGGCTGTCCGTCTCTGTCATGGTCCCTCCTGTGCTTGATCGTTGGTGGTGCTTGAGGTCAGTGGTGGCAGTACTAGAGGTGTCGTTCACCGGGTGTCGGCTCCGCCCCGGCGGGCGGGTCCTCAGCGCGTAACAACGCGATCTCGGTCTCGAAGTCCGCGGCGGACTCGAACGCACGATAGACGCTGGCGAACCGCAGGTAGGCCACCTCATCGAGCTGGCGCAGCGGCTCCAGGATGGCCAGACCCACCTCGTGGGAGGGGATCTCCGCTGATCCGGACGCTCGCAGCATTCCCTCGACCGAAGACCCGAGCCGTGCCAGGTCGTCGTCGGTGACCGGCCGTCCCTTACACGCCTTGCGCACACCAGAGATCGCTTTGTCCCGGCTGAACGCCTCGGTGGCGCCGGACCGCTTCACCACCGTCAACTGGATCTGCTCAACGGTGGTGAAGCGACGCTCACACTCCGAGCAGCACCGCCGGCGCCGGATCGAGGAGCCGTCGTCGGCCACCCGGGAGTCCAGAACCCGGGTATCGGTGTGACGGCAGTAGGGGCAATGCACGACCCCGCTCCTTTCACCGGCCGTGACCTGCTTGCCTGGGGACAGAACTGGGGACGGCTTGGGGATAACCGACCGCACCTGTGGGCAGCAAACCACAACCTGTGGAAAACAACATCCTTGTAACTACTATATCTAGGGAAACGCTACGCCGGATGTGCGCACGGATCAAGAGCAGGACATCGCCGATCTGCGCTTTCCTCGTTGTCGCAGGTCAGATGCGGTGGCGCAGCCCGGAGTTCGGCGTGTCGCGCTCACAGCGACCCGAGACTCGCCGGTTTCGACGGCAGCTGGTTATGGGGTCCGGATCGCCTCGCGCAACAATCCGCGCGCGCTGCCGATGTCCGTCATGCTGGTCAGGCAGCGACGGGACTGCCCAACCCCCTGCGATCTCGTCCCTGCGTACGGCGGGGTCCCGGCCCTCGTGCCGGGACCCCGCCTTTGCGCAGACCCGGCACCGTCGCGCTCGACTACCCGACCGGAACCCGCAGCGGCTGACCAACGCGCACAGCACCGGCGTCCGCCAGGTGGTTCAACTCGGCGATCTCGGCGACGACGGCGCGAGGATCCGACTCCGGAGCCGCCTCCCGCGCCACGTCCCACACCGTCTGACCGGGCTCGACGACCACCAACTCGGTGCGCGGATGGTGTGCGGTATCGGTGGACACCGCGGGGGCGGCAATCGCCACCATCGCCACCAACGTCACTCCCAGGGCCACCACCCACAGCACCAGCTTTCCTCGTCGTGTCAGGTGCACCGGGGCCTGGTGGGTGGCAGCCGGGCGCACCGCGTCACGGCGCTGCACAGTGAGGCTTCCGTTCGCTGTCATCGTTCCGTCTCCTTCGTCAAGACCTTCGCAGGCAATCTGTCCTACCCGCCACCGCCGACAGCCGCGGTGGGTGA
>CAYLOC010000202.1:0-5303 GCA_964385195.1 uncultured Nocardioidaceae bacterium
CTCCATGCGGTCGTCGGCCATCTCGACGTACTGGCGATTCCGCAGTCCTAGCCCCGCTGCTTCTCCGCGACGATCGCGAACTTGCGGACACGGCCCGACCGCAGCCACTCGGCCCAGAGGCGGTGACCTGCCACCAACGTCTCCAACGCGTGTCGCTGGCCGGAAACCCCCTCCCCTGCCGCCGCCGCGGCGTAGGCGGCGCGGAGCCGGTCGACCACGGCGACATGCTCCCTGGTGCACTCCTCCTGCCGGCGCACACGCAGACCGGCGGCCTCCAGGTGGTTCCTCATGTGCGACCACGGAACGGGCCACACCGTGTCCGCGTCGGGCATGCGCGCGCGTTCCTTGCTCGTCAGCGGCGTCCCCTCCTCCAGGGTGAACGCGAACCGGCCGCCCGGGGTGAGCACAGCCGAAACCGCACGCACCAGTTCTGCCTTGTCGGAGAACGCGAGCATGGTCTCCAACAGCAACACGACATCGAACGGGCCGGACGGGCACGGAGGGATCCGCTGGGTCGCGAACCGGCACCCCATCCCGCGGGTACGCCGGCACGCCCGGTCGATCGCGAACGGGTCACGGTCCACCCCGAGATAGTCACAGCCCAACTGGCGGGTGATGAGCAGGCCCGGCCCGGCTGTCCCGCAGCACAGGTCCAGCACGTGCGTGCCCGGTCCGACCCCGGCGTGGCGGGCCAGAGCCAGGATGGCGCTGGCCCGCATGAAACTCTCCTGCCCGACGTACTCACCGGCGGGGAACGCCGAGCAGCGAGCACGGTGCAGCACCCGATCCGCCCTCGCCGCAGCGCCGTCGTCCATCACCTGAATGCCCGGAGAGTCGGCGCTTCACACCGCGTGGACAGGGCATAACGCAACAGCACCACCTCGCCGATCGCCCGGGTCTCCACCAGCCGGGCAGGGCTGGTGGGAGACCACCGGAACGCGCCGTCGCCGACGAACCGCACCGCGCGGGAGTCGCCGACGAAGAACGGCGCCACCACCAGGTGCAGCTCATCGGCCAACGCCTGGTCGAGGAACTGGGTGTGCACGATCCCACCGCCCTCGACCAGCATCCGGCGGACGCCGCGTCTCCGCAGATCCGCGCACAGACGCTGCATGGTCAGGGTGCTACCGCCGTCGACCACCGTGCACCTGCCATCGAGGTGCTGTCGTGCCTGGGCCGCCGCCCCGCTGGGGCAGTACACGAACTTGGCCGTGTCACCGGTGCTGAAGAACCGGGCGTCCGGCGGCAACCGTGCCGCGGAGGTGAGCGTGACCTTGATCGGGGTGGGCGGCAGGCCACGCTGGACCCGCTCGCTCATCCGGTCCGGGTCGCGGAGCACCAGCCGGGGGTCGTCGCTGCGGATCGTCTGCGCCCCTACGAGGATCGCGTCGCACCCGGCCCGGATCGCGTCGACCCGGTCCAGGTCGGCGGCGTTGGACAGCAGCAGCCGCTCGCCGGTCGCACTGTCCAGGTAGCCGTCGAGGGAGATCGCGCAGCTGAGGACGACGTACGGGCGTTCAGGCACGGGATCGCTCCAGGGAACCGGCGACCCGCCGGGCCTCGGGTTTCCACCCCGCTGGGGGACGACGGCGTACGACGAACAGCAACAGCGCGCCGGGAGTCGTCGCCGCGAACACCATGAGGCCGTAGAGCACGGAGACCGAGAGCCCTTGTGCCGCGGAGGCTCCGGCCATCGCGAACACCGCTGCTGCCGCCCCCTCACGCGCCCCCCACCCGGCGATGTTCGCCGGGACTGCCGAGGCCACCATCACCGCGAACGCGAGCGGCACCAGGCGCATCGTCGGCACGGGCACGTCCACCGCCCGGGCCGCCACCAGGAACAGTCCGGCGTACACACCCGCCGCCACGAACGAGGTCAGCACCAGCCCTGCCCATGCGCGCGGGGCCCGGCACAGGCACCACACGTCCCGCAGCAGCGACCGCACCAGCCGTGTCCGGGACAGCCCCACGAACACCCCTGCCACGCCCGCGAGCACCGCGGCCACCACGCCCGCCGCGAGCAGGATCGGGGTGCGCAGCGGCGACGGCCACAGCGCCAGGACCGCCGCGGACACCACGATCTGCACCACCTGGCCGATCACCCGCTCCCAGGCGACGGTACGCAGGCCGCGAGGCACGGCACCGGCGATGCGTCCGTGCCGCACACCGCGCTCGACGTCGCCGAGGACGCCGCCGGGCAGTGTGAGGTTGAGGAACTGGGAGCGGTAGTAGGCTCCCACGGCGCTGCGCAACCTCATTGGCTGTCCGAGGCACTCCGAGACCAGTCGCCAGCGCCAGGCGCAGCACACGGTGGTCACCACGATGCCGCCCATTGCCACGAGCAGCAACGGCACACTGAGCGCATGTGCGGCCGCGCGTAGCGGGCCCGTGCCGGCGCGCACGAGTAGGCCGGTCAGCAGCGCCGCCGCGCCGAGCCGGCGGACCCACGTCCACGCGCTGTTGATCGCGGCTCCTTCCCTCCGGCCCCTGACCCACTGTGTGAGGGAGAACGTCCCTGGCAGCGCCACGGTTCACCTCCGGCCGACCGGTATGCCGGCCACGACGTCAGCGATCTGCGCGGCCGTCTCGGCCCAGCCGGTCAGCTGGGTACGCCGACGGCGCGCGCCAGCCCGCAACGAGCTCCGGGTCTGCGGTTCGTCCAGCCAGGTGCGCAGCGCGTGCCCCAGGGAGCACGGATTACCCGGTGGCACGAGCAGCCCGGCAGCCGGGCCGCCCGCATCCACACCAACGGCTTCCGGGATACCCCCGGTGTCGCTGGCCACGACCGGGATGGCCCGGGCGAGCGCCTCGGTGACGACCATCGCATAGGTCTCCTGCCGCGACGGCACCACCACGAGGTCCGCCTCGGCGTACGCCGACTGCAGGCCCGCTGGCGGCACCGGACCTGTGAAGCGCACGCGCCCGTGGGGACCGAGGGCAACCGCCTCGCGGCGGAGGGTTGCCGCGAACCCGGGATCCACGTCGAGCGGGCCGATGCACGTGCACCTCCATGAACGGGCGCCGAGGTCGCTCAGCGCGGCCAGCAGCACGTCGTAGCCCTTGAGCGGCGTCACCGCCCCCACACAAAGCAGGTGGTCGCCGGTCGGCGTACCGACGGCTGGCCCGGCCGGATCGACTCCCGGCGGAGCCGCGTGCACACGAACGGGAGAGAGGCCGTCATCGGCCAGCACCTGCTCCCGCGCCCACCGGCTGGTGGTGACCACGGCGGCGGCCGAAGCGAGCACCGGGCGTTCGCGCTGTCGGTGCTGCCGTGTCGACGCCAGCATGTGCAGCAGCACGATGATCGTCAGCCGGTCCGCCTCAGGGACCATGACCTCCGGCACGGCAGAGCCCACCAGCCCGTCGACGATCGCGACCTCGCCGTCCGGGATGTCGCGCAGCGCCGCAGCCAGGGCACCAACGATCCCCGGCCCGGGCGTCGGCCACGCCCCGGCGACGCGATGCTCGGCCACGTCCCACCCGAGCGCCGCCAGCTCCGCACAGACCCGCCGGTCGTAGACGTTGCCGCCGCTGGGGTGGCGGGGGTCGTCGACCTCCTGCGGCACGACCACGTGCACCCGCTGCGGCACCGTCGTCACACCGCCCGCTCACAGCTGGCCCAGGCGACATCGGACTCGTGCAGCGTCACGGTGACGGCAGCGATCGCCCGTGCTGAGTCTCCGAACGCGCCGTCGCGGACGCGTTGCACCAGCCGGTCGGCGAGGACCCCCGCAAGTGCCTCGGTGGTGGTGTTCATGCCCGCGAGGGACGGGTCGTCGTCGAGGTTGCGCATGTCCCACGACGCGAGGGCTGCGCGCAGTTCCGCAGCAGCGCGCCCGATGTCGACCACCAGGCCGTCGTCGTCGAGCGTCTCGCGGCCGAATGTGGCGTCGACGATGTAGGTGGCGCCGTGCAGCGCCTGCGCAGGGCCGAAGACCTCGCCCTGCAGGCTGTGCGCGACCATCACCCGGTCCCGGACGGTCACGGTGAACACGGGCTCTCCTCGTCGTAGGTGATGGTGTGCAGCAGGGCTGGCAGCGAGCCGTCCGCGAGCCGCGGCATGACGCCGGGCAGGCTCGCCAGCGGGGAGCTGCCGGTGTGCAGGCTGTCCAGGGCCGGGTCGCGCAGCAGGCCCAGTGCCAGTGCGATCCGTTCGGCGAGGGTACGCCGATCGCGACGTCGTGGCGCGACGCGGCCGACCTGGCTGGCGCGGATCGCCAGCCGACCGGAGTGGAAGCCGCCGCCGAGAGCGACCTCGACCGGCCGGTCGCCGTACCAGCTGAGCTCGACCACGGACCCTTCCGGTCCCAGCAGCGCCAGGCTGGTCTGGAGCCCCTCGGACGTAGCGCTGGTGTGGAACACCAGGTCGCGGTCGCCGGTGGCCCGCCCCGGATGCTCGAACACCGCACCGAGGCGCTCCACGACCGACGAGCGCGCGGTGTCGATGTCGACCACAGCGACGTTGACTGCAGGGATGCGGGCCAGCAGGCTGGTGAGGCAGCAGCCGATGATGCCGGCACCGACGACCGTGACCCGGTCACCGGGGAGGACTCCGGCGTCCCAGACCGCGTTCAGGGCGGTCTCCATGGTCCCGGCGAGCACCGCGCGCTCCGGCGGCACTCCGTCGGGCACCCGCGTCACTGCGCGCGCGGGGACGACGTACCTGCTCTGGTGTGGGTGGAGGCAGAACACCAGCTGTCCGTCCAGGGGCGGCGGGCCCTGTTCGACGATGCCGACGCTGAGGTAGCCGTACTTGACCGGGCCGGGGAAGTCGCCGTCCTGGAACGGCGCGCGCATCAGCGTGTGCTGGTCGGTGGGGACCTCGCCGCGGAAGACCAGGGTCTCGGTGCCGCGGCTGACTCCGCTGCACACGGCGCGGACCTGTACGTCGTCGGGGCCCGGCGGGGTCAGGGGTTCTGTGCGGATCTCGCCGCGTCCGGGCTCGGTGACCCAGAACGCCCTCGACTGCTCCGCCATCGGCTCTTCTCTCCGGCAGTACGTGAACCGCACCGCCCTTTTACCCGTAGACCTACTGTAAAACCGGAACTCGTGAGGACTAACGGAGGCGCCGTGTGGGTGGTTCGACCCGGGCCGCTGGTGGTGGTCCTGGGCACCGTCATCGTCGTGGTGGCGGTGGATCTCGCGCACGGGCTCGACGGGTTGTCGTGGGCGGTCGGGGTCGGTACGGCGATCGTGGCTGCGGTCGCGCTCGACGTGGCGATGCGTCGCTACCAGCGGGCCCGGCTGGGACCTGCGGACCACGTGACACTGGTGCGGCTGGTGTTGACGTGTGCCGCGGTCGG
>CAYLOC010000203.1:0-5302 GCA_964385195.1 uncultured Nocardioidaceae bacterium
GAGGAGCTCCGGCACCGACCCGATGACCACCCCCCGGCGCAGGACCGGGACGCTGAGCCCGCCGTCGACGGGACGAACGGCAACGTCGAATTGGTCATCGACAGCACGACCGCGCTGACCGCCCGCGCCATGGAGCGGCTCCGGGGACGCTTCCGTCCCCCGGCGCCGGCCGCGACCGGGACAGCGGATGCGGACGGGGCCGTCACCGTGGCCGAGCCGGAGTCCATCACACCTCCCGACCCCACGCCGTCTGATCCCGGGATCGGGAGCGTGCTCGCCGGCGCGCGGGAGAACCTCGGACTGAGCATCGACGATCTCGCCGAACGGACCCGGATCCGTCCGCACGTGCTCGAGGCCCTGGAAGCCGACGACTTCGCCCCGTGTGGTGGCGACTTCTACGCCCGCGGGCATCTGCGGATGCTCGGACGCGTCCTGGGTATCGACTCCGATCCGCTGGTGCAGCGCTACGACGAGAGCTACGCCACCCAGCCGGTGACGCCGCGGGAGGTGTTCGACGCCCGTCGGGAGACCAGCGGGGCCGGCGTTCTGCGGCAGGTGACCGACGGCGCGCGGTGGGGTCTGTTGATCGCGGTCGTGCTGGTGCTGCTCCTGGTGTGGGGGATCGCGAAGTACGTCGCCTCGCAGCAGGGCGGAGAGCCGGCCGGCTCCTCCGGCGTCCTGCACAGCTCGGTCAGCGTCTGGACAGGGAGTGGGACAGGGAGCGGAACCGCTGGGGGCACCGGGCGCTGAGCCGGGCCCCTCCGGGTCAGCCGGCGGTGGCGGGCTCGGCCGGCAGGTCGGTGTGGACGGTGACGTTCATCCGGTTCCAGACGTTGATCGCGGCGATGGCCATCAGTAACAGCACGGTCTCCTTCTCGTCGAACACCGCCGTCACGTCGTCCCAGACGTCGTCGGAGACACCGTCTGCGCTGATTTCGGTGACCTGCTCGGCGAACGCCAAGGCGGCCTGCTCGCGGCGGCTGAACAGTGCCGGGGCTTCCCGCCACGCCGCGATGAGGTCGAGCTGACGCTGGTCGGCGCCGGCCTGACGGGCCTCCTTCACATGCATGTCCAGGCACCACGCGCAGTGGTTGATCTGTGAGGCGCGGATCTTGACCAACGCGAGCAACCTCTCGTCCAGGTTGCCGGCGTGCACGTACTTCTCCAGGCCGAGCACCGCCTGGTACGCGTCCGGGTCGACATCGGGGATCGACAAGCGTTGGGTGACAGCCATGACTCGGCCTCCTTGGTTGGGGTGTTGATACTTCCGACAGTACGTCGCGCCCCCCGCCGTACCGCCCCGCACCCGGTGGTGCGCGGGGGCCGGAGAAGAATGGCCGGGTGACGTGCCCGGCCGCGACAGGCGCAGACCCTGCGACCTCCGACGAGCGGCGCCCCGTCGCTTCACGACGCCTCCGGGTGCTGGTGGTCGTTGCGCTGCTGCTCACCGGGTTCTCGATGCGGACCGCCGTCACCAGCGTGGGTGCGGTCCTGGACGCGCTGCAGACCGACCTGGCGATGTCCGGTGCGGTCGCCGGCGTGGTCACCACGCTGCCGGTGCTGTGCTTCGCCGCGATCGGTGCCGTGGGTCCGCGGCTGGCCCGGCGGTTGGGGCCACACCGGCTCCTCACGTTCGCTCTGGCGATCATGACCGTCGGCCTCCTCACGCGCGCCGTGGTCGACGTTGCGTGGGCGTTCGTGCTGCTCAGCGTGGCCGCCCTGGCCGGCGGCGCGATCGCCAACGTCTTGATGCCGAGCCTGGTCAAACGGCACTTCCCGGACCGGATCGGGCAGATGACCGCGGTCTACACCACCGCGATGGCGGCGGGCACCACCGCTGCGGCCGGGCTGACGGTACCGATCGGCGCGCTGGGTGACGGCTGGCGCACCGGACTGGGGTCCTGGGCGCTGTTCAGCGCTGCCGCGATCCTGCCCTGGATCCCGGCCCTGCGTGGGGATCGGCCGGCCGTCGCGACGCGGGCCACGGCGGCCGCGCGGCGTCTGGTCCGCAGCCGTACGGCCTGGGCGCTGATGGTCTTCTTTGCCTCGCAGTCGTTCCAGGCCTACATCGCGTTCGGCTGGTTCGCGAAGTTCTTCCACGGCCACGGGTTCTCGGAGTTCGCCGCCGGGTGGCTGGCCGCGCTGTTCGCGGCGGTACAGATCCCGGTGTCGATTGCGGCGCCGAACCTCGTCGCGCGCTGGGCCCGGCCACTCATCCTGACCCTCGGGGGATGCGGGGTCCTGGCCTACGTGGGCATGGTGACCGCGCCGGTCAGTGGTGCCTGGGTGTGGATGGTGCTGGCCGGTTGCGGCGGGGGACTGTTCCCGACCGCGCTGACCCTGATCGGCCTGCGGTCGCGGACGTCGCAGACCACGGCGTCACTCTCGGCGTTCGTCCAGTCCGCGGGATACGTCCTGGCCGCCAGCGGCCCGGTGCTCTTCGGCGCGCTGCACGGGGCAACGGGCGGCTGGTCGGCTCCGTTCGCGTTGCTGTTCGGCGCGATGGCGGTCTCGCTGGTCACCGGGTGGCTGGTCTCGGCGCACCGGTACGTCGACGACGAGATCTGATCGCCGTACCGGGCGGATGCGATACTGAGCCCAGACATGGATACCACTGATCCCGCCTCCCCGACGGGGGGCACCACCGTTGCCATCCACACCCTGGGCTGTGCCCGCAACGACGTCGACTCCGAGGAGCTGGCGGCGCGGCTGGAGGCCGGCGGGTTCCGGTTGGTCGACGACGCCGCCGACGCCGAAGCGGTGCTGGTGAACACCTGCGGTTTCGTCGACGCCGCCAAGAAGGACTCGGTGGACACCCTGCTCGCCGCGAGCGACCTCAAGGGCACGGGTGCGCCGCAGGCGGTCGTGGCCGTGGGCTGCCTTGCCGAGCGGTACGGCGACGAGCTCGCCGCGGCGATGCCGGAGACCGACGCGGTCTTGAGCTTCGACGACTACCCCGACATCGCCGACCGGCTCCGCGGCATCCTGGCCGGGGAACGGCGTCCGGCGCACCACCCGAGGGACCGGCGCCGGCTGTTGCCGCTGGCGCCGGCGGACCGGTCGGAGGCGGCCGCGCCGTCGATCCCCGGGCACGCCCAGTCCGCGCCCGACCTGCCCGACGGGGTCGCGCCGGCCACCGGGCCCCGGGCCGTACGGCGGCGCCTGGGCTCTGGCCCCATGGCGCCGCTGAAGCTCGCC
Source organism: uncultured Nocardioidaceae bacterium (assembly GCA_964385195.1). Taxonomy (GTDB): domain Bacteria; phylum Actinomycetota; class Actinomycetes; order Propionibacteriales; family Nocardioidaceae; genus CAYLOC01. The sequence continues at coordinate 3,199 of CAYLOC010000203.1, forward strand.
TCCGGCTGCGACCGGCGGTGCACGTTCTGCGCGATCCCGTCGTTCCGGGGCTCGTTCGCGTCGCGACGCCCCGAGGACATCCTCACCGAAGCCGCGTGGCTGGTCGAGCATGGTGTCCGGGAGGTCTTCTGTGTCAGCGAGAACTCCACGTCCTACGGCAAGGACCTGGGCGACATGCACCTGCTGGAGTCGCTGCTTCCGGCGCTGGCCGACGTCGACGGGCTCGCCCGGGTCCGGGTGTCGTACCTGCAACCGGCAGAGATGCGCCCGGGTCTGGTGTCCGCGATCGCACAGACTCCCGGCGTGGCGTCGTACTTCGATGTGTCGTTCCAGCACGCGTCGGCCCCGGTGCTGCGACGGATGCGGCGCTTCGGCGACCCCGACCGGTTCCTTGCCCTGCTGGAGCAGGTCCGCCGGGCCGACCCTCGCGCCGGCGTACGCAGCAACGTCATCGTCGGGTTCCCCGGAGAGACCGAGGAGGACCTGCAGACGCTGTGTGACTGGCTGACCGCCGCCCGGCTCGACGTCGTCGGCGTCTTCGGCTACTCCGCCGAGGACGGGACGCCGGCTGCGGAGCTCGACGGGCAGCTGGACGAGGAGGAGATCCGGTCCCGGGTGGACCAGGTGTCGCGCCTGGTGGAGCAACTGACCGCGCAACGGGCCGAGGACCGGATCGGCGAGCCGGTCGACGTACTCGTGGAGTCGGTGGAGAGCGCCGCGTCGGTGGACGGCAGCACGGTGGACAGCAGAACGGTGGAGGGGCGAGCCGCGTGCCAGGGTCCCGACGTGGACGGCACCACGGTCGTGACCGGTGTCGGCGAGACCGTGGCGGTGGGGGATGTCCTGCCTGCGCGGGTCGTGGACGCGGCAGGGGTGGACCTGATCGCACGCCCGTTGAGCGGATAGGCGGCGCGATGACCGACGACGCAGCCGACGCTACCGGTGGCGCGGTGCCGGTCAGCCGCTGGAACCTGCCGAACCTGCTGTCGTTCCTGCGGATCCTGCTGGTGCCGTTGCTGGGCTGGCTGCTGCTGTCCTACGGCGGCCAGGACAACGCCTACCGGTTCTGGGCGTTCGTGGTGTTCGTGGCCGCGATCAGCACCGACAAGGTCGACGGGGAGCTGGCGCGCCGGCAGAACCTGGTGACCGACCTCGGCAAGATCCTGGACCCGATCGCGGACAAGGCACTCACCGGGATGGCCTTCGTCGGGCTGTCGCTGATCGGCGAGCTGTGGTGGTGGGTCACGATCGTGATCTTGTTCCGCGAGTGGTCGATCACCCTGTTGCGGATGTGGGTGATCCGGTACGGCGTCATGGCCGCCAGCCGTGGCGGCAAGATCAAGACCACGACCCAGGCGCTGGGGCTCAGCCTGCTGCTGTTGCCGTTGCGCCAGTTCGGGGGGCCGTGGGAACCCTGGGGGCTGGGGCTGTGGTGGCTCGGAGTCGTGGTGATGGGCGTCGCCGTGGCGGTGACCGTCGTGACCGGCCTCGACTACGTCCGGCAGGCGCTCCGGCTGCGCACCGCCGGCGGCGCAGACGAGCAGCACGGAGGCGCCTGAGGTGTTGCTGACCGCGCAGGCCCAGCGTGTGGTGGGCGGGCTGCTGGAGCGTTCGGCGACGGTCTCCACGGCGGAGTCGCTGACCGCTGGTCTGGTCTGCGCGACCCTGGCTCAGGTGCCCGGCGTCTCCGCGGTCCTGCGCGGTGGCCTGGTGGCCTACGCGACCGATGTGAAGACGGGGGTGCTGGGCGTTGACCCGGAAGTGGTGCGGGAGTACGGCGTGGTGTCCCGGGAGTGCGCCATGCTGATGGCGGCGCAGGCGGTCCGGCTGTTCGGCACCGACTACGCGGTGTCCACCACCGGTGTGGCCGGCCCGGACCCGCAGGAGGGGCGCCCGGTCGGGACCGTCTTCGTTGCCGTTGCCACCCGACCCCGTGCCGCAGGCGGAGGTGCGCAGGCCCACGACCTGCGGCTGACCGGTGACCGGCAGCAGATCCGGGAGTCCGCGGTCGCTGCCGCCCTGGACCTCCTGCCGGCGAGTTAGCCCGCCGTGGGCGGGAAGAGTCGGCCGGTCGGCGGTGTTGAGTCGGGTAATGACGGCCGTG
>CAYLOC010000204.1:0-5221 GCA_964385195.1 uncultured Nocardioidaceae bacterium
CGGCGAAGGACTCGTTCAGCCACAGGTCGTCCCACCAGCGCATGGTGACCAGGTCGCCGAACCACATGTGCGCCATCTCGTGCAGGATCGTGTTCGCGCGCGCCTCGTAGGCGGCGAGGGTCTGGCGGCTGCGGTAGATGTACTCGTCGCGGAACGTGACCGCGCCGGCGTTCTCCATCGCGCCCATGTTGTACTCGGGCACGAACAACTGGTCGTACTTCCCGAACGGGTAGGCCATGTCGAACGCGTCCTCGAAGAACGCGAAACCCTGCTTGGTGACCTCGAAGATGTCGTCGGCGTCGAGGTGCTCACGCAGCGACTGCCGTACGAAGATCCGGAGCGGAACGTCCCCCCGGGACCCGTGGTAGGTGTCGTGGACGGCGGCGTACTCCCCGGCGATCAGGGCGGTGATGTAGGTCGAGACCGGTTTGGTCTCCGCGAAGTGCCAGACCGAGACGCCGTCCCGGACCGGCTCCGGCTCCGGGGTGGGGCTGTTGGAAACGACCTGCCAGTGCGCCGGCGCGGTGATGTGGAAAGCGAAGACGGCCTTGAGGTCGGGCTGTTCGAACGTGGTGAACACCCGGCGCGCGTCGGGCACCTCGAACTGGGTGTAGAGGTACACGCGGTCATCGGCGGGGTCGACGAAACGGTGCAGGCCCTCACCGCTGTGGCTGTAGGGGCAGTCGGCGACAACTCGCAGCTCGTTGTCGGACTGCAGGCCGGACAGCGCGATCCGGCTGTCGGCGTACGCCGAGGGATCCAGGTCCTGACCGTTCAGCGTGATCGTGCGCACCGATGCCCCGACCAGGTCGGCGAACGTGCTCGCTCCGGGCTCGGAGCAGGAGAACCGGATGCGGGTCTCGGACGCGAACGACTGCTCGGAGGTGGTGAGGTCGAGTGCGATGTCGTAGCTGTGCACGGTGAGGAGCCGGCTACGCGTGGCAGCCTCATCCCGGGTGAGGTTCATTCCTGGCATAAGCCCATCCTTTCACGGCCAGCAGAGCCCTCCACAACGAGCAGAGCCACGGTGGGAATGTTTCCCCAGCATTGACACTTGTGCTGAGAGGGGGGCGCGAGCAGAGACGAGAATACGGCAGAGAGGACAGACACCGACACCATGAGCACCCAACATGCTACCGTCGCCGACTTCTGGTTCGACCCGCTCTGCCCATGGGCGTGGCTGTCCTCGCGCTGGATGAAGGAGGTGGAGCAGGTCCGCCCCGTCCGGACCGAGTTCCACGTGATGAGCCTGGCGTACCTCAACCAGGAGAAAGACATCCCGGACGACTACCGCAAGAAGCTCGCCTGGGGCCCGGTGCGGGTGTGCGCGGCGGCCGCCGAGCAGTACGGCGAGCAGGTGCTGGATCGGCTCTACACCGAGCTCGGGACCCGATTCCACAACCAGGCCAAGGAGAAGGACCGCGCCACCATCGAGGAGGCGGTCATCGCCGCCGACCTCCCCGCGAAGCTGGTCGACGCCATCGACACCGACGAGTACGACGACGCGATCCGCAAGTCCCACCACCGCGGCATGGACCAGGTAGGCATGGACGTCGGTACCCCGGTGATCTCCGTCGAGGGGACCGCCTTCTTCGGCCCGGTCGTCACCCCTGCACCGCGCGGCGAGGCCGCCGGCCGGCTGTGGGACGGCGTACGGCTGGTAGCCGGCACCGAAGGGTTCTACGAGCTCAAGCGCACCCGGGACACCCGGCCCTCCTTCGACTGAGTTGTCAGAAGCTGAGCACCGCAGAGCGTGCTCAGCTTCTGACAAGTCGGGGATAGGGTAGCGGTCATGCGCGTCCACCTCGGATCCGACCACGCCGGGCTGGAGCTGAAGGCCCATCTCACGACGTGGCTGGCGGAGCACGGTTACGAGCCGGTCGACCACGGGGCGACCGAGTACGTGCCCGACGACGACTACCCGCCGTACTGCTTGGACGTGGGGGAGTCAGTCGTCGCCGAGCCCGGAAGCCTCGGGGTGGTCATCGGGGGGTCCGGCAACGGTGAGCAGATCGCGGCCAACAAGGTGACCGGGGTGCGGGCGGCACTGGCCTGGTCCGTCGAGACGGCCCGGCTCGCCCGGGAGCACAACGACGCGAACGTGGTCTCCATCGGTGCCCGTATGCACACCCAGGACACCGCGACCGGGTTCGTGGAGACGTTCGTGCAGACCGGCTTCAGCGGCGCGGACCGGCACACGCGACGGATCCGGATGCTGGCCGACTACGAGGCACGCCGAGACCGGGATCGGCCCCATGCCTGAGGGGCACACGCTGTTCCGGCTGGCGCGGGACCTCGACAGCGCGTTCGGCGGCCGGAAGGTCCGCGTGAGCAGTCCCCAGGGCCGGTTCGCGCAGGAGTCCGCCGACGTCGACGGTCACGTGCTGGAGACCGGGCACTCCGCCGGCAAACACCTGTTCCTCAGCTTCGACAACGACCTGGTGATCCACGTCCACCTGGGACTGATCGGAGCGTTCACGCTCGCGCCCACGCCCGCCCCCGAGCCAGTCGGCGCCGTGCGGCTCCGGATCGAGGACGACGACTCCTACGCCGACCTGCGCGGAGCCACGACCTGCGCGCTGGTGACTCCCACGCAGGTGGCCGAGATCGTCGGGCGGCTGGGCGCGGACCCGCTCCGGGACGACGCGGACGAGCAGGCCGCGTTCACCCGCATCCACCGCAGTTCCCGCTCGATCGCCGCACTCTTGCTGGACCAGTCGGTGGTGGCAGGGGTCGGCAACGTGTTTCGCGCCGAGGTGCTGTTCCGCGCCCGCCTGCATCCGCTGACGCCCGGAACCCGGGTGACCCGGCGCCGCTGGAACGGTATCTGGGCGGATCTGGTGGAGTTGATGGCGTACGGCGTGCGGACCGGGAGGATCGACACCGTCCGGCCGGAGCACGAGCCGGAGGCGATGGGTCGCGAACCACGGGTGGACGACCATGGCGGGGAGGTCTACGTCTACCGCCGGTCCGGACAGGCCTGTCACGTCTGTGGTTCCCGAATCCAGACGAAGGTGTTGGAGGGACGGAACCTGTTCTGGTGCCCACGCTGCCAGCGAAGACGATGAGCGGACGCGCAAGCAGAACCTTTCTTCGATTTCACCCCAATTCGCGGGGAGGGCACTACGCTCAACGTGTGTCTGCCCCGCCTCTCCGTCGCTCCCGCACCCGAACGGCGTGGCGGATCCTGCATCGGCGGTGGGTCAGCCCGATGCTCCGCTTCCGCGAACACGAGGTGCGTTGGCTGGGCATCCTGGTGGTGCTCACCCTGGCGATGCTGACGATGTCGCTGCTGATTCCTGAGCGCTGGCCGCTCACTGCTTACATCGTGCCCTCGCTGCTGGCAATGAACGTGTTGGCGCTGGATCGGATGTTCGCCCTCCAGGCGGTCGTGCTGGCCAGCATGATCACGACCATGACGGTCATCGCGATGGACGCCCTGAGGTGGGGGGCGTTCGGGGTGATCCTCTGCGTCGGGGTCGGGGTGCTCGCCAACGCCGCGAACCGGTCTCGGCTCGGCGTGGCGCTGCTTCGTGGCGAGTCGATGCTGGTCGACCTCCGTGACCGGCTGGCCAGCCAGAGCCAGCTGCCGGTGCTACCCGAGGGCTGGCGTGCGGAGGTCGTTCTGCGCTCCGCAGGCGGTGCCTCCTTCGCCGGGGACTTCGTCGTCGCGACCAAGGACCGCGGCGGGTCGTTGCTGGAGGTGGTCGTGGTCGACGTCTCCGGGAAGGGAGTGGGGGCCGGAACCCGCTCCCTCCAGCTGTCCGGTGCCTTCGGTGGCCTGTTGGGGTCGCTGCCGCCGGACGCCTTCCTGCCCGCCGCCAACGAGTACCTGCTCCGGCAGGAGTGGAGCGAAGGGTTCGCCACCGCTATCCACCTCGCGCTGGATCTCTCGTCCGGTCGTATGGAGGTACGCACCGCCGGCCACCCGCCCGCCGTACAGCTCCACGCCGGGTCGGGTCGGTGGGAGGTGCTGTGGACCGAGGGGCCGGTGCTCGGCGTGGTCGAGCCGGGGAGGTACCACTGCCACTGCGGTCAGATGCTGCCCGGTGACGTCTTGATGCTCTACACCGACGGCCTGGTGGAGACCCGGGAGCGGGACATCTCCACCGGTATCGACAAGTTGCTGGGGCAGGCCGAGCGGCTGACCGGGATGGGCTTCGAGCGGGGCGCGGAGAAACTGGTCGCCAGCGTGGAGAACGACCGGGACGACCGAGCCCTGCTCCTGCTCCACCGTCGCGACGGTCGCTAACCCCTCAGGAACTTGCCGAGGCCGCCGAGTGGGCTGGACTCCTGCTGTTGCTCCCCGGACTGCTGGCGCTGGCCGCCGTACCGCATGTTCTCGGCCGGTTGCACGACCACCATGCCCTCGCCGCTGAATGCGAGCTGTCCCGCTTCCCCGGAGCCCCGTCCGATCAGGTCCTTGAACGTCATCGAGGACTGGTAGGACAACGACAGGCCTGCGGACCAGCACACGACCGCGTCCGGGTCGGCGTACGTCGGTGTGGTCCCCACGTCGAGGGCCACCGGTGACCCGTGGGTGGCGACCGCGACCTGACCGCTGCCGGACAGGGTGGTGTTGAACAGGCCGCCGGAGACGACGCCGGAGGAGCGGATCAGCTCGATGTCCCACTGCAGATCCGCGGAGAACGCCAGGATGTTCATGCCGTTCACCGACAGCTTGTCGCCCTCGAGCTCGATGATGTGTACGTCGGAGGCCATGTCGGCGAAGAAGACCTCGCCGTCACCGGAGACCCGCATGAGGTCCAGTCCCTCACCCGTCAACGCCTTCTTGACGAACTTCTTCAGGCCCGCCGCGTCGAAGCTGACCCCTTCGTGCTCGAAGTGGGCGTTGCCCTGGTAGGCGACCATCGCGCCCTGCCTCGCCAGCAGGTCACCACTGCTCAGCGTCGCCTTCACCATCTTCGAGTTCTGTTTCGCCAACAGGTGCTGGCTGTCGATCTCCGCAGCCTCCTGGTTGAACAAGTCGCTGTGCAGCATGGTGCCCTCCCCGGTTTCGTATCCGTCGGTTCCGGGACCGTAGCACGGCAACAGCTCAGGGATCCGGAGAATGCGGATGCTGTTCAGGGAGGAGGACCACGACCTCCGTTGGGTGTGGAGCGGGTGACGGGAATCGAACCCGCATGACCAGCTTGGAAGGCTGGGGCTCTGCCATTGAGCTACACCCGCATGCGGCGTACATCGTGCCATGACCGGGCAG
>CAYLOC010000205.1:0-4951 GCA_964385195.1 uncultured Nocardioidaceae bacterium
GATGCGTTGGGCGAAGGAGTGCAAGGTGCCGATCGCCGCACCGTCGAGCTCGTCCAGGGCCTCGGCGGCACGTCGGGTAGCCGGGTGATCAGTCCCGTGCGCGTTACGGGCCTCGCGCCAGGCGCGCTCGAACCGGTCACGCAGCCGGTCCCTCAGCTCGGCACCGGCCTTCTCCGTGAACGTGACGGTGGCGATCCGGCTCACCGGGACGTGGTCGGTGAGCACCAGGTGCACGACCCGATCGATCAGCGCCTGGGTCTTGCCGGAGCCCGCCCCGGCCTCGACGAACAGCGTCGCATCGGTCTCGTCCCGAATGCGGTCGCGAGCCTCCTGGTCGGGCAGCGGCGCGGTCATGTCGGCTCCTGAGGCAGCGGGTCGATCAGCGCCACCAGGTCGGCCAGTGCGGCCGCGTGCCGTTTGCGCAGCCACCGCTCGCGGGCCGCGGTGTAGCCGAGGCCGTCGGGGTTGCAGTACCAGCAGCGGACCCAGCCGAAGTCGTCGTCCTTCGGCGGCTTGGCGGGGAACAAGCCGTCGGCGATACCGGCGACGAGCGTTCCGATGGTGTCGGCGTACGCCTGGCTCAGGTCGTCGCTGAGCTCTACCTTCACCCGCTTGCCGCGGTCCTTGCGGACGAACCAGTACTGTGCCTCGACGCCGTGTACGTCGAGGTGTTCAGCCGCGGCATAGTCAAGCGCGGCCACCGCATACACAGGAAGTTGGAGCTTGGTGCCGCCCACCATGGGATCATCGCCCTTCTCGATGGGAAGAAAGCTGCGTCGGCTTCCGGTCTTGATGTCGGTCACCAGCAACATCCCCGACCGGGTGACGTCGACCTTGTCGGCGCTGCCGACCATCAGGACCTCACCCTGCGGAACCGGCAGCGCCACCGGCTGGCGGCCGTCCTTGCCGAACGTGAGTTCGCTGGCCACCGCTCGGGCGTCGCGGTCGGCCCGCCAGGTGTCGTCATCGGTGAGCATCGCGTCCAGGTCGAGCAGGATGCGGCGGCGTTCACGCTCCCACAACACCGGATGGCCGGTGACGCCCCGCTGCTCGAGGGCGTCCGCCTTCTCGGCTGCGATCTCCTGCAGTCGTCGGCGTTGGGTGGCGGTCCAGGGCTCGCCGTACGAGGGCAAGGCGTCAGCGAACTCGGTGACGAGGGCGTCGATGCTCTCGTGGATGAGGGTGCCGATGTCGAGGGGACTGATGGTGAGGGTCTCCTCGGGTTGCTCCAGCGGGCGCACCCGCAGCAGCCGCTCGACGAAGTACGCGAACGGGCAGTCGGCGTACGACTCCAGTGCGGTCGGTGAGACCGGCCGATGGCCGGCGGCGTAGTCGGGCAATCCCTCCACACCAGTGAGGTTGCCGCCGAAGCGGGTGAAGTCTGCGCCTGCTCGTGCCCGCACCAGGTGTACGCCGGCGTCCAGGACCCCGTCATCGAGCCGGTGCCCGGCGCTGATGGCTCGGACCCGCCACTCCTGCTCGGTAGCCAGCCGGTCGGTCCGGCGGATCTCCGCCGCGTGCGAGGCCGAACCGGTGAGCCGGTCACTGGTCACCGACGACCACTCGGTCAGCGGCAGGTCATGTCTACCGGCGATGTCGCGCAGCGTCGGCAACAGCCAGCGACTCGGCAACCGCTGGGTGCTGCGGCGAAGGTCACCCCGCGGGAACGACGCCACCACCCGCGGTGCCGCCTGGAAGGCCGCGAGCAGGTGTCGGTGTTTGGCGTCCAGCCGCTCACGGGTCAGCGTGAGCTCGCCGCCGGCTGCGGTGCGCACCCGCTCAGGAAGCAGCGCGTCCTCGCTCAGCCGCCCGGGGTAGGCGTCCTCGGCCAGTCCGCAGACGAAGACCGTGTCAGCGTCGAGGCCGACCGCGGCCGACACCGGCGCCACGAACACCCCCTCCCCGAAGCGCCCGACCCGTGGGATCGCGGCCTCCAGCTCCAACCCGAGGACCTCACGCAACTTCGATAGGCTGCTCACCGGTTCGAATTCGCTGAGACCGGCCAGGCCCCGCAACGTCTGCTCGACCGCCGCGGCGGCGTACTGCTCCTCAGGAGGCAGACGGGTCAGCGCCTCCGGGTCACCGTACAGGTCATGGAAGAGGTCGAGCGCCCATCTGCTCAACCCCGGCCACGTCGTCAACGACGCTCCCTGCGCCAGCCGGTCGCTCAGGGTGCCTGCGAATCGTCGCAGTCCGCTCGCGACCTCGATCTGCCGCTGCGCTGCGTCGACGCGGGGCTGGTAGGGATCGTCCTTGCCGCGTTCGGCGGTGAGCGCCCGCTGCTGGGTATCGATGTATGCGTCCAGGCGCTGGGTCCAGTCGTCGGCACGCACGACACCGGCCGCCCGGCTGACCCGTTCCCACTGCGTGACCGGCGCTAGGGTGCCGTCGAACGCCCGCACCGGCGCACGCGCGAGGGCGCGGAACAGGTCGACGCGAGCCATCTCCTGTTCGGGCATGGAGAGGATGCCGAGCAGGCCTTGGGCGATCGCCCGTTCGTGGACCGCGCGTGGTCCGGGCCCGTTGACCGTGATGCCTGCGGTGGCCAGGTGCTCGTGCAGCAGCCGCGCGTACGGGACGGGGTCGGCGTACAGGACGGCCACGCGGTCCGCGGGAACCTCGCGAAGGACCGTCGACACCTCCCGCACAACACAGCGGACCTCCTCATCGGAGTCCGAGGCGTGCAGGACCCAGCCGGCGGTCGGTGCAAACGGTGCCTCCGGCTGGGAGGTCCCGAGCCGGTCCAGGCTGCGACGAACGGCGGTGTCGGCACGACGTACGCCGGTCAAACCCGCCAGCAGCGTCACCTCGCCGTGGTCGACAAGCGCGCGGGCGAACGCGCTCTCCGCCCGGGTGAGATCCTGCGGCAGGTAGAGCACCACAGCGCCGAGGGCGCTCGCCCGTGTCGGGTCTGCGCTGACGCGGTCGGCGGCAGCTCGCAGAAGATCGGTCACGTCGTAGCAAGCGGCAGCGGTGATGTCGCGTACCTGCCGGTGCAGGTGCATTAGGGCGGCCGCCAGGGGACCCGAGCCGGCAACGGCGTCGAGGGCGGTGTCGGAGAGGTCGCGCAGTTCCCGATCAGCCCGCACCAGCGCCCGGACGGTCGCCGGGTGGTCCTTCACCGGATCGAACGACCCGGCGCCCTGGTCCATGGCAGAACGCCAGGCCGAGGCCAGCAGCGGAGGGGTCGCCGGCCGTCGGGGCGCCAGTGCTGGCGCCGCGAGTTGCTCCGCAAGCCGCGGCAACGTGGAGAGGTGGATGCCGGCAATGCCCGGCTGGTCGGGGCCGAACCCTTGGGCGAGATGGCGCCGCGCCACGATTCCGGCGACATTGTTGGGCACCACAACGGTGACCGGCGCCATCGGATCACGCGCCTTGTGGTCAGCGACGACGGAGCGCAGCGCCTCGAGCACTCTGGCGCCGTAGCGGGTCCCCAGCACTCGCGCCCTCACGGTTCTCCCTTACCTTCGCGGGCCTACCCAAGTGAACGCTATCGCCCAACGACCTTCCCGTCTCCGGCTGTTGGCTGGCAACGTGGCTCTGGTGCACATTCGGTGACACGTCCTTCGACTGCTCAGGCAGCCAGTGTCACGGTTTCACGCCTCGGGCGGGACACCGGCTGCCGCGCAGTACGTCGGGGGTACCGATCACGGGATCCGCCGCCATGTGACACTACGTGACACAGCGGAGTACGCTTGGGCCATGACTGACCACTACACACTGCGGCTGGCCTCAGGGATGCGGGATCGCCTCAGCGAGCGGGCACGGCACACCCACCTGCCCGAACGCACCTTGGCACAGCGCTACCTCGAGGAAGGGCTGCGACACGACACCCACCCCTTGATCCAGTTTCTCGATGGTCCGAGCGGACGGCGGGCTTGTCTGATCGGCCGCGGGCTCGATGTCTGGGAGGTCATCGCCACGGTCCGCGACAATGACGGATCGGTCGAGCGCGCGGCGGAGTACCTGCAGGTGCCGTTGGGCCTCGTCGAGGCGGCGGTGTCCTACTACGGCGAATACCGTGACGAGATCGACGCGGAAATCGACCTCAACGAGTCGGAGTACGAGCGAGGTCACGCCATGGCCGTCGCCGGCGAGGAGGCCTTGCGCGGGTGAAGGCGCTGCTGGACGAGCAGCTCTCGCCGCAGATCGCGGACCTGCTGCGTGGCGAGGGTTACGACGTCCTCGCCGTCGCTGAACGTGACGACCTTGCCGGACGTAGCGACAGGATCATTCTCGATGTCGCCAGTCGCGAGGGTCGTGCCGTGATCACCAACAACGTCAAGGACTTCCGCCCGCTCGCGGCCGAGCGGCTGAGCCAAGGTCGAACGCACGCCGGGTTGATCCTGCTGCCTTCATCACGCACGCGCACCCGTACCGCAGTCCCCGCGCTTGCCAACGCAATCGGGGCAATACTTGGCGCTCACCCCGACGGGATCGCTTCAAGTGAACGCTGGATCGCGCCGCGCGACATGCCCGACCATTAGGGCCAGTGGTCGATGATGGCGACTCGGACAGTCATCTAGGCGTCGGTGAGTTGTTCGCGGAGCCGCTGCACGTCGCGGGTCAGTGATGCCACGGTTTGCTCGAGTGAGTCGTCTTGGTTCTCCGCGGCCATGCCGGTCTCCACCCAGCGGCGCACGAGGCCCGACGCGGGGATGCCGACCTTGTCGGCGAGCCGTTGGATCTCCTCGTGTTCGGCCGGGGTGAGGCGTACGGCGAAGATCTTGGTGCGGTTTCCGCCGCGGCGAACCGGATTGGTCAGTGGTTCGCCGCGGGTCTGTTCCGACGCCTCGGTCTCCTCATCGATGAGCTGCTGCAGTTCCTTTTCCTTCATCGTTGCTCGCCTTCCCAGTACTGGCGTGTCTCGGTGTCGTTGGCTTTCCACGCGTTGACTCCGATGTGATTCTCGGGCATCCAGATCACGGCGATGACCGCGTGGGCGGTGGGT
>CAYLOC010000206.1:0-4857 GCA_964385195.1 uncultured Nocardioidaceae bacterium
ACTCAAGCGGGTTGTTGTCGGAGGGGGCGCCTAGGTTGATCCTCATGTCACCAGCAGATTCCGTCCGCGCGTTCTGGGCCGCCATGCAGGACAACGACTGGCGTCGGGCGGCGTCCTTCCTCGCGTCGGACTGCCGCATCGACTGGCCGTGTACGGGGGAGAGGTTCATCGGGTCAGCGGCCTACGTCGAGGTCCAGGAGCAATACCCCACCTCCACCGGCCGGTGGTCGTTCGACGTGCACCGGGTCGTCTCCGACGGCGACACCGTGGTCAGTGAGGTGACCGTCACCGACGGTGAGCAGTCCGCCAGGGTCGTGGCGTTCTCCACCTTCGAGGGCGACCGGGTCGTCCGGCAGGTGGAGTACTGGCCGATCGCCTACGATCCCCCTCCGGGCCGCGATCATCTCGTGACGGAACGCATCGCGCCGGTGCCCTGACGACGGCGCGTCGTACCTCTGCGAGCGGCCTGTTGGCTCTGTCAGGATGACGGGCATGGATGACTCCGGGGCCACGCTGTCGCAGGAGTACTACCGACAGGTCGTCGCCCCACTGCTGGCGGCCCGCTGGCCCGGCCTGAGGTATGCCGCCGGCCGGCTCGGCAGTGGGTCGGACGTGCTCGGCTTCGACGACGGCGTCTCCCGCGACCATGACTGGGGGCTGCGGCTGACCCTGCTCGTTCCCGCCGACCTGGTGACCGCGATCGATGCCTACCTGGACACGGTGCTGCCGGAGTCCTTCTCAGGCCACCCCACCCGGTTCCCCTTGACCGCAGACCCGCAGGTACGACACCGGGTATCGGTCGCTGACGTCGACAGCTTCGTCCATGCCCGGACGGGCATCCACGTCCGCGACACGCTGTCGACCGCGGACTGGCTCACGCTGACCGGCCAGTCGGTGCTGGAGGTGACAGCAGGACCGGTCTTCGTCGACACCGCCGGTGAACTCACCGCCGTACGCGAGCGGATGCAGTGGTACCCCCACGACGTGTGGATCTACGCGATGACCACCGACTGGGCCAGGATCGCCCAAGAACTGCCGTTCATCGGCAGGACCGCTGAACGCGGCGACGACGTCGGTTCCCGTGTCATCGCCGCACGACTTGCCGGTGCGGCGATGCATCTCGGCCACCTGCTGGAGCGTCGCTGGCCGCCGTACTCGAAATGGGTAGGTGTCTCCCTGGATCGCCTGCCGCGGGCGCGATCCGCGATAGCGCCGTTACGAGAGTCCCTGGGCGCAGCGGACTGGCCCACCAGGGAAGGCGGCCTCGTCGGCGCCCTGAGAGTCCTGCACCGGCTGCAACGAGACATCGGACTCCCCGGCGTCGATGACCCGGTCGAGCCCTTCTGGGACCGTCCCTACCACGGCGTCCGCGACGACGTACTCGACCTCTTGGAGGAAGCGGTGACCGACCCGGCGGTGCGTGCTCTCCCCCGCGGGGTCGGAACGGCCGAGCAGTGCAGCGACAACGTCGACATCCTCGTCCACGCGTCCCGGCGGCAGGCGTTGCCGCCGAGTGACCCGTGCGGGTGAGCCGGGTCGGTTTATACACTCTGGCCCATGTCCCAGGTCATCGCATGGTGCGGCTTCCTCGGCACCTGGCTGCTCGTGGCTGGACCTATCTACCAGGCAGCGATCGACCTCAACGACGAAGACTTCGGACACGAGGACATCGAGCAACTGCGGGCAGGCCTGTCTCGGCCCGACCCCGTCTCCCGTTGGTGGTTGCTGGTGCCGCCGGTCGCCTACCTGTTGCGGGTACGGCGGGACCGCGAGTACGAGGCGGCCCTCATCGACGCGCTCGGACCGGAACAGGTCGAGCAGTTCCTGCACTTCCGCGAGACGGCCAGCGCGTGGATGTTCGTCGCGGTGGGCGCCTTCCTCATCGCCGTCACCGAGACCTGGGGGCTGCGCGAGGAGTACGGGTGGCCCACCTGGGCGTTCTGGGCACTTCTGGTGTTCATGCTCGCGTTGTGTGTCACGAACATCGCCGCACGGGTCCGCCGGCGGCAGGCGATCATCGAACACGCACAGCCGTGACCCCGAGGAGAGGCTGCCGCCAGCGGGACCGATGCGGCCGCTCAGGGCCGGGTGGCCTGCACGAAGCTGACCGGGCCGTACCGGTGGTCGATCCGGCCGACCTCCTGGACATCGCCGAACCCCGCGTCCACGAACAGCCGGACAAGGTCGTCACCGACGTTGGCCGCCAACTGCGGCCGTCGGGTCCGCCGGGAGCACAGCAGGCTGGCCACATGCCGCACCGTGTGGCGAAGTCTGCCGCCAGCGCCGTGGCCATGGTGCCCGCCGTGCCCGGTGTCCCCGTTATGACCGCCGAGATCCGCGATGGTCACCGTGCCGCCGGGACGCAGAGCACGCAACGCCTCCCGGGCGAATCCCGCCCGGCTTTCCGCATCCAGGTGATGCAGCGCCAACGCGGACACGACCCGATCCAGGGACGCGTCCTCGGCGGGCAACCGGTCGGCGTACCCACAGACGAGGGTCAGTGCGACGGCCCGCCGCCGCGCCTTGCGGGCGGCCTGCCGCAACGCCCTCGGATCGGGGTCCAGGCCCGTGACCCGCGCGCTGGGTTGGGCCGCGAGTACGGCCAGGGTCAGGTTGCCGGTGCCGCACCCGACGTCGAGGACGTCCTGTCCGGGAGCCAGAAGCGCGTGCTGGACGGTCCGTTCGTGCAACGCGTGCGTGCGGGCCACCCGGCTGACCAGGTCGTACAGCGGCAGCAGCCAGGTGACTTGCATGCCCGGGAGGAACGAGCGGTCCCGTTCTTCGGGGGTCCGGGCGTCAATGAGGTGAACGTCGTCGGCGTCGGTCATCAGGATTCCTGTGCGGCGCTCAGTCGCTGGTACGACGGTGGCGGGACCGTAGTTCCCGGCGGGCGTACTGGCCGACCCGATAGGTAGCCACCCCGTCCGCGACCGCACCGACTCCACCGCCCACCAGCGGCATCCGGCGGCCGATCATCGTGACAGTCCGCTTCCCGGCGGCGCGACCCAGCAACTCTGCTCCTACCTCCGCGGCGATGCTGCGGTCCAGGTCGGAGGCATGGGCCGGCGCGGTGGCGATCGCCATCGGGCTACTCGGCAGCCGTCGGCGCTGGATCAGCGTCTGCACCGCTTCATGGCCCAGCATGCACGCCAACACCGCGTTGCGGACACGGGGATCGTGCAGGTCGTACCCCCGGAGGTGCGCAATACCCCCGACCAGGTGACACTGCAACAACGCCAGCCCGGAGATGTTCGCGGGCACGGTGATCGTCATCGTGACCAAGCCACCGAGGTTGGTCACGAACCCCTGGATCCCGGCGAGTTTGACGTGGGAGTCGATCAACGCCCCGATCGCACGGTCGGTGTTGCCTTGCGACTCGGCCAGCATGTCCTCGGCCGCGGCTGCGGCCCCCCGGAGCGGGCCGATCCCGTCCACCGCGCGGTCGAACGCCTGGCGGACGAACCCCGCGGCCAGCTGCGGTCCCTGCTTGCGTGCGACCGGCCCGATCAGCCTGCCCGCGAACCTGACCGCACCCACCGGCGTACCCCTTCTGCTGTAGTGACCCCTCGCGTGGCCAGCCTAGCCGCTACCGCGAGCGGAGGAACTTCTGCACGGCGTCGGCGATACCGGTCGCGATCGTGCGCTGGCCCTTGTCCGACACGGCAACGTCGGCCTCGGTGGGGCGGGAGAGGAACAGCGGCTCCACCAGCGCACCGGGCATGCTGCTGGGGTGCGCGTTCCACCCCTTCGACCGGGGACCGAGGAGGAGCAGATGGCCGTACTGCGCCCCGCGCTCGGTGATCGCGGTGCCGCTGTCGGTGTCCTCGTCACGCAAGCCGCGATCCGGCACCGGCCAGCCGGCGGAGTGGAAAGCGTGGATCAGCGAGTGCTGCAGCAACCGGGCCAGCCGATGGTTCTTCTTCCCGAATGGCCGGTCGTGGTCGTAGTGGGTCTGGGCGCCCCCGACGGACGGGTCGCCGTAGCTGTTGAAGTGGATCGAGACCAAGACGGCCGCGTGTGCGGCGTTGGCGCAGGCAACCCGGGCGAGGATCTCCTTGTGGTCGGCGTCGGGAGACAGCAGGTCGCCATTGAAGGCCTTCGGCGGCAGCTGCAGGATGTCGCTGTCGGCGGTGCGGGTCAGTACGACGGTGTAGCCGTGCTGGCGCAGGACGGCGGCGGTCTTCTTCGCCACCGGGAGGGTGACGTCCTTCTCCATCACCTCCTGGCCGGAGGAGGTGGTGCCGTGAGTGCCGGGGTCGTGCCCACCGTGGCCCGCGTCCAGCGCCACGGTTTGGTGCCGGTTGCCATGGGTCGGGGGGAAACTGATGCAGCTGGACTTCGCGAGGGGGTAGGCGAGACCCGGTACGTCGACCTGGTGCGGCGGGTGGGTGGTCGGGGTCGGGCTCGGAGGGGGTGTGGAAGCGGGGGAGGTCGGCTGCTGCGGCGCGGCCGGATGATCCGCAGGCGTGGACGTGGCCTGCGCGGGTCCGGCGTCGCCGACGTGCCGGACCACGAAGACGGCGATCACGATCAGTGTGGCCACGACAAGGAGCAGTCGCACGACTCCCCACGGCTTGACCCGGGGTCGGTGCGGCGGGGGTGGGGTCACAACATGTCACCCTAACCTGATGTTGGCCACGCACCGCCGACCTGACGCGCCGGAGCCGCGTAGTCGCGGGCCAACTCCGATGGCACCCGCATCACCACAGTCGACCCGGTCGGTCCGGTCCACCTCAAAGCGCGGTTCACACGCGGTCGTGAACCCGAACCGCACGGGCTTGGCGACTCGGGGCGCCGTTCTGCGCGATCTGTACCAACTCCGGGGCGATTCACGGCCACTTCGCGCAGAACGTGCAG
>CAYLOC010000207.1:0-1791 GCA_964385195.1 uncultured Nocardioidaceae bacterium
CGACTCTTCTGCCGCTCACCCGGCGTACCCCCGACCGGACACCCGCGACCCACCGTTTTACGCTCAAATCGCGCGGATTCGGTGGGTCGCGGGTGTCCGGTCGGGTTGGGTCAGTCGCCGGTGGCGCCGTCGATGGCCTCGCGGATCAGGTCGGCGTGGCCGTTGTGCCGGGCGTACTCCTCGATCATGTGGGTGTAGATCCATCGGAGGCTGAACGTGGTTCCCTTCCGCCCGTGGTCGAACGTGAAGTCCAGCGAGTCATAGCGTTTCGTCAGTTCCTGGCATGCCTCGACCTCGTCGCGGAACCGTTGGAACACCGTCGCCACCGGGGTGTCGTCCAGCCCCTCGATGTCCGCCTCGGGGTACTCGTCGGTGCAGTAGGGGTCGGCGACGTCCTGCTGGTCCACGCCTCTGCGGAACCAGCCGCGCTCCACCTCGGTCATGTGCCGGACGAGCCCGAGCAGGGTCAGGTTCGACGGCGGGCAGGACGCGGTCTTCAGCTCGACGTCGGACAAGCCCTCGCACTTGAACAGCAGGGTTCGGCGGTGGTAGTCCAGCCAGCCGTCGAGCATGGTGCGTTCGTCGGTGACGAGGGGTGGCTGGGTGCGTTCGGTCATCCTGGCCTCCTACAGTTTGCGCTCAGTTTGCGCTGGAACTCGATGCTGAGCTCATCGGGCACGAACCCCAGTTTCTCGTTGATCGAGACCATGTAGGAGTTCTCCTCATGGTTCCAGGTCCAGACCTGGGTGCGGTCCGGGTACCGCTGCTGTACTTCGCGCAGGTTGGCGGCCTTGGTGGCCAGCCCGAGCCGGTGACCGCGGTGCTCGCGGAGCACCAGCGTGGTCCACTGGTAGACCTTCGGCTTGTCATGCTCCGGAACCGCCAGCGTGGACACGGCGACCGCTTCGCCGGAGCTGTCCAGCGCCAGCGTGTTGACCAGGGTGCGTCCCATCTCGGCGAGAACCGCCTCTTCCTCCCGCCAGTGCTCCGGCGTCATCGCCTCCTCTTCGAACTCGATGTCACCCGACGGCGCGTCCACCGACAGCCGGTTGATGACACGGCAGTAGGACGGGAGCACCTCCTCCGGCAGCGGTCCCACATACGTGACGACCTGGTACGCCGAGTGGCTCGGCGCGGCCTCGTCGATCCAGCCCTGGATGTCGGCATCGTCCACGGGCAGTGACAGGCGGCGGCGTACTTCTGTGCTGGCGGCGGTGAAGCCGTGCTTTGTCGCGAACAGGATGTGCGGGTGGTCGGCTCGCCGTTCAAACGGGACCGCGGACTCCACCAGGACGACCGGCCGGTTGTCGCGGCCGGACTGCGCCACCAGGTGCTCCACCAGTGCCCCACCGATCCCGTGGCGGCGGCGCTCCGGTTCGACGAACACCCCGGCCCAGGTCATGTTGGTGTTGTCCAACTGAGGCAGGAAGACCGCTGCGGTGCCGACCATCTCCCCGTCGTCGTAGGCGCCGTAGAGTACGCGCTTCTCCGACTTCACCGGCTTGCGGAACGCCACGGCGGCCTCTTCGCGGCTCCACACCGGTGCGTCCGGCCGCTCGAAGAGGTCCGCGGCTCGCTGGATGTCGTAGGCACGGTAGAAGTCGGCGTCGTCGTACACGTCGATCTCTCGGATCTGCATGGGGTTGAGCCTAGAGAGCAGCTGTATCCGTGCTCAACCGGTTTACGTCCTGCACCCGGCGGGTGATGGCGCTCGCGGTGCAGGACGTTACGGCGGGGCAGCGGGTGACGGCCAGGCGGCGCGGAGGGTGGGTGAGGCGGAGGGTGGGTGAG
>CAYLOC010000207.1:1891-4774 GCA_964385195.1 uncultured Nocardioidaceae bacterium
GCGGAGGGTGGGTGAGGCGGAGGGTGGGTGAGAATGGGGTCATGGTGCATGTACGGCGACAGGTTCCGAAGTGGTCCGATCTGCGTCCGTTGCTTGGGATGCAGCCGGTGTCGTGGAGTGCGACGGAACGGCGGTTGGCCTCGGCGGCCAATATCTGGGATCTGCGGCGGATCGCGCATCGTCGTACGCCGAGGTCGGTGTTCGACTACACCGACGGTGCGGCGGAGTCCGAGGTGAGTCTGGCGCGGGCCCGGGCGGCGTACCGGCGCGTGGAGTTCCATCCGCGGGTGCTGCGTGACGTGGCGGACGTCGATACGTCGGCGGCCATCCTGGGGGAGCGGTCGACGCTGCCGTTGATCTTCGCCCCGACCGGGTTCACGCGCATGATGCAGCATGAGGGGGAGCGGGCGGTGGCGTCGGTCGCGGCGCGGGCGGGGATCCCGTATGTGCTCTCCACGATGGGGACGACCTCGATCGAGGACGTCCGGGAGGTGGCACCTGCGGCGGATCTGTGGTTCCAGCTCTATGTCTGGAAGGACCGGGACGCCTCGCAGGCGTTGATCGCGCGGGCGAAGGCGGCCGGCTACCGGGCCCTGATGCTGACGGTGGATACGGCGGTGGCGGGGGCGCGGCTGCGGGACGTGCGCAACGGGTTGACGATTCCGCCGACGCTGCGGGTGAAGACGCTGGCCGACATGTCACTGCATCCGGCGTGGTGGGCGAACCTGCTGTCCACCGAGCCGTTGGAGTTCGCCTCGCTGCGCTTCTCCGGTGGGACGGTGGCGGACATGATCAACGCGATGTTCGACCCCAGCGTGACCTTCGAGGACATCTCGTGGCTGCGGGAGCAGTGGGACGGCAAGCTGGTCATCAAGGGGCTGCAAAGCGTGGAGGACGCGCGGATCGCCGTCGACCATGGCGTGGACGCGGTGGCGCTGTCCAACCACGGAGGCCGGCAGCTGGACCGTGCGGTGACGCCGTTGGAGTTGCTGCCGTCGGTGGTGGACGCGGTCGGGGACCGAGCCGAGGTGTACGTCGACACCGGGATCATGTCCGGCGCGGACGTGGTGGCCGCGGTCTCGCGAGGGGCGACGGCGGCGTTGGTCGGGCGGGCCTACCTGTACGGCCTGATGGCGGGCGGGGAGCGTGGGGTGCAGAAGGCCTACGACATCCTGGCGGCCGAGTTCCGGCGTACCCAGCAGTTGATGGGGGTGCAGTCGGTCTCTGACCTGACCCCGGAGGACGTTGCTCTGCGCCCGGAATGATCAGGCGGGCAGGCGTCGCGATCAGAGTTTGCGGAGGCGTACGTAGCGGACCGAGTGGTCGGCGTCCTTGCGGAGCACCAGCGTGGCGCGGCCGCGGGTGGGCTTGATGTTCTCGTCCAGGTTGGGACCGTTGATCTCTTCCCAGATGCTCTCGGCCTTGGCGACGGCCTCCTCGGTCGTCAGGTCTGCGTAGCGGCGGAAGTACGACGCGGGGTCGCGGAACGCGGTTTCGCGCAGCCGGAGGAACCGTTCGACGTACCACCGCTTGATGTCCGGAGTGGCGGCGTCCACGTAGATGGTGAAGTCGAAGAAGTCGTGGACGGCGAGGCCGACGCGGCCGCTCGCGGTGACGCGGGCCGGCTGGAGCACGTTGAGCCCTTCGACGATGATGATGTCCGGTCGCTTGATCCACAGTCGATCGTCGTGGACCACGTCGTAGGTCAGGTGGTCATACACCGGCGCGCTGACCTCCTCCTTTCCGGACTTGATGTCGATGACAAACTTCAGCAGGGCTTTGCGGTCGTAGGACTCCGGGAAGCCCTTGCGGTTGAGGATGCCGCGCCGCTCCAGCTCTGCGTTGGGCAGCAGGAACCCGTCGGTGGTGACCAGTGCCACGTTGGGATGCTCGGGCCAGTGGGCGAGGAGCTCACGGAGAAGTCGGCCGGTGGTCGACTTGCCGACCGCGACCGATCCTGCGATGCCCAGAACGAACGGGGTCCGCTCCGGTTGCCGTTCACCAAGAAACGTCTCCGTAGCGCCGTAGAGGGCACCGATGTGGCGGACGTAGAGGCTGAGCAGCCGGGAGATCGGGAGGTAGACGTCGGACACCTCCTGGAGGTCCAGGAAGTCGCCGAGGCCGCGGAGCCGCTCCACCTCCTCCGCCGACAGCGGCAGTTTCACCTCGTTGGCGAGTCGCGCCCACGTGGCGCGCTCGAGCTCGACGTACGGCGTGGAGTCGACCGAGGCCATACCCTCATTGTTCCGCGTTCGCGCTGTTTGGCCGGATGCGGGCCGGTCCGCGCGTGTTCGACGTACTGTCGCTGGGGCCGTTGTCGGTAGGGTGGGGCGCGTGCTGCTGGCGGACGGCGAACCCGGTCGAGTGCCCGCGTGGAAGTGGGTGGGCTGGGAGTGGGTGGGCGAGGCAGACTGCCCCTGGGCGAGGCGCGTTTGCCTTGTAGACGGGGAGTTTGCGCCGTCTACAAGGCAAACGCGGAGGGGGGTGCACCGGTGATCGTCGGGATCGGGATCGACGTGGTCGACGTAGACCGGTTCGGCGACACGGTTCGGCGTACGCCGAGAATGCGGGAGCGGGTCTTCACCGCCACCGAGCGGCAGCGTCCGCTGGCCTCGCTCGCGGCGCGGTTCGCCGCCAAGGAGGCGCTGGCGAAGGCGCTCGGTGCTCCAGCAGGCATGCACTGGCAGGACACCGAGATCCGCACCGACGACACCGGACGGCCGTGGATCGAGATGACCGGGACCGTGCGTGCACGAGCGGACGCACTCGGCGTACGCAGCGCCCACCTGTCCCTGTCCCACGATGCGGGCATTGCTTCGGCGATTGTGGTTCTCGAGAATTAGTGCCCACTCGGGTGAGAGAACGGGCCCACTCGGGTGAGAG
>CAYLOC010000208.1:0-3061 GCA_964385195.1 uncultured Nocardioidaceae bacterium
CGTTGACCCACATGTAGGTGTGGCTGGAGTAGCCGTTCATGTGCCGCCACGTCTTCGGGATCCCGCGGTCCCCCATCAGCCACGTGACCTGGTGGGCGGACTCCGGGGAGAGCGTCCAGAAGTCCCACTGCATGTCGTGGTCACGCAGGTTGGTGTCCGCACGCCGCTTCTGTGAGCGGATGAAGTGCTGGAACTTCAGCGGGTCGCGGAGGAAGAAGATCGGCGTGTTGTTGCCGACCATGTCGTAGTTTCCCTCGTCGGTGTAGAACTTCAGCGCGAAACCGCGCGGGTCACGCCAGGTGTCGGGGCTCCCGCGCTCACCGGCGACGGTGGAGAACCGCGCCAGCATCTCGGTCTTCCTACCGGGCTGGAACACGTCGGCCTTGGTGTAGGCACTGACGTCGTTGGTCACCTCGAAGTGCCCGAACGCGCCGCCGCCCTTGGCGTGCGGCTGCCGCTCCGGGATCCGCTCCCGGTTGAACATCGCCATCTGCTCGATCAGGTAGTTGTCCTGGAGCAGCACCGGCCCGTCTGCACCGACGGTGAGCGAGTGCTCGTCGCTCTCGACGGGAATCCCGGCGTCGGTGGTGGTGTAGTTCTCGGTGGACATATCGATCCTTTCCTCAGGGTGCAGGTCAGGGAGTATCCCCGCCGCAGTCGGGACACACGCCCCGGAAGACGACCTCGGCCTCGTCCAGCCGGTAGCCCGCGTCGTCGGCCGGCGTCAGGCAGGGGCGCCGGCCCGCGACGCAGTCCACGTCGGTCACCCGGCCGCACCTGCGGCAGACCAGGTGGTGGTGGTTGTCCCCGGCGCGTGTCTCGTACAGGGACAGGCCGGTGCCGACGTCGATCCGGCGCACCAGGCCCGCCGTGGTGCACGCCGCGAGCACGTCGTACACCGCCTGGACGGACAGGCTGCCGAGGCGTTCCCGGGCAATCTCGGCCACGGCCCGTGCGCTGGCGTGCGGGTGGCTGTCCAATACGTCGAGCACCGTGACCCGGGGGCCGGTGACCCGGAGGCCAGCCGCCCGCAACCGCTGCCGATGAATCGCTGTCGAGGACGTCATTGAGGCCAGACAAGCACAAAGAATGGAATTGTTCAAGTATGGGCCGAGGGGTCCCGGTGCTCCTTGCGGTGCGCGTCATGCGCTGGTGAACCGGTAGCCTTCCTTGGCATGGTGGGATTCCGATCACGCTGGCGGTCGCGCGCCCGGGTCCTGCTGCGGCGCGTGGTGCTGGTGTTCGTCGTGGGCCCGCTCGGGACTGCGGTCGTGCTGACCCTGGTCGACTCCTGGCGGCGACGCGGGAAGAAGCGGCCGCGGTTCCCGGTCACGCCTCCGGGCACCACCCCGGCCGGTGACAGCGAGATGACCACCTACACCTACGGCTCCGACCTGTACGCCGACATGCTCGCCGCCATCGAGGCGGCCGACCACCAGATCCTCTTCGAGTCCTACATCTGGAAGGGGGACGAGGTCGGTACGGCGTTCAAGGAGGCCCTGGAGGCCGCCGCCGCACGTGGGGTGGAGGTATGCGCGATCTATGACGGGTTCGCCAACCTCGTCGTACCCCGGTCTTTCAAGCGGTTCAGCCCCCTGATGCGGGTGCTGCGCTACCCCATCTACCACGCCGGCTGGCGCTTCTTCGATATCCGCCTCTACGGCCGGAACCACCGCAAGATCCTCGTCGTTGACGAGGAGGTGGGCTTCGTCGGCGGGTTCAACATCGGGACGCCGTACGCGACGGAGTGGCGCGACACGCACGTGCGCGTGACCGGCCCGGAGGTATGGGACCTGAAACGGGCTTTCGTCGACTTCTGGAACCTCCACCACGCGCCGGCCGGCCAGTTGTCGCTGGCGGCGGGAAGCGACTGGGAGCCTTCGGTGCGGCTGCATCGCAATGTGCCACGGATGCTGATCTTCCCGATCCGGGCGATGTACCTGGAGGCGATCGCCCGCGCCCGGCAACACATCTACCTCACCCACGCCTACTTCATCCCCGACGAGGACATGGTGGCCAGCCTCATTGCGGCGGCGCACCGCGGCGTCGACGTACGGCTGCTCGTGCCGTTGACGTCGAACCACGTCGTGGCCGACTGGCTGTCGCGGGGCCACTACAGCAGGCTGTTGGAGAATGGGGTGCGGATCCACCTCTTCCAGTCGATGATGCACGCCAAGACCGCGACGATCGACGGCCGCTGGTCCACCGTCGGTACGGCGAACATCGACCGGCTGAGCATGACCGGAAACTATGAGATCAACGTCGAGGTCCTCGACGAGCGGTTCGCCAAACAGATGGAGACGATCTTCCATACCGACCTGTCCAACTCGGTGGAACTGACGGCACAGCGATGGGAGCGGCGGGGAGTGCACCGCCGATTCGTGGAGGCGGTGCTGACCCCGCTGCGTCCCCTGCTCTAGGCGTGTACGGCGTCCGTGGTACTGCGCCGGGCCTACATCGGCCCTACATCGACGCCTGGCAGAGGTCGGCGATCGCGAGCACGGTGCGCCAGTTCCGGGCGGTGCCCTCGACGCCCAGACGCCGGGAGAGGAAGTTCGGGGTCAGCTTGCTGCCGTGGACTCCGTCGGTGTAGTCGATGAAGAGGTCCTGACCGACCACCCGGCAGGTGTCCGTCGCCAGGGGCTCAGCGAGGAGGGCCTGCACGCCCTCCGGGGACGGCTCTTCGGCGAGGAAGGACACGTGCAGCAGCTTGGGTCGGTCCTCGGCGGCGTCCGGAAAGGGGTTGGCGGCGATCGTCGCCGTCAGCTGAGCCGGCGTACGCACCACCACCGGGGCGTCGACGCCGAACTGCCGGTCCACCAGGTCGTGGACCGCGTGCGCGACCCGCCGTGGTGACCGGTGTGGCGACCGGAACACCAGGTTGCCGCTTTGCACGTACGAACGCACTCCCTGGAAGCCGGCTTCGCTGAGCGCCGCACGCAACGCGGGCATCGGCACCTTGTTGTGGCTGCCCAGGTTGATGGCGCGCAGGAGAACCACCCAGGTCGTCATGGCAGGAGCCTACTCACACTCGGAGTCCTCACACGCTGGGTCTTCACAC
>CAYLOC010000208.1:3161-4725 GCA_964385195.1 uncultured Nocardioidaceae bacterium
ACCACCCGGTCAGCTCTCGCACCCAGGCACGGGCGGCGCGACCCTGCATCACCTGGAACCGCCGCAGCGTCGGCAGGCCGGCCGGCGGCGGCTTGAGTCCCGAGTAGGTGAGGTAGCCGGCAAGTGCCACCACGAGGGGAATGAGCACCTCCTCTGCTACGGCGGTCGATGACCGGCAACGACGGAGGAGCTCGGTGGGTGCGGGCCCACCCTGGGCAGCCACCGAGGGCGCCATCAGTGCAACGTCGACCCATGCTGCGCCTCGCGTCGCCCACGGCCAGTCCACGACGGCGATTCCGTCGATGCCGGTGAGCAGGATGTTGTCGGCACGGAGATCGGTGTGCAGGAGAGTCTCGCCGCGGACTCCGGCGGCCCAGTCGCGCTCCCGCTCGATGAGTCGGCCGAGGTGGCGTCGACACCAATCGTCGGCCCGGTCACGGATCGCCGGGTCGTCGGACAGCCGCTGCCAGCAGGTCATCACCGGAGCCAGGTCGGTATCTATATCGGGTACCGATGCTGCTGGGCTCGGTGTCAGTGCCTCGTGCAAGCCGCCGATGCCCTCCAGGACCATACTCAGCTGGTCGGCCCGCCACGGCAGGGCGGGAAGGTGTCCATCGACGTCGCTGAACACCAACGCCACCCAGATGCCGTCGTCGTACGTGCCGATCAGCCTCGCCACCGGCGCCGTCGCCGGCAGTGCCGCAGCGACCCGCGCTTCGCGCCGGTGGATGTCTGGGCTGTCGGGGTTCTGCGTGGACGAGACCGCCTTGACGAACGCGCGCCTGCCATCGGCGCTACGGATCCGGGCTGCCGCACCGGGCGAGAACCCACCCCGCTGGGTGGTTGCCTCCGCGACCGGCCACCCGACGATGTCCTCGACCGCCGCACGCACGATGCGGGGCAGGTCATGCCAGGCCAACCGCACGCCCTCCGCCGCGACCATCGACTCATCCACCTGAGGATGACACCAGACCGCGAGGCGTGGACACAACCGGTTTTGTGCACCGTCCAGACCTGACCAGGGCGCTAACGATCACGCTTATATCGCAGTACGATGTAACTGCCGGAGGCGGAAGGACCGCTGACCGGTTCACCACAAGGAGGTGTTCACATCATGTCGACGGACCAACGTCTGTCTATGGCCGAACACCCCGACATCACTGCACTGCAGGCTCAGTACAGGTGGGCCATGGAGACCCGGATCGCGCAAGCAGTCGAGGGCCTGACCCTGATGGCGGGGTTGTACGTGGCGATGTCGCCCTGGATCGTCGGGTTCCGCGGGGTCTCGACCCTGGAGGTCAACAACCTGATCACGGGGTTGGCAGTGACGCTGCTGGCGGCTGGGTTCGTGTCCGCCTACGGGCGCACGCACGGACTGGCCTGGACGGTCCCCATCCTGGGAATCTGGGTGATCATCGCGCCCTGGGTCGTCGCGGGAGTATCCACCACGACCGGCATCGTCTTGTCCAACGTCATCAGCGGAGCGGTAGTGGTCCTGCTCGGGGCAGCCGCACTGCTCCTCGCGCTGATGCGGCGAACCGCGGCATAGTCCGCCCCAGGAGCC
>CAYLOC010000209.1:0-4711 GCA_964385195.1 uncultured Nocardioidaceae bacterium
GCGTTGGTGATCCACCGCTTGACGCCGTTGAGGACGTAGCCGTCACCGTCGTGCTCGGCCCGGGTGCGCATGCCCAGAGCGTCGGACCCGGCATCGGGCTCGGAGAGACAGTAGGAGAACATCGCCTCACCACGGGCCACCGGCTCCAGGTAGGTCTTCTTCAGCGGCTCATCAGCGCTGAGCAGGAGCGGCAGTGTCCCCAGCTTGTTCACCGCGGGGATCAGGGAGGACGCGGCGCAGACACGGGCGACCTCCTCGATCACCAGGCAGGTCGCCAGCGCGTCCGCGCCGGCCCCGCCGTACTCCTCCGGGATGTGCGGCGCGTGGAAGTCCGCGGCCCGCAGGGCGTCGTACGCCGGCCGCGGGAACTCACTGCGCTCGTCGGCAGCGGCTGCGCCCGGAGCGACCTGCGCCGCGCAGACGGCACGCACCCCCTCGCGGATCGCCTGGTGCTCCTCGGTCAAGGCGAACAGGGGAAAGTCTGGGTTCATGACCGCATCGTAGGTTCCACGCCGAAGGGTGCCCACCCGGCTCCGCAGCAGGTGTCGTCAATCTCACGTACGCCGGGTGCGGTTGCGTGCCCGCACCCGGGCCCGTGCCCGGGCACGATCCCGGGCGTCGAGGACACCGCGGAGCGCCCAGGCCGCGACCGGGTTGCGGTCGGCGAGCTCCGCGCCCTTGCGCTGCCCACGAAACACGAGTCCGCGGAGCCGGCTGCCCACACCCCCCTGCTGGACGACGGTGTCGGCGGACCACTTCTGGTGCCACCACGCCTTGGCGTACTTCTCCGAGAGCATCGCGAGCGCGTCGAGGGAGGCTTCCAGCAACTCGTGCTCGCTGACCTCTCCCGGCCGCCGCGCTCCTTGCGGTTGCTGGGGCAACAGCTCCTCGAGGTCTCCCACGACGGGGTACCCGTGGCTGCGGAGGCCACCGATCACAGTCTGGGCGCGGTCGGTCACCCACGGCAGGTCGTCCTCGGGGATCCCGGTGCGCGCGCGCTCGCTGCGCCGCGCCAGCATCTTCGCCAGCGACATCTTCACGACCTGGTCATGCTGTGCCTGGTTCAGCCGTCCGCCCAGCCGGGCGTTGACCCGGCGTACGACCTCGGTAGCCGCCGTACCCATGTTCTCGTTGTTCCACGGCGGTGGCTTCGACAGCGCGTCGGGGTCGAAGCCGACGACCGAGGCGAACCGCTCCATCAACAGTCCTGGGCTGCTGCCCGACGGTGGGACCGTGATGACGTGTATCCGCTCCGCGGGGACAGCGGTCTCCCAGGCCTCACAGATCTTCACCACGTCCTGCCGGAGCCAGAACCCGCGTGCGGGGTTGGTGGCACGTTGGGCCATGTCACGCACCGATGCGGCGAACTCCTCCCAGGTCCAGGTGTTGTCGTTCTTGACCTCCTCCTGCCAGGCGGAGACCGCCACCCGCGCCAGGTCGCGAACGGTGACGACCACGTGCACCTCGGAGTCGGGGAAGCTGTGCACGCAGCGGCGGATCTGGCGCAGTGTGCACAGGCTGAGCCGTTCCTCCGAGATCAGCGCGGTCGGTTGGCCACTGACGTTGGTGGCGTCGACCAGCGCCTGCCACTGGCCGGCGATGCGGTTGTCGCGACCATCACGCGGGCGCCGTCCCTGCAGGTCCCAGACCGCGAACGCCTGGACCGGCCGGTCCTTACCCCAGGAGAACTCCACGCCCTGTGCGGCCATTGCGGTCACGTTGGCCCGCATCAGGTTCTGTAGGTAGGTGGTACCGGTTTTGTGCAGCCCGATGTGCACGAAGACCCGTCGGGGAGCGCCGCTCACTGTCCCCTCCGCTCCGCGACCGCTCGGCGTACCACCTCGCCCTTGGCTCGGGCCGTGTCCTCCAGCGTGCGTTGGAACTCGACCATCGCCGTCAGCAGGCCGGGGTCGGACGCGGCCAGGATCCGTACGGCGAGCAGCCCGGCGTTGCGGGCGTTGCCGACCGCGACGGTGGCGACCGGCACCCCACGCGGCATCTGGACGATCGACAGCAGCGAGTCGAGCCCGTCGAGGTAGGACAGCGGTACGGGGACGCCGATCACCGGCAGCGGCGTGGCGGCGGCGAGCATCCCGGGCAGGTGGGCGGCGCCGCCGGCTCCGGCGATGAGCACCTGCAGACCGCGCTCGTGTGCACGGTGGCCGTAGTCGAGCATCGCGTCGGGCATCCGGTGCGCGGAGACGACGTCGGCCTCGTACGCGACGCCGAACTCCTCCAACGCCTCGGCGGCCGGCTCCATCGTCGGCCAGTCGGAGTCGGATCCCATGACGATCCCCACGCGTGCCCCGCTCATCGGCCTCACCTTATCCGTCCTCGGACGCGGTTCCCTCGAACCAGGACGCGGCGTGCTCCGCACGTTCCCGGACGGACGTGAGGTTGTCGCCGTACGCCGTGACATGACCGACCTTGCGCCCCGGCCGCACCGTCTTGCCGTACAGGTGCACCCGTGCGGCGGGGTCGCGTGCCTGCACGTGCGGGTACCCGTCGTACAGCGTGGGGATGTCTCCGCCGAGGATGTTGGTCATCACCGTCCACGGCGCACGAGCGACGGTGGAGCCGAGGGGCAGGTCGAGCACGGCGCGCAGGTGGTTCTCGAACTGGCTGGTGACCGCGCCGTCGATGGTCCAGTGACCGGTGTTGTGCGGACGCATCGCGAGCTCGTTGACCACCACCGCACCGTCTCGGGTCTGGAACAGCTCGACGGCGAGGATGCCGGTGACGTCGAGCTCCATCGCGACCCGCATGCCGACCTGCTGGGCGTGGATGGCGAGGTCCTCGTCCAGGCCCGGCGCCGGGGCCAGCACCTGCACGCAGACCCCGTCACGCTGCACCGACTCCACCACGGGGTACGCCGCCATCTGACCGCTGGGACTCCGTGCCACCAGCACCGCCAGCTCCCGCACGAAGTCGACCTGCTCCTCGACCAGCACCTCCACATCGTCGGGGACACCGCGGAACACCTCGGCGCACTCCGCGCCGCTTCCGACGAACCACACGCCCTTGCCGTCGTACCCGCCCCGCGCGGTCTTCAGTACCGCTGCCCGGCCGCCCCCTGCAGCGATGAAGCGGTCGACGTCCGCGGGCGAGGAGACGACCGCGTGCCGGGGGCAGGGGACATCGAGGGCGGTCAGCCGCCGACGCATCACCGCCTTGTCCTGGGCGTGCACCAGCGCCTGCGGGCCCGGGCGGCAGACCACGCCGCCCCTGGTCAGCGCGTCGAGGTGCTGGTTCGGGACGTGTTCGTGGTCGAAGGTGACCACGGAACAGTCTGCGGCCCACGCGCGGACCGCGTCGAGGTCGGTGTAGTCCCCGACGGTGACGTCGGCGATCACCTGCGCGGCGGCGGCATCCGCAGCCTCGGCGAACAGCCGCAGCGGTACGCCGAGCGCGATCGCGGCAGGTTGCATCATGCGGGCCAGTTGCCCGGCTCCGATCACGCCGACGACGGGGGTCTTCACCCGCGCAAGGCTAGCGACCCCGCGACGGCAATGGGACGCCACGGTCCCGGGACAGTAGGCTGAGCGCGTCCGACATCGTGCTGTCCAGGAGATCTGCCGCGTGGCTCGTGCCAACCCCCTGCTGCCGCTCGCCGGCGAGGCTGTGAAGTTCGGCCTGGTCGGCGGTCTCGGCTTCGTCACCGACGTCGGGATCTTCAACCTGCTGCAGTACGCCGGGGACCCGGGCCTGCTGCACGACAAGCCGCTGACCGCCAAGGTCATCTCGGTGCTGGTGGCCACCTGCGTCACCTACCTCGGAAACCGGCACTGGACCTGGGGGGACCGCCCGCGCGGGCGCACCCACCGGGACGTGGTGCTGTTCTTCTTCTTCAACGGCGTCGGGATGGCGATCGCACTCGCCTGCCTCGGGATCGGCGTCTACGTCCTGGGGTTCGAGTCGCCGCTGGCGCGAAATATCGCCGCCAACGTGTTCGGCACGATCTTCGGGATGGTGTTCCGGTTCTGGAGCTACCGCACGTTCGTCTTTCCCCGCGAGCAGGCGCGGTCCGCCGCCTCCTCCTCGTCCCCGCTGGCCCGCTAGCCGCGCCGGACCCGCCGTACCGTGTAGGGCTGCACGCGGCCGATACCGCGGACGAGCCGCTCGGTCAGCGACCGCAGCGCGTAGTGGCGGTCCTCGCGCACCGCGTCCGCGGTGGTGACGTCGCAGACCACCCGGTTGCGTCGGGCCACACCGGTCAGCCGGCTGGCGAGGTTCACCGGACCGCCGAACACGTCGCCGAGGCGGAGGACCACCGCCCCGGTGGCGATCCCGACATGGACGTCGGGGAGCTCGGGGACGGCGCCGATGCGGGCCACGATGTCCGCGGCGATGTCCACCCCGACCCGTGGCTCCTCGGCCACGAACAGCACCGAGTCGCCGATGGTCTTGATCAGCTGTCCGCCGCGGGCCGCGACCAGGTCGGCACACATGGTCTCGAACGTCTCCACGAGCTCGGCGAGTCGCTCCTCCCCGATCCCGCTGGACAGCCGGGTGAAGCTCACCAGGTCCGCGAACCCGACGGTCAGCGTGACCGCGTGCATCTCCTGCTCGGTGCCGGCCAGCGCCTCCACCCGTCCCACCGCGGCCGCGAGGTGCCGGCGCCAGGCGTAGGTGAGGAGCTGCTCGAACGTCGGCTCCACGGCGACCAGGGCGTTCAGGCCGGCGGCCAGCGTGGACGGCAGCCGGACGGCGG
>CAYLOC010000210.1:0-4615 GCA_964385195.1 uncultured Nocardioidaceae bacterium
CAAAGCCTCACCAGACTGTGCCGGATGTGAAGAACCCGATCGTGTTGAACCCGATGGTGTTCCGGCCAAGGGGCAGTGGGTGCCACCGTAAGCGACACCCACTCTGCGGGAGCGGGTGCTCACTGCTCCCGCAATCGGCGTACCAGGGCGCTGTCGGAGCCGTGGGCCGCCACGTCCTCCAACGCCAGGTGGATCGCCTCCCGCACGATCCGGCCGCGGTCCACCGCCAACCGCTGGTCCCGGCGCAGGCCGAGTCGGGTGTGCTCAAGGTCCAACAACTCATCGGCGGTGACGTAGACGGTGATCTTCTCGTCGTGCCGCACCCGGCCACTCGGTTTGCGCTGCGGTGGGGCAGTTGCGGTCTCCGCGCGCCCCTCCGGCGCGCCCGCTCCGAACAACTCCTCCGCGCCGGGCAGGCTCACTCGTCGTGACACCGCGCCAGCACCTCCTTCGCGAGCTGCCGGTAGGAGTCCGCGCCGCGGGATGTCGCAGCGTAGGACGTGAGCGGCTCCCCGGCGACGGTGGCCTCGGAGAACTTCACGGTACGGCGGATCACGTTGTGGAAGACGGCATCTCCCCACCCTGACACCAGGGTCTGCAGCACCTCACGCGCATGCAGGGTGCGGCCGTCGTACATGGTGCCGAGCAGGCCCACGATCTGCAGCTTCGGGTTCAGCCGTTCCTGCACCTTGTCGATGGTGGACTTCAGCAACGCCACACCGCGGAGGGCGAAGTACTCGCACTCCAGCGGGATGATGACGCCGTCGGCGGCGGCGAGCGCGTTGACCGTCAGCAAGCCGAGCGAAGGCTGGCAGTCGATGAGCACCACGTCGTAGCGGGCGACGGCCGGGCGGAGGGCGCGGGCGAGCACCTGCTCGCGGGCCACCTCGTTGATCAACTGCATCTCCGCGCCGGCGAAGTCGATGTTGGACGGCACCAGGTCCACACCCGGGATGTCAGTGCTCACCACGACGCTGTCAAGGTCGGTCCCGGCATCCATCATCAGGTGGTAGATCGTGGTGTCCAGCTCATGCGGGTTACGGCCCAGCCCGACCGTCAGCGACGCCTGCGGGTCGAAGTCGACGAGCAGGACCTTGCGTCCGAGTTCGGCGAGCGCGGCACCGAGGTTGATGGCGGTGGTGGTCTTGCCCACCCCGCCCTTCTGGTTGCACATCGAGATCACGGTGGCGTTGCCGTGCTCGGTGATCGGCGGCGGATCAGGGAAGACAGGCATCGGACGGCCGGTGGGGCCGGTGACCACCTCCGGCTCAGGTTCTGGCTCCGGCACCGTCGGCGGCGGTTCCTCAGCGACCGATGCCGTCTCGACGGGGGCGACGACGGACGGCGCCACGGGGTCGAAGATCGGCGGCTTGGGTGGGGGCTCGAAGGTGGGTTCGCTCACGGTTGGCCTCTCGCTCAATGTCTATAAATCAACCCGGCGTGGCGACTCTAAGCGCTCCCCCACTCCGCAACAAGCCGCCACGCGGAGTGGGGGACGGGGAAGTCTTGACATGTCAGAGCGTGCAGGATTACCCCAACCTTGGTCGCCGCAGCTCGTGACTCACCCCAGGGCGCGCGGGTGAGCGGCGGCGTAGACCTCGCGCAGGGTGTCCACGGTGACGAGGGTGTAGACCTGCGTCGTGGTCACCGAGGCATGCCCGAGCAGCTCCTGGACCACCCGGACGTCGGCTCCGCCGTCCAGCAGGTGGGTGGCAAAGGAGTGGCGGAGGGTGTGGGGCGAGACCTCGACGGACACCCCGGCCCGTTCCGCGGCCCGCTGCAGCACGGTCCAGGCGGACTGACGGGACAGCCGGCCGCCCCGGGAGTTACAGAAGACCGCGGGCACTCCGCGACCGGCCGCCGCTAGCGTAGGGCGGCTGCGCACCAGGTAGGCCTGCAACGCCTCTGCCGCGTAGGCACCGAACGGCACCACGCGTTGCTTGCTGCCCTTGCCGGTCAGCCGCACGGCCCCATGCGCCAGGTCCAGGTCGTCGACGTCGAGTCCGACCGCCTCGGAGATGCGTGCACCGGAGCCGTACAGCAGTTCCAGCAACGCGCGGTCGCGCAGGGCCAGCGCGGTGCCGGGTGCGCCGGCAGCCTCGATCAACGCGGCGATGTCGGAGACCGGCAGTGCTTTGGGCAGCCGCCGCCCCGGGGTGGGCGGTTTCACCTCCGCCGCGGGGTCCTCCGCGGACATCCCTTCTCGTACGGCGAACCGGTGGAAGCCTCGTACGGCGACAAGCGCGCGGGCTGCGCTGCCGGCACCCAGGGGGGGATGCTCCCCGTCTCCCTCCCGGAGCCGCGACACGAACCCGCTGACCGTCTCCGGGCGGACCGTGGCGGCGGAGTCGATGCCGTTCGCACCCAGGTAGTCGGCGTACCGGCTCAGATCCCGCCGGTACGACGTCAGCGTGTTCGGCGCCAGGCCACGCTCGACCGAGAGATGGTCGAGGTAGGTGCGGATCTCCCGCACCACGGGCTGGTCAGGCATCCGCGCGGCGTTGGCCGGTGTCCGCCTGCTGCCGGGCCCACTCCGCGAGCACCGCAGCGGCCAGGACACCGTGTCGTATCCGGCCGGCCAGCACCGCAGCCACCAGTTCCGCGAGAGTGACCCATTCGGTGGTCATGTCGGCCTCTTCGTGCTCGGCGACGAACCCGGGTTCGGACGCGGCCGGCGTCACGCCGGTGGCGCGGTAGACGCGGACCGTCTCCGTGCTGATACCGGGCGACGGCACGACGTCGAGCAGCCGCTCCAGGTGCGTCGCGGTCAGCCCGGCTTCCTCGGCCAACTCTCGTCGGGCAGTCTCCGCAAGGCTCTCTCCGCCCACGTCGCGGAGGCCCGCCGGTAGTTCCACCATCCGCTGCCGCATCGGATGCCGATACTGGTGCAGCACCAGGACCCGGTCGGTGTCGTCGACTGCCAGTACCGCGACCGAGCCGGGGTGCTCCAGCACCAGCCGGTCCACCGGGTGCTCAGCCCCGGGAAAGACGACCGCGTCGGTACGCAGGGCCATCACCCAGTCGTCGCGGTAGCGGTCGGTGACGGAACGGACCGGCCGGGACTCGTCGGTGTCGGCCAGAGCCATCAGGCGTCGGCCTCGGACAGCACGCGCCGGAGCCCGTGCTCGTCCACGGGAAGCCGGAGCTCACGCTGCCGGGCGACGGCAGCGGCGATCAACCCCGAGAACAGCGGGTGGGCCTCCGTCGGCCGGGACCGCAGCTCCGGGTGCGCCTGGGTCGCCACATAGTAGGGATGGACGTCGGCGGGCAGTTCGACGTACTCCACCAACCGGTGGTCCGGGGACAGCCCGGAGAAGACCAGCCCGGCATCCTGCAGAATCTCCCGGTAGGCGTTGTTGACCTCGTAGCGGTGCCGGTGCCGCTCCTCGACCCGCGGAACCCCGTACGCCTCCGCGACGACCGTCCCGGGCGTCAGGTCGGCCGGATACAGCCCGAGGCGCATGGTGCCGCCGAGGTCACCGGCACCGTCGACAATGTCCTGCTGCTCAGCCATGGTGGCGATCACCGGTTCCGCGGAGTCGGGCTCGAACTCTGTGGACCCGGCCCGCTCCACGCCAGCAACGTGACGGGCGTACTCGATCACCATGCACTGCAAGCCCAGGCACAGGCCCAGCGTGGGGATCTGGTGCTCGCGGGCGTACCGCAGCGCGCCGACCTTGCCTTCGATCCCCCGGATCCCGAAACCGCCGGGGACGCAGACCGCGTCAACGTCGCCGAGCTGTGCCGCCGCACCCTCCGGCGTCTGGCAGTCATCGGAGGCCACCCACCGGATGGTGGCGCGGGCGGAGTGGGCGAACCCGCCCGCCCGGAGCGCCTCTGCGACCGAGAGGTAGGCGTCGGGCAGGTCGACGTACTTGCCGACGAGCGCGACCGTGACCTCCTCGTCGGGGTGGTGCACCCGCGTCAGCAACGAGTTCCACTCGGTCCAGTCGACGTCGTGGAAGGGCAGGCTGAGTCGACGTACGACGTAGGCGTCGAGGCCCTCGCGGTGCAGCACCTTGGGGATGTCGTAGATCGAGGGGGCGTCGACCGCGGCGACCACCGCCTCCTCGTCGACGTCGCACATCATCGAGATCTTGCGTTTGACGCTCGGCGGGATCTCCCGGTCCGCGCGGCAGACGATGGCATCCGGGGCGATACCGATCGACCGCAGGGCAGCCACCGAGTGCTGGGTGGGTTTGGTCTTCAGCTCTCCGGAGGGTCCGATGTAGGGCACGAGCGACACGTGGACGAAGAAGCATCGGTCCCGGCCGACGTCCTGGCGGACCTGGCGGGCCGCTTCCATGAAGGGGAGGGACTCGATGTCGCCAACGGTGCCACCGATCTCGGTGATCACGATGTCGACGTCGTCGCCGGCCATGGAACGGATCCGGCGCTTGATCTCGTCGGTGATGTGCGGAATCACCTGGACGGTGTCGCCGAGGTAGTCACCGCGCCGCTCCTTGGCGATGACGGTGGAGTAGACCTGGCCGGTGGTCACGTTGGCGTTCCGGTCCAGGTCGACCCCGAGGAAACGTTCGTAGTGCCCGACATCGAGGTCGGTCTCGGCCCCGTCGTTGGTGACGAACACCTCCCCGTGCTGGAACGGGTTCAT
>CAYLOC010000211.1:0-4489 GCA_964385195.1 uncultured Nocardioidaceae bacterium
CGTTCTACTACGTTCGCACCGGCGACCTCGTGCCGTACGACGACCTGCCGGACCGCGCCGGGCTGGAGCGCCTCATCGCGCCGGGTCAGTAAGAACCTAGGTGTAGGAGGGATCCGCAACTGAGAAGCGGCGCGCCCTTTTAGGCTGTGCGTATGCGACGCTTCGACGACGAGGACCTCACCGGTGCGGAGTTCCGCGAGTGCGACCTCAGCAGGGCGAGGCTGGTCGGCGTGGTCATGCAGGACGCCGAGATCGACGGCCTGGTCACCAACCTCGTGGTCAACGGAGTGGAGGTGACGCACTACGTCGAGGCCGAGTTGGATCGCCGGCACCCGGTGCGGCTGCTGATCCGGTCCGATGATCCCGACGATCTGCAGGAGGGTTGGCGGCAGCTGCGCAGCGACTGGGCCGCGACCGTGGAGCGGGTCAAATCCATGCCCGAGGGCAGCGAGTACGTCGGAGTCGGCGGGGAGTGGTCGATGGTCCAGACGCTGCGTCATCTCGTCTTCGTGCACGACTCGTGGTTCCGGCGCTGCGTACTCGGGCTGGACGAACCGTTCACGGCGATGGGTCTGGCGACGCCCTTCGTGCCCGACCAGCAGGAGCAGGGGCTCGACCCGGCCGCAAGCCCGAGCCTGGACGACGTGCTCGGCGTGCGCGACCGACAGGCGTCGGAGGTCTCGGCATGGCTGGCCGAGGTCACCCCCGCACAACTCGCGCGGACCGCACCGGTGCCCGACGGCGACAGGTGGCCGCCGTACGCCAGGGGACGGTCGGTGCGTCAGTGCCTCGGCACCGTGCTCAACGAGGAGCGGGAACACCACGGTTTCTGCGTCCGCGACCTCGACATCCTGAGCGGCTGAGGATCCCAAGCGCGCGACGACTCTGCGCGGCGGCGTCGCGGCTCGATCGCTCACGAGCCGCCGGGAAACTCTTCACAGCGGCCCTTGAATCCAGCGATCGGCTCAGGATGCTCGGTCGGTGACGCGGTGAAGATCCGCTCGTAACTTCGCAGCCAGTCCCGGAACAGCAGGTGGCGCAGCGGCTCGGGTGCGGTGGCCGGGAACATGTGGAGGTTGACGCCAAGAGTCTTCGCGGGCAGCCTCGGCGTCGAACTGGCGCGCCCAGGCCGGGTTTCATGACTGCTCCTTCAATAGGGCAGGCCGAGCAGCATAACCCGCGTGCCCGGTCACGGCGCTAGGGGCCGCCACGCTCCAGGGTGCCCGACGAGGTGTCAGCTCGCCATACGTCCGGGAACGCAAGTTCCTCCCAGAACCTCACGGCCTCCTCGGGGGGAACAAGACCGCCACGGACGAGCCACAACGTCATCGTCACCCCGTGCGTCGCCACCACGACCGGGCGACCATCCCCCTCGTCCACCGCCGCTGCTACGCCCTCGTCGAACCGGCGCGCTACCTCGGCGCGGTCCTCCCATCCCGGCAACCGTTCACCGCGCACGTACCGTCGCCGCCGGTCCCGGAAGTCGGCGCGCCACCCCTCACCCTCCCGACGGACCTCGTCAAAGCGCGGATCCCGGCGTACCTCGGCCACGTCACCCAGCGTCTCCCAGGCCTTGCGCTCGTTGCTGGAGGCCAAGAACGCATCCGCGGGAAGGGAGGCCCGCAGTCGCTCGGCGGCGGCGCGTCCGTCACGGGTCAACGGCCACGTCGACGGGGGCGTATCCGGGGAGGCAGCCGGCTCGGCGTGACGGACGAGGATGAGCAACCGATGCTACTGCTCGGTGTCCTGCGACTCCGGGTCATCCGTGGCCGGGGCGGCGGGCGTGGACTGCGGGTTGCGCGCTGGAAGACGAACGATGCCCGCGTCGAGATCGACCCCTAGCGGATCGGCGGCCTTGCCAGGCCGAGATGCCTCATTCCGCTTGCGGTCCCGCTCCTCCTGCACGAAGCGGTGCCCGGGCTGGAAGATCTCGATGAAACTCACATATGCAGGCTAGCACCGGCCCGGTGGGGCCCACCTGGATACGAAGGCGTTCCGCCCATGGCCCGAAATCACTGGCGTTCCTCGCTCGTCGCTGATGTAGCGTGTGGGATCCGGACCGGATCATGCAGGAGGCCGCCGTGAGTGTCGAGTTCCTGACAACGTCGCTCGTCGTCGTGGTCATCCCCGGCGCCGGGGTGCTGTACACCCTGGCGGCGGCGTTGTCGCGCGGCGCCCGCGCCAGCGTGGTCGCGGCCATCGGGTGCACGCTCGGCATCGTGCCGCACGTGGTCGCCGCGATCGCAGGCGTCGCTGCCTTGATGTACACCAGTGCGATGGCGTTCCAGGTTGTGAAGTACCTCGGAGTCGTGTACCTGCTCTACATGGCCTGGGCTGCGTGGCGGGAGAAGGGCGCGCTGGCGTTGGAAACCGCGCCGTTGTCGCCGCGCTCATCGCCGAAGGTGATCGGGTCGGGGATCTTGGTGAACCTGCTCAACCCCAAGTTGGCGATCTTCTTCTTCGCGTTCCTACCCCAGTTCGCCAGTCCCACGGCGCCGCACCATGTCCTGCACATGGCCCAACTCAGTGCGGTGTTCATGCTGTTGACGCTGGTCGTCTTCGTCGGGTACGGCGCGTTCGCCTCCGCCGTGCGTGATCGCATTCTGACCCGTCCGCGCGTGCTGACCTGGCTCCGCCGTACGTTTGCGGGTGCGTTCGTCGCGCTGTGTGCGCGTCTCGCCGTTGCCAGCCGGTAGGTCGCCTCCGTTCTATTTCCTTGCCGAACCCCACGGAGAAAGAGGTCTGGATGTATGACGCACTGCACCACGTGCAGTTGGCGATGCCGGCCGGGCAGGAGGATGCGGCACGGGCCTTCTTCGTCGACGTACTCGGCATGACCGAGGTCGAGAAGCCGCCGGCGCTCGCCGCGCGGGGCGGAGTGTGGTTCCGGGCCGGCGGGGTGGAGCTGCACCTCGGCGTCGAGCCCGACTTCCGTCCGGCCCGGAAGGCCCACCCCGGCGTCGTCGTCACCGACCTCGACGACGTCGTCGACCGACTCGCTGGTGCCGACCAGCCGGTGCAGTGGGACACCGACTTCCCCGGCTTCCGCCGGATCTACGCCCACGACCCGTTCGGAAACCGGCTGGAGTTCCTGGAGCCGCTGCGATAGTGATGTACGCGTGGCGACGCTGCTGACGTTGGTGCACAGCCCGCTGGTCGGGCCGGCTACGTGGGACGCCGTCACGCCGCTGCTCCGCAATGCCGGGTTCGAGGTGACCGTTCCGGACCTGACCGGCACCTTCGCGGCCGGACCGCCGTACGTGCCGCGACAGGCACAGGTCGTCGCCGACGCCGTGGGCCCACGATCGACTGTGCTCGTCGGTCACAGCGGCGCCGGACCGCTGCTGCCGGCCATCGCGGCGTCGTTGAACCACGTTACCGGTCTTGTGTACGTCGACGCCGGGCTCGCCCACCCCGGCAGGAGCTGGTACGACGAGGCACCGGCTGATCTGATCGTCCAGCTGGCCGCGATGGCCGACCACGGATGGCTCCCGCCGTGGCCGCAGTGGTGGGACCCGCAAGACCTGCGCGAGCTGCTCCCCGACGCCGGGGCACGGGACCGGTTCGTCGCGGAGTGCCCACCGCTGCCGACGGCGATGTTCGACGAGGTCCACCCGACGACGGCGCCTGCCCCGGAGGGAAGATCGGCCTACCTGCGCCTCAGCGCCGGATACCAGGAGTCCGCCGGTCAGGCACGCGCCGCCGGCTGGCGGGTGCGGGAACTGGACAGCAACCACCTGGGCGTTCTCACCGACCCCGAAGCCGTCGCCGGGGTCCTGGTGGAGCTGGTGGGCGGTTAACCTGGCCCGATGCAACCGGACGAGCGGCGGATCGCGGCGTTCTTCGACAAGTCGGCGCCACGCTACGACCAGGCGATGACGAGGATCGAGCGGTGGCTGTTCGGTGACGCCCGGGAGTGGGTCGTGGGCCAGGCCGGCGGTGAGGTCGTGGAGCTGGGGGTCGGTACCGGGCTGAACCTTCCGCGGTATCCCGCCGCCGTACGCCGGGTGGTCGGTGTGGATCTTTCGGAGGGGATGCTCGCGGTCGCTCGATCCCGCCGCGACGTCACCGGAGCCTTCGACGTCGACCTGCGCCACGGCGACGTACAGACTCTGGACCTGCCCGACGGCTGCGCCGACACCGTGGTGTCCACGTTCACGTTCTGCACGATCCCCGACCCAGGGGCGGCCAGCCGGGAGGCCTACCGTGTGCTGCGTCCCGGAGGGGCGTTCGTGCTCGCCGAACACGGCCCGACGACCGGTGCGATCGGCCGGTTGCTCCAGCGGCTGCTTGAGCCGCTGATGCTGCGCTTCTGCGCCGACCACCTGCTCCGCGACCCGGTTCCGTCGGTGCTGGGTGCGGGGTTCGTCATCGAGAGCGTCGAGCGGGGCGGGCTGGGTGGCAACACGTTCCGGGTCCGGGCTCACAAGGGCCTGACCCACCGAGGTTGATCGGACCACCGCTAGGGACGATCATGACGGTGTCGCCC
>CAYLOC010000212.1:0-4486 GCA_964385195.1 uncultured Nocardioidaceae bacterium
GGGGCGACCCGAGTCCGACTGACGGTACGAGGAGCAAGCTTTCCCCGGTCGTGACTCGCGAGGGGGTGTCTGTCTGAGATATCAGACAAAATCTGGCGAGAAGTGCTGGCGAACCCGTGGCAGGAGGGGTGAACTTACGACTGGAACGAGACGCACCCTCGCTCCCTGGGTCAGGCATGCCGCGAGTAGCGGCGGGTTGCCCTGGTAGACGTGGATTTCAGCCAGT
This sequence comes from uncultured Nocardioidaceae bacterium, assembly GCA_964385195.1. Lineage (GTDB taxonomy): Bacteria > Actinomycetota > Actinomycetes > Propionibacteriales > Nocardioidaceae > CAYLOC01. The sequence goes on from CAYLOC010000212.1 coordinate 227, forward strand.
GGAGGTGGGTCATGGTCAGGCGGTTCCGATGGGTCGCGGTAGGGCTCGCGGCAGGCGCATTGCTCGTCACATCGGCATGTGGCAGTTCGGGGAGCTCCACCGCCACAGAAGGCGGCAACGCCAGCACCTCCGGAGGTACCGCCTCGACGTCTGGCAGCGGTAGCAGCCCATCTGGCGGTACGTCGTCGAGCCCTGCTTCCGGGAGCAACATGAAGCTCGCCGCAATGGTGCCCGACAGCGTGCGGGCCGACGGGAAGATCGTGGTGGCGACTGATCCCAGCTATGCTCCGATGGAGTTCGTTGGCTCCAGCGGCAAGATCGTGGGTGTGGATCCGGCGCTGGGTGCGGCCCTGGGCAAGATCTTGGGTGTGAAGTTCGTCTTCCAGAAGGCGACGTTTGCGGGGATCATCCCCGGGTTAGCCTCCGGGAAGTACGAACTGGGCATGTCGTCGTTCACCGACACCAAGAAGCGGGAGAAAGTAGTCGACTTTGTCACGTACTTCAAGGCAGGCACCGCACTGTTGGTGCCCACCGGGAACCCCAAGAAGCTCGGTGTCCAGGACATGTCGCTGTGCGGACTGCGAGTGGGTGCAGAGAAAGGCACCATCCAGTCCGACGATGACATCCCCAGTCGCAGCAAGAAGTGCACCCAAGCGGGCAAGAAGGCGATCGACGAAAAGGTGTACCCCAACCAGAACGAGGTGAACCTGGCGCTGGCCACCGGTCGGATCGACGCGGCGCTCGCCGACTCCGGTGTGGCGGGTTACATGGCCGACAAGTCGCACGGGAAGTTCCAGCTGGTCGGCAAGCCGTACTCCACGGCACCGTACGGCATCGCCGTTCCCAAGAACTCCGGAGACTTCGAGAAAGCCTTACAGGGAGCGGTCGATCAGGTGATCAAGGATGGTACCTACGCCCAGATCCTGAAGAAGTGGGACGCGACGCAGGGCGCGATCAGCAAATCTGAGATCGACGTCGCCAAGAGCTAGGCACGAAGGTTGTCCTCTCCTGGTTCGCAGCACTGGGTCCGTACCGAGACGACGGAGGAACCGCCTGCGGAGATCAAGGCGGTGCCGGTGCGCCATCCGGGACGCTGGCTGGCCATGCTCGTCGTCCTGGTGCTGCTGGCCATGCTCGTCCACTCGTTACTGACGAACCCGAACTTCCACTGGGACATCGTCTTCCACTTCTTCACCGTCCACAGCATCCTCCTGGGCATGGGTCATACCGTGATGCTGACGGTGATCGCGATGGCGATCGGGATCGTAGGCGGCATCATTCTCGCGGTCATGCGGCTGTCGCCGAACCCAGTGCTGTCGTGGGTGAGTTGGCTCTACATCTGGTTCTTCCGCGGGACTCCACTGCTGGTGCAGATCCTGTTCTGGGGATATATCGGGGCGTTGTTTCCCACGATTTCCCTCGGAGTCCCGTTCGGCCCGGAGTTCGTGACGTTCCATACTCAAAGCCTCATCTCGGTAACGGCAGCGGCCATTCTCGGACTGTCGCTGAACGAGGCGGCGTACATGTCCGAGATCGTCCGCGCCGGCATCATCTCGGTCAACGAGGGCCAGACGGAGGCCGCGCAGTCGCTGGGTATGTCGCGGGCGCTGGCGATGCGCCGGGTGGTGCTGCCGCAGGCGATGCGGGTGATCATCCCCCCGACGGGCAACGAGACCATCTCGACGCTGAAGAACACCGCCTTGGTCAGCGTGATCGCCTACCTGGAGTTGCTGTACGCCGCCGAGCTCATCTACTCCCGCAACTACCAGACCATTCCGCTGTTGATCACGGCGAGCCTGTGGTATCTCATCCTGACGTCGCTGGCCACGATCGGACAGTACTATGTCGAGCGGTACTACGGTCGCGGCTCCTCTCGCGAACTGCCCCCCACGCCGCTCCAGCGGTTCCGCCGCATGCTGTTCACCGGTCACGACCTGCCAGCGTCGGTCCGCCGTAATCGGCCGCCTCCGATGCCTCCGTTGGGCGGGGGAAGCAGGCAGATGTGAGCGATAGCATCTCCTTCGGCGGTGCCGCAGCGGCACCTACCGACCATGCCATGGTCCGCGCCGAGAACGTACACAAACGATACGGTCGGCTGGAGGTCCTCCGGGGGATCACGTTGGAAGTCGCCCGGGGTGAGGTGATGTGCATCCTCGGCCCGTCCGGGTCCGGGAAGTCCACGTTCCTTCGCTGTATCAACCACCTCGAGAACATCAACGCCGGCCGGCTGTGGGTCGACGATGAACTCGTGGGCTACCGCGACCGTGGGCAGCGCCTGCACGAACTCCGCGACCGCGAGGTGTCCGCACAACGACGAGATGTCGGGATGGTATTCCAGCACTTCAACCTCTTCCCGCACATGACGGCCCTGGGTAACGTTGTCGAGGCCCCCACCCGGGTGTTGAAGGTACGCAAGCAGCGCGCCGTGGAACAGGGGCGGGAACTGCTGGCGCGGGTCGGGCTCGGGGACAAGGTCGACTCCTATCCCTCCCAGCTTTCCGGTGGGCAGCAGCAGCGGGTGGCCATCGCCCGGGCGCTCGCGATGGAGCCCAAGTTGATGCTGTTCGATGAACCGACGTCCGCGCTGGACCCGGAGTTGGTCGGTGAGGTGCTGGACGTGATGCGGGAGCTCGCCCGCTCCGGTATGACGATGATCGTCGTCACCCACGAAATCGGGTTCGCTCGCGAGGTCGGGGACTCGTTGGTCTTCATGGACGACGGGGTCGTCATGGAGTCCGGTCCGCCCCGTGAAGTCCTGAGCAACCCACTCCATGAGCGGACCAAAGCCTTCCTGTCCAAGGTGTTGTAGTGGCCGGTACCGCGGCCCGGTAGCCTCGATCCGGCAGATGGTCCATTACTCGGGAGGTGCACAAGTGTCCGAAACGTTCGCCCATGACGGAGCAGACCCGGATATCCGCCCCCAGGACGACTTGTTCGGGCACGTCAACGGCGGCTGGCTGCGGACCGCGCAGATCCCTGCGGACCTGCCGGCGTACAGCGCGTTCCTGCAACTGCACCTGGATGCCGAGGAGCACGTCGGCCAGATCCTGCGCGACGCCGCGGCCGCATCGAAGAACGGATCGGCGGCACCAGGGACCAACCAGCAGAAGATGGGCGACTTCTTCGCCAGCTTCATGGACGAGGACCGCGTCGAGCGGCTCGGCGCCACCCCGATCCGTCCTGACCTGGATCGTGTGGCGGCCGCCCGCGACCTCACAGAGTTCGCCGGCCTGCTGGGTGAGTTGGAAGCCGTCGGAGTGTCCGGGATCTTGTCGATGCACGTCGACACCGACGACCGGAAGTCCGACCGCTACATCGTCAACGTCTCCCAAGGCGGGCTCGGACTGCCGGACGAGTCCTACTACCGGGAGGACCAGTTCGCCGACATCCGTACCAAGTACGTCGCGCACGTCCGGACCATGCTGGGCCTCATCGAGTACGACGACCCTGCTGCCGCCGCCCAGCGGATCATGGCGCTGGAGACCCGTCTCGCCGGCGGTCACTGGGACCGGGTGGCCTGCCGAGACGTCATCAAGACCTACAACCTGACCACCGAAGAGGACCTGCGCACCAGGGTCCGCGCCTTCGACTGGTCGTCGTGGCTGGACGGTGTCCAGGCCCCGGACGGCCTGCTGGGTGAGGTGGTGGTCCGGCAACCCTCCTACCTCGACACGGTCTCCGCGGCGCTGTCCGAGGTACCCCTGGAGGACTGGAAGGCATGGCTGTCCTGGCACGTGGTGCACACGTGGGCCCGCTACCTCAGCGCCGCCTTCGTGGATGAGAACTTCGACTTCTACTCCCGGACGCTCGCCGGCACCGAGCAGCAGCGCGACCGGTGGAAGCGCGGTGTGGCCGTGGTGGAGAGCGGGCTCGGAGAGGCGGTCGGTGAGGAGTACGTCGCCCGGCACTTCCCGCCGGAGGCGAAGGAGCGCATGGACACGCTCGTCGGCAACCTGATCGAGGCGTACCGGCAAAGCATCACCGACCTTGACTGGATGGGCGAGGAGACCAAGAAGCGGGCGCTGGAGAAGTTGGCGGTCTTCCGGCCCAAGATCGGCTATCCGGTCACGTGGCGGGACTACTCGGCACTGAAGATCGACCGGGACGACCTGGTCGGCAACGTGCGCCGGGCCGTCGCCTTCGAGACCCGGCGACAGCTGATGAAGATCGGATCGCCCGTCGATCGCGACGAGTGGCTGATGTATCCGCAGACCGTCAACGCCTACTACAACCCCGGCACCAACGAGATCTGCTTCCCGG
>CAYLOC010000213.1:0-4319 GCA_964385195.1 uncultured Nocardioidaceae bacterium
CGAACTGCCCCATGTTCTCGGTGTTGATCCGGAAGTAGGCCTGGAGCGGGATCTCCACGTGGACACCTGGCGGCACGTAGATAAAGGACCCGCCGGACCAGGTCGCGGTGTTCAGCGACGCGAACTTGTTGTCGCCGGCAGGAATGACCGACCCGAAGTACTCCTTGAAGATGTCCTCGTGCTCACGCAGGCCGGTGTCGGTGTCGACGAAGATCACGCCCTGCTTCTCCAGGTCCTCCCGGATCTTGTGGTACACGACCTCGCTCTCGTACTGCGCGGCGACACCGGCGACGAGGCGCTGCTTCTCCGCCTCGGGGATCCCCAGGCGGTCATAGGTGTTCTTGATGTCCTCGGGCAGCTCCTCCCAGGAGGACGCCTGCTTCTCCGTGGAGCGCACGAAGTACTTGATGTTGTCGAAGTCGATGTCGCCCAGTTCCGCGCCCCAAGTCGGCAGCGGTTTCCGGTTGAAGAACTTCAGCCCCTTCAGCCGGCGCTGCAGCATCCAGTCCGGCTCGTCCTTCCGCGCCGAGATGTCGCGGACGACGGCTTCGCTGAGACCGCGTTGCGCACTGGCCCCGGCCACGTCCGGGTCGGACCAGCCGTACTCGTAGCCGCTGCCGAGGCCCTTCAGTTCGGGGTTCAGCTCTTCAATCGATGTCATGCAGTCCTCCCATCCCGGGACGCTCGCCCCGGACTCGTCTTCCGCCGGCCCGCGGCCATCCGCGTGTCGGGGACACTGGTCGTGCAAACGCCATCACCGTGGGCGATGGTTGCCAGCCGCTGGACGTGCCGTCCGAGCAGCCGGGCGAAAACTTCGGTCTCGGCCTCGCACAGCTGCGGGAACTCCGCTGCCACGTGCGCCACCGGACAGTGATGCTGGCACAGCTGGTCACCGTTGGGCGCTTGCTGGACCGACGCAGCATACCCATCCCGGGTCAGCGCCTTCGCCAGGGCCTTGGTGCGTGCGGAGGGAGCGGCTGCGCGCTCCACCACGGTCCGGTAGCGGCTCTCCAGCTCACCGGTGCGGCGGCGCGCGAAGTCGGCCACCGCCTCCTGACCGCCCTGTTCGGCGAGGTACCGAAGGGCGCTGGCCGCCAGGTCGTCGTAGGCGTGGTAGAACCGGCCCCGCCCTTCGTCGGTCAGCGCGAATGCCTTCGCAGGCCGGCCGCGTCCGCGAGTGCCGTACACCCGGGGTTCGGTCGCCACGACGACACCCTCGGCGAGCAGCTGGTCGAGGTGACGGCGGACGGCGGCCGGGGTGATCCGAAGGCGCTCTGCCAGCGTGGCGACGGTCGACGGGCCGTGGTCCAGGATCGACGCCGCCACCCGTTCGCGGGTGGGCGTCTCCTTCGCCGCGCTCTCCGAGCGACCCTGGTATTTCACAACCTCATTGTGTCGTAAATGCCAGAACCGCTCAAGGAAGGTCACCCTTACCTCCACAGCTGCGATGTCCACCACGGAGCAGTCGGCCTGGGTCGCCTCCGTAGAATCTCCATCGTGAGCAAGCCGGCCGTCGAGGTCCACGACCTCGTCATGAGGTACGGCGACGTCACCGCGGTGGATGGGCTGTCGCTGACGGTCAATACCGGCACCATCACCGCCGTACTGGGGCCGAACGGAGCCGGCAAGACCACAACCCTGGAAACGTGCGAGGGGTATCGCAAGGCGCAGCGCGGCACCGTACGAGTGCTCGGTGCGGACCCCATCACCAACCATCGGGAACTCTCCCCCCGCGTCGGTGTGATGTTGCAGTCCGGTGGCGCATGGTCGGGGGTCCGCGCTCGCGAGATGCTGACCTACGTCGCGCGGATGTACGCCGATCCCCTGCCGGTGGACCCGCTGCTGGAGCGCCTGGGGCTCACCGGTAGTGCCCGGACCACGTTCCGGAGGCTCAGCGGGGGCCAGCAGCAGCGGCTCGGGTTGGCGATGGCGATCGTGGGGCGACCGGAACTGGTGTTCCTCGATGAGCCGACCGCCGGGCTGGATCCGCAGGCGCGGCGCGCCACCTGGGACCTGCTGCGGCAGCTCGTCCACGAGGGGGTGACGGTCGTCCTCACCACCCACTACATGGAGGAGGCCGAGCAGCTCGCGACCGACGTCTACGTCGTGGACCACGGGCAGGTGTTGGTGTCCGGTACGCCGGAGGAGCTGACCCGTTCGGAGTCGCGCAATACGATTCGCTTCCGCGCACGAAACGGTTTGGACGTGTCGTCGCTGCGCCGTGCCCTGCCAGCGGAGTGCGTCGTCAGCGAGTCGCCTCCGGGCCTGTACCGGGTCGAGGGTGAGGTCAACCCCCACAGCCTGGTGATCGTCACCTCCTGGTGTGCGAGCCAGGGGATCATGCCCGACGGTCTTGCGGTGGAGCGGCACACGCTCGAAGACGTCTTCTTGGAGCTCACCGGGCGGGATCTGCGCTGATGTCCTCCCTCGACCTGGCCCCCGCGGGACGTGCACGTCCGCTGCCCCGGTTGGTCCTCGCCCATGCCCGCATGGAGACGTTGCTGCTGGTGCGGAACGGCGAGCAGTTGCTGCTGGCGTTGGTGATCCCGCTGCTGATCCTGGCTGCGGGCACGGAGGCACGGCAGGTGCTGGAACTATCGGGGCGCCGCATCGACGTACTGACACCCGGAGTGCTCGCGCTGGCGGTGATGTCCTCTGCCTTCACGTCCCTGGCCATCGCAACCGGGTTCGAGCGCCGCTACCAGGTGCTGAAACGGCTGGGTGCAACCCCGCTGTCGCGCTCCGGACTGTTGCTGGGCAAGGTCGTGGCCCTGCTGGTCGTCGAGGCCGGGCAGATCCTGGCGATCTGCGTGGTGGCGCTGCTGTTGGGGTGGCACCCGAGGGGTGGCATCGCAGCCGGACTGTCCGCGCTCCTGCTCGTCGTCCTGGGCACCGCCGCGTTCGCGGGGTTGGGGTTGTTGATGGCGGGCGTGCTGCGGGCCGAGGCGACGCTCGCCGCGGCGAACCTCGTCTACGTCATCCTGCTGGTGGCCGGAGCGGTGGTGGTGCCTGCTTCGAAGTACCCGGCCGGGATGGCGGAGGCGGTGAGCCTGCTACCGTCGGGAGCGTTGGCGGAAGGGTTGCGCCAAGCGCTGGCTGGCCACGGCCCCGGCGTTATCCATCTCGTGGTGCTGCTGGTGTGGGCAGTGGTGGCAGGGAGTCTCACGGTGAGGACGTTCCGATGGCAGTGACCGGACCTTCGGGCCCCGTGGACACCGCTGCCCGCACCGTCGCCGAGACCGCGGAGCCGCACCGGACGTGGCCGCTGCGGTGGTGGTACCGGCTCCCCACGCCCTCGACCTCGGTGATCCGGGGCCTGGGCATCGCGTCCCTGGTCGCCAACATCGGGCTGGTGGTCACCGGTGGAGCGGTTCGGCTGACCGACTCCGGGCTGGGCTGTCCGACGTGGCCGCAGTGCACTGCGGGATCTCTCGTCGTACACGACGCCATGGGCATCCACGGTTTCATCGAGTTCGGGAACCGGCTCCTCACCTTCGTGCTGGGGGCGATCGCGATCGTCACCTGGTTGGCCGTGATGCGCTACGAACCGCGCCGGTCGTCCCTGCGCTGGCTCGCGACATGGCTGTTGCTGTTCATCCCCGCTCAGGCGGTCATCGGTGGGATCACCGTACTGACCGACCTGAACCCCTGGATCGTGTCCTTCCACCTGTTGAGCTCGCTGGTCATCATCTCGATCGCCGTGGTGTTTCTCCGCCGGATCGACGAAGGCGACGCACCCGCTGTTCCGACGGTGAACCGGCCCACGGTCTGGGTAGGCTACGGCACGTTCGCGGCCACCTGGGCCGTGCTGTACGCCGGCACCATCGTCACCGGCTCGGGGCCGCATGCCGGGGACCGGAGCTCGCCGCGGACGGGCCTGGACCCCGGCCAGATGGCGCAGCTCCACGCGGACCTGGTGTTCCTCCTGGTCGGGCTCACCGTGGGAACGCTCGTGGCGTTGTACGCCGTCCACGGCCCGCGGCGTGCGATCCGGGCGGCGACGTGGCTGCTCGCGCTGGAGGTCGCCCAGGGCATCGTGGGCTTCGTCCAGTACTTCACGGGACTCCCGGTCCCAGTCGTCGAGATCCACCTCTTGGGTGCCGCGCTGGTCATCGCCGCGGCCACCTGGCTCCTCGTCGGCCTCCGTGACCGGCCAACGGGTCGGGACACCGTCAGCGTGAACTGACGGGGACGACAATCGTCCACCTGCACCCTCGCGGCCCTCTCGCGCCGGTTTCAGTAGTCACGAGCGTCCACGTGGACGATTGTGGCCGAATACGTGACCGGGGTTTGGTTTCCCGATGTCGTACGCTTCACCG
>CAYLOC010000214.1:0-3995 GCA_964385195.1 uncultured Nocardioidaceae bacterium
ACGCTCGCGGACCGGATGCTGCAGCTCACGGGGGTGGTCGACGACCGGAGCATGCGCGCGCAGTTCCTGGACCGGATGGACATCGAACGAGAACGCGGCATCACGATCAAGTCCCAGGCCGTGCGGATGCCCTGGCGCCCGACCGCGGGCGGCGGAGAAGGACCGCAGTACGTGCTGAACATGATCGACACCCCCGGGCACGTGGACTTCACCTACGAGGTGAGCCGGTCCCTGGCCGCCTGTGAGGGCGCGATCTTGCTGGTGGACGCCGCACAGGGGATCGAGGCGCAGACCCTGGCGAACCTCTACCTCGCGCTGGAGGCGGACCTGCACCTGATCCCGGTGTTGAACAAGATCGACCTCCCCGGTGCCCAGCCGGACAAGTACGCCGAGGAGCTGGCGCACATCATCGGCGGTGGCCCGGAGGAGGTGCTGCGGGTCTCGGCCAAGACCGGCGAGGGAGTGGAGAACCTGCTCAACGTGCTCGTGGACGTCGTACCGGCTCCGAAGGGTGTGGCCGACGCACCGCCACGCGCGCTGATCTTCGACTCCATCTACGACACCTACCGTGGCGTGGTCACCTACGTCCGCGTCGTCGACGGAACCCTCAGCCATCGAGACCGCATCAAGATGATGTCGACCGGTGCGGTCCACGAGATGCTGGAGGTGGGCATCATCGCTCCCGAGCCCACCAGGACCGAGCAGATGAGCGTCGGTGAGGTCGGCTACCTGATCACCGGGGTAAAGGAGGTCCGCCAGTCGCGGGTCGGGGACACCGTGACCTCCGCCGGCCAGCCGGCCGCGGAACCGCTGGGCGGGTACCGGAACCCGCATCCGATGGTGTACTCGGGCCTTTACCCGATCGACGGGGACGACTACCCGGTCCTGCGCGATGCGCTGGACAAGCTCCAGCTCAACGACGCGGCGCTGCAGTACGAGCCGGAGACCTCCGGTGCCCTCGGTTTCGGGTTCCGCTGCGGCTTCCTCGGGTTGTTGCACATGGAGATCGTGCGGGAGCGGCTGGAGCGTGAGTTCGGCCTGGACCTGATCTCCACCGCGCCGAACGTGGTGTACCGGGTCGTGATGGAGGACGGCACCGAAGTCCAGGTCACCAACCCCAGCGAGTACCCCGCCGAGGGAAAGATCGCTGAGGTATATGAGCCGATTGTCTCCGCGACCTTGTTGTCGCCGGCGGACTTCATCGGGTCGATCATGGACCTGTGCCAGACCCGCCGTGGGTCCCTGCGGGGCATGGACTACCTGTCGGCGGACCGGGTGGAGATCCGGTACACGCTGCCCCTGGCGGAGATCGTCTTCGACTTCTTCGACGCCCTGAAGTCACGCACGAAGGGCTACGCCTCACTGGACTACGAGCCGGCCGGGGAACAGGCTGCCGACCTGGTGAAGGTCGATGTGCTGCTGCACGGCGACCCCGTCGACGCGTTCTCGGCCATCGTGCACCGCGACCAGGCCTACTCCTACGGCGTGGACCTGACCAAGAAGCTGAAGGAGCTGATCCCGCGGCAGCAGTTCGAGGTTCCGATCCAGGCCGCGATCGGTGCCCGGGTGATCGCACGGGAGACCGTGCGCGCGATCCGCAAAGACGTGCTCGCCAAGTGCTACGGCGGCGACATCTCCCGTAAACGCAAACTGCTGGAGAAGCAGAAAGAGGGCAAGAAGCGGATGAAGACCGTCGGCCGGGTCGAGATCCCGCAGGAGGCCTTCATCTCCGCGTTGAACACCTCCGGTCCGACGGACAAGTCCCGACGCTGACCGGCCCGCTTTCCTGCCCCGTTCCGTCCGGGGGTCCCCGACGTCGGGAGCACCACACGCCTGCGTTATATCGTTCATGATGCATTTGTGAGCCAGCACACAGTTCGGGTTTGGTCACGGACATGTCGTTTCGCCTTGAGTGCTTGAACTCACACCGGATACGGGCAGATGAGGTCCGGTTCGCGAGTTACCATATATGTGAACTTCAATCAATCAGATCTTGAGGAGGTAAGCGCAATGCGTACCCACGCAACAACACTTAGTCAGAACCGGTTCCGCAGCGCGCTGCAGGTCCGGTTAGGCGCCGGGATCCTGGCCTCCGTCGCTCTTGCCGTCGCGGCCGTTCTGCTGCTCGTGGAGGGCGCTCCGGCGCTCGGGGCGGTTGCGGTCACGCTGGCGCTGGCTGCCGGGGTCTACACCACGGTGATCGCGGACAACCTCGTCACCGCGCCGTCTTCGGCCCCGGTTTCCGCCGAGCCGGTGGCTGCTCCCCAGCACGTCTGATCCGGGCGCCGTCCCGATCCGCACCAGCGGCGGTCCGTCCTCTGCGGCGGGCCGCCGTTTGCTGGTGCTGTTCGCGGTTGTTACCCGGCGGCACGGCGCCGTGCGCGTGCCGACCTGCTGCGTTTGGGGGTCGACTTCCGGCTGGCGAGGTGGGTCACGCACAGGCTCGGCTCGACGAAGGAGTCGAGCGTCTGGGCCTGGATCGGGGCGTCGATCTCGTCGAGCACGCCGCGCATCAGGCCGAGGTGCACCGCACAGACCACGTCGCGATGCTCCAGGGCGATCTCGCGGAACGGGCACTGGTGCAGCTTGATGATGTGCTGCCGACCGCGCTTACCCTCCTCGGGGGCGAACCCGATGTCGTCGAGGGTGGTCATCAGCTGTTCGCGGGCGGTGGCCGCGTCGACCTTACGGAACGGCGGCGGGCGCTGCGCCACGAAGTGGCCCCATTCCTTCCCTGACTCCAAGGCGGCCGCATGCGGGTCGTCGGACTTCGCTTCCAGGTAGCTGGTCAGGATCTGGGCCAGCAAGTGGTAACTCCGCTGACCCGCCCGTGTGCCGCCTGGTCGCGCCGTGTACAACGTCCGCGGACGACCCGGACGGTCCCGCTCCTCCACGCTGCGGTCGACCAGCCCGTCCTCGACCAGGCCGTCGAGATGGAAGCGCACGGTGTTGTTGTGCAGCCTCACCTGCTCAGCGACGTCGGGTACGGACAGCGGACGTCCGGACTCCTGCAGGATGGCGAGCACACGAGAGCGGCTTTCTCCCAGCGCCGGGGCCTGCCCGTCGGGAACCCGCACCATGTGCGTGGCTTCGGTCATGGCCTAATCTTCTCATACCACTCAAGGCTTTCGGAGAAACCCGACCCGTTCCGGGTGACAGCCCCTCATGCCCTGGGTATGGTCAGTGGCACACCTGCGTGGCCGGAGAGGCAGCGAGGAGGAGCAGATGGCCCACCCATCGACGTCCGAGTCCGGTCCGCGTGCAGACAGGCAGGGCGGCGATCTGCTCGCCCCGCTGCTCCCGGGCGGTGAACCGGTGGAGAAGCTGCTGCGCCGGGCTCAGTTCTTCCTCCCCGGTGAACCCTCTCCCGACCACCGGGAGCTGCACCGCCGGAACGGTCGGAGCGCGGAGGCCTTCTACCGGGACCGCTGGCGGCACGACAAGGAGGTCCGCTCCACCCACGGCGTCAACTGCACCGGTTCGTGCTCATGGAAGGTGTACGTCAAGGACGGCATCATCACCTGGGAGACCCAGCAGACCGACTACCCGTCGGTGGGACCGGACTCCCCGGAGTACGAGCCCCGTGGCTGCCCCCGCGGCGCTTCCTTCTCCTGGTACACCTACTCACCTTCACGGGTCCGCTACCCCTACGTGCGCAGTCCGCTGCTGGACGTGTGGCGGGAGGCTCGCGCCCGCATCGACGACCCGGTCGATGCATGGGCGGACATCATGTCCGATCCGGAGCGGGTCGCCCGGTACAAGGACGCCCGCGGCCGGGGCGGTTTCGTCCGCTCCACCTGGTCCGAGGTCACCGAGATCATGGCCGCCGCCCATGTGCACACGATCAAGACGTACGGGCCCGACCGTGTCGTGGGATTCTCGCCGATCCCCGCGATGTCCCAGGTGTCCTACTCTGCGGGCACCCGCTTCCTGTCCATGATCGGCGGGACCATCCTCAGCTTCTACGACTGGTACGCCGACATGCCGATCGCCTC
>CAYLOC010000215.1:0-2089 GCA_964385195.1 uncultured Nocardioidaceae bacterium
GGCAGACTCACCGTCGACGACCCACGTTTGCCTTGTCAACGGCGCGTTTGCCCCGTCTACAAGGCAAACGACGACCCGACGACCCGACGACCCCAGGCTCGGGTTGGTCAGCGCTTGGGGGGTTGCAGGTCGGACCGGGAGAGCTCCTCGATGTTGACGTCTTTGAACGTCACCACCTTGACCTTCTTGGCGAACCGGGCCGGACGGTACATGTCCCACACCCACGCATCGGCCATCGTGACCTCGAAGTAGGCGTCACCGGTCTCGGTGCGGACCTTCAGGTCGACGTTGTTGCAGAGGTAGAACCGGCGATCGGTCTCGACGACGTAGGTGAAGATTCCGACGACATCGCGGTACTCCCGGTAGAGCTGGAGCTCCATCTCGGTCTCGAACTTCTCCAGGTCCTCAGCACTCATCAGGGTCCTCAGCACTCCTCAGCCATCTCGTCGGGCACGGGATCCACGGCGACCGCGCGGCCGGACCCATTGTCGGTCATCGCAAGCCCCCCGTCGAAGCCGGCGGCGCGGCGGACGTTGACGAACCGCTCCCGGTGCTGTGGACAGGGCCCGTACCGGCGCAGCGCCTGTTGATGTTCGGGGGTCACGTAGCCCTTGTGGACGTCGAACTCGTACGCCGGGTACTGCTCGCTCAGCTCGACCATCAGCCGGTCCCGGGTGACCTTCGCCAGTACCGAGGCCGCGGCAATGCAGGCCGCTACCCGGTCGCCCTTCCACACCGCGAGCCCCGCCGTACCGAGGCCGTCCACCGGGAAGCCGTCGGTCAGCACGAACGACGGACGGGTCCTGAGCCGGGCCAGTGCGCGACGCAGCGCGGTCACGTTGGCGACATGCATGCCCAGCGCATCGCACTCGGCGGCCTCCATCACCACCACCGCATAGGTCTCGGCGCGCCGGACCACCTGCCGGTAGCACCGCTCCCGTGCTGCCGGGGTCAACAGCTTGGAGTCCGCGAGCTCGGGCACGATGCCGCGTCTGCCGTCCGGGAGTACCGCCGCGGCGGCCACCAGCGGCCCGGCGCATGCACCGCGTCCGGCTTCGTCGACCCCGGCGATCGGGGCGAGCCCCGCCCGGCGGAGCGCACGCTCGTACCCGTAGATCCCGGCGTCGCGCCGTACTGCCATTCCGTGCGGGAGAGGGGTCATGCCGCAGCCGCTCCGGTCAGTGGCCCACCGGGGGCGCGGCGTTGATTCCTGGCTGGTCGAACGTCGAGGGGTCGCCGAAGGTGCGCCACCGGTCCACCGGCCAGATGGTGACGAAGACCTTGCCGACCACGTCGTCCTCGGGGATGAACCCGCCGCCGGGGTCGCCCATGTGTGCCCGCGAGTCGGCGGAGTTGGTGCGGTTGTCGCCCATCACCCACAGGTGGTCCTGGGGCACGATCACCGACCAGCTGCCGGTGCAGCCCTTGTCGGCGAGGGTGACGTAGGAGTGCTCACGCAGCCGGTTGCCGTTGACCCATACCGAGCCGTTCTTGCACTTGACGTGGTCACCGCCCACCCCGATCACGCGTTTGACCAGGTGTCCACCGGTGGGATAGAGGCCGATGACGGCCAGCGCCTTGGTGAACGGGTTGTGCGGCGAGCTGCCGCCCTCCTCCCCCAGCCAGTCGGCGGGATCGTCGAAGACGACGATGTCGCCGCGATGCACGTCACCGAACCAGTAGGAGACCTTCTGCACCAGGATGCGGTCGTTGATCTCCAGCGTCTGCTCCATCGAGCCGGAGGGGATGTAGAACGCCTGCACGAAGAACGTCTTGATGATCAGCGCCAGGACCACCGCCGTCACAAGGAGGAGCAGCGCCTCCTTCCACAGCGGCAGCGGCGGCTTGTCCGCGGCGCGGGCGCTCTTGCGGTGACTGGTGCGACCGGACTCGGCGTTGCGGCGGCGCCGTGCCCGGAACCGGCGGTCGGCCGAAGGCAGCCACGGGTTGTCGGCATCGTGGCCGTCGTCACGCGCATCTGTCACAGTACGAACCTACGCCGCCGATCGTGCCGAGCCGGACCGACTCCACCGATCGGCACCGGGCCGGGCCGAACGCGCCGGCTGACAGCGCAGTATCCCAGTGTGCG
>CAYLOC010000215.1:2189-3837 GCA_964385195.1 uncultured Nocardioidaceae bacterium
CCTCGTCCAGGGCGCTGCTCTCCTCGTCGAGCAGTGCTCTCTCCTGCGGTGCCACGCGCTCGCGGGCGCGTCCTGCCAGATCCGGCCGGCGACGTGCGGTACGGCGAAGCGCCTGCTCCCGGCGCCAGGCGGCCACCTGAGCGTGGTGTCCCGACAGCAGGACCCCGGGGACCTCCAGCCCCCGCCAGGTGGCCGGGCGGGTGTAGACGGGGTACTCCAGCAGCCCGGCGTCGTCGTAGGACTCCTCCGCCAGCGAGCCGGGGTTGCCGAGGACACCGGGCAGCAGCCGCACTACCGCCTCTACGATCACCATCGCCGCGACCTCCCCGCCGGCGAGCACGTAGTCGCCGATGCTGACCTCCTCCACCGGCATCCGCTCCGCGAAGTGGTCGACCACCCGTTGGTCCACTCCCTCGTAGCGGCCGCAGCCCAGCACCAGCCAGGGCTCTTGCACCCACCGTTGCGCGTCCGCCTGCGTGAAGGGCCGCCCGGACGGGGTCGGCCACAACAGCCGTGGTGGCTGCTGGTCGGGCCGGTGCGGCTGCGTGATCTCATCCAGCGCACGTCCCCATGGCTCCGGCCGCATCACCATTCCCGCGCCACCGCCGTAGGGCGTGTCATCGACGGTGCGGTGCCGGTCGTCGGTCCAGTCCCGCAGGTCGTGGGTGGACAGGTCCACCAGGCCGCTGTCCACGGCCTTGCCGAGGAGGGACAGGCGCAGCGGCGCGAGGTAGTCGGGGAAGATCGAGACGATGTCGATGCGCATGTGGTCTCAGGGCTCCTCGGACTCGGCTGCCTCGTCGTACGCCGACGCGCTCACCCGGATCGTGCCTGCCGCGAGGTCGACGTCGGGCACGAGCGCGGCCACGAACGGGACCATCGTCTGCCGCCCGCTGCCCTCGATCACCAGCACGTCCTGGGCGGGCAGGTGCAGCACCTCGCTGACGGAGCCGAGCCACGTGCCGCCCTCGGCGTAGGCGGCCAGCCCGATGAGCTGGTGGTCGTAGTACTCCTCGGCGGCGGCCGGTTGTTCATCGCGGGGTACGGCGAGCCACAGCTCGCGGCCGCGGAGCGGCTCGGCGGCGTCGCGGTCAACCACCCCGTCGAAGCTGACCAGCAGGCGCCCCTGGTGCCAACGGGTAGCGCGGACCGTCAAGGGGCCGGGGTCGGTGTCGAGAGTGGTTCCGGGCTGGAACCGGCGCTGCGGCTCATCGGTGCGGACCTCCACGCTCACCTCTCCCTGCAGCCCGTGGGGTCGCCGTACGACCCCGACCAGGACCGAGACGGTGTCCACGGCAGATCCGAACGCGGGGGCCCGGGAGGTCAGCCGCGGCGCCGGTTGACGTCGACGAAGTCGACGCGGATCTTCTCCTCATCGGCGAGCGCTTCGACGACCGTCCGCAGCGCCGTGGCGGTACGGCCGGAGCGGCCGATCACGCGACCAAGGTCATCGGGGTGCACGCGGACCTCGAGGGTCTTGGCGGGACCGTTGTACCGAGGGTTGCGACCGCGCCGCTGGCGCATCCGCACGTCGACGTCGTCGGGGTTGTCCACGATGCCGCGTACGAGGTGGTCGAGGGCGTCGGTGAGCATCTCAGTGCCCGGACTGCTCACCGGCGGCGGCCTCCTCGTCCTGCCCCGACTCCTG
>CAYLOC010000216.1:0-3793 GCA_964385195.1 uncultured Nocardioidaceae bacterium
TCGACGAGGCCACCGGCAACACCGTGGCCGCCGGCATGATCAACGACTGAGCCCGACGCCGGGCGATGCACGAGAACTGATGGGTGGGCCTGGTCAGCCTTCCGGCGTACAAGCGTGTTGGTCTGCGATGTGAGTGGATGTTCGGGGTGACGGGCCGTTGCAGGTGCAGCCGGGTCGGGCACGCGTCATGACAAGGCGGCGAGCAGCCTGGAACCAGCCGCGTCTGGTGTCGCACTGTCCGTGGGTGAACGCGCACAGATAGGTGCCCAGCGTGGATAGCCCACGAACTCCGGATAGGACCCGGCCCAGCCCGTCGTGCCGGCGCACATTCATTCTGCAATGCGGTCACCCCTCGCCACCTGGCTGGGCGAGTGCGCGGTCATATGTTCGGCGAGGAGGTCATGCACAGCGAGCGCCGGCCTTGCACGCCGACAGACTCAGATCATGCAACAACGTGGGAATCGTGTGAGATGCTCTCACCGAGGAGAAGCCCCTTCCTCGGGGCAGAGTCGGCTTCACATCGTCCGCTCCTCCAAGCAGCCCACCGCACCTCACCAACACCTCCGGTGGACCTGGACTCCGCAAGAGGAGTAGCGGCTCAATAGGAGTAGCGGCGTCTCATCGCCCGTTGCACCGTGGCCAGGTCGAACGGCTCCCCCAGCCAGGTGTACAGCCCGCGCAGGGCCTCAGGATCGCGGACGTAGTCGTTGTAGTGCACGTGGTAGGCAGCATCCCCGAGCGCTTCGGCGCCGTCCAGGATCTTCCGCTCGGCTGCGAGCACCCGTTTGCGTGGTTCGGAGGACCGCGCCCACCATTTGCTCCTCATGACCTGATCCACGTCGCGGGTGTTCACGACGAATCTGGCACCGGGGAACACCTGTCGCAGGAAGCCGAGGTAGTCGATCAGGTCCCGCTGCGCCCACCTGATCTCCTTGAAACCAACGACCCTGGTGTCGTGCATGGGCCGCAGTACGGTGTCCAATGCCAGGTGGCGCAGGTCGGAAAATGCCCGCTCATCGGGATAGCGGTCGATGCCGTAAAACGGGTGTGTGGACGGGATGACACGTGGAGATGCCAGCCGCTCACGCTGCCGAACGGCAGTGTTGTGGAATGTGAACAACGAGTACATCATGGCATCGTTCTCGCCCCGGATGAGGTACCCGGGTATCGAGGAGAGAATGCCCTGCAGCAGCGTCGAACCGCTGCGTCCGTAGGTCATGATGAACAAATAGTCGTACTCCGGATCTCTGAGCAGCGGGAGTCGGCCGACGACCGGTCGTCCGCGCGCCAATCGCGCCAGTTGACCCAACCTGTCCTGCACGATCGATCGCCGATCTTGACGCCCCGTGCGTCTGGGCCTGGGCCGTCGAATGGTTCCGGTGCTCCTGGACCGCGGGAGGAAGGTGTCCAGTGCAGCCGACATCGCTCGGTCCGGCTGGTCGGCGTCGGGTACGATCACTCGGTCAGTGTCTGCACCGGCGCCCAGTGCAGCGAATTGGCGAGCGCGTGCCCGCACGGAGATCGGCGCACGCACTCCACCCACCGTGTGGACCCGCCACTGCAGGTCGCCCACAGCCTTGTCCGGGACAAGCGCCCACCGGGGGCGCGCCCGGGCGCCGCGATGGTGCCGGTAATCATGAAAGCTCGGCCGTTCTCGATTCTTCGCCGTGGTGGCGGGTTCGATCATGAACGCGTCGAACCGGGTCAGTCCACGGGGGGCTGCCGTCGCCAGGTCGAAGATACTGCGCCCATCGTCGGTGACGACGAGCTGATCCACCCCGACGTTCAACACACCATCCGCACGCTCCAGAAAGCGTTGCCGAGCGTGCTCGAGGGCGGAGTAGTAGGAGAAGTCCGAATCTCGTGGGCCGTATTCCCTCGCGCCCGGGAACGGCCAGGAGACCGCTACTGCGACGGGGACATCCAAGTTTGCCAACTGGTCCAGCACGTCGGAGGTCTTGGTGGGGTCGGTGACATAGACCAGCGCCGCGGTGACGTCGTGGGCCCGCATGTAGTACGCCAACCACTCGTCCGGGCGGCAGCGCCCACCGCCCGCAGTGAGCGTCACTACGACACGGTGCCCCTCGAACAGCCCACGGCCGTCGGCCCCGATGTCGGCAGTAAGGTCCTCTGCGGCCACACCCTCGATCCTGAGTCGGTCGCCGACCATGCGCCGGATCCGGGAGCGCTGGGTGCGATCGATGTCAGACAGTCTGATGTTCGTGGGGTCGACCACCGCCCCGTCCACCCGGATCCGTGCGGCCTGCACCGACTGGCGCAAGTTGAACAGGGGCGGGCCGGACAACACGATGTCTCCGTTGTGGCGGAACGCGTCATACCACACGGTGCGGCTATCGAAGGCCTCGAGGTGATTGGGGTCCTGGCCGTGGGGCGGGTGCAGGGGCTCGCGCCGCACCTGAGCCTTCTCGGGCAGGATAACCGGCGAGGAGGAGATGACCTGCGCGATGCTCATGTCGCCCGTCGCCCCACATATCCGCGGCTACCGGATCTCCCGGCGCTGGGTGGCATGGTGAACAACCTCGCGATCCTCAGTGGGCGACAGAGCGGTTTCACCGTACCAACGCGGGCTCAGCCCAGGACGACAAGGTGCGACGAGCCCAGGACGCCGTCACCGCGTGCGGCCTGCCACAAGACTGGGTCACGGTGAGCACCGACCCCGACGTGGTCGTCGTCTTCATGGTCTACTGACCCGGTGGGCGGCGAGACACAGCGGACGTACGGGCGGTATGCGCCCTCCCCCACCTCGGCGCTGCATCTGGGCAACCTGCGGACGGCGCTACTGGCCTGGCTGTTCGCCCGCTCGACCGGGCGCGGCTTTCGACTGCGGGTCGAGGACCTCGACCACGACCGCTCCGACCCCGCGGTGGCCCGGCGCCAGCTCGACGACCTGGCCGCCCTCGGCTTGGACACGGACGGCCCGGTGGTGGTGCAGTCCGAGCGGGGCGAGCGCTATGCCGCCGCCCTGGCGGCGCTGGCGCCGCTGACGTACGAGTGCTTCTGCACCCGCCGGGAGGTCGCCGAGGCGGCCTCGGCGCCGCATGCCCCGCCCGGCGCGTACCCCGGCACCTGCCGCGACCTGACCCCCGCCGAGCGGGAGGCCCGGCGCGCGGTCCGGCCGCCAGCGCTGCGGGTGCGGGCGGACAGCGCCCGGCAGGAGGTGCACGACCTGCTGCACGGGACGGTGAGCGGGATCGTCGACGACGTCGTGGTGCGCCGCAACGACGGCGTGATCGCCTACAACCTGGCGGTGGTGGTCGACGACGGCGCGATGGACGTCGACCAGGTGGTCCGCGGCGACGACCTGCTCACCAGCGCCCCGCGGCAGGCGTGGCTGGCCGAGCGGCTCGGGCTGCCGGCACCGGAGTACGCCCACGTCCCGCTCGCCGTCAACGCCGAGGGGCGGCGGCTGGCCAAGCGCGACGGGGACGTGACGATGGCCGACCTGGCCGCCCGCGGGACCGACGCCGCAGGCGTACTGACGCTGCTGGCCCACTCGCTCGGGCTCGCCGGCGCCGAGGAGCGGGTCACGCCGGCCCGGCTGCTCGATCGGTTCGATCCGGCGGCACTGCCCCGCGAGCCCTGGGTGGTCGGCTGACCCGGCCGCCCCGGCCGTGGACGAGCGTTCCTTCGGTAGTAGTGGACGAGCCTTCCTTCGGTAGTGGACGAGCGTTCTTTCGGTAGTGGACGAGCGTTCTTTCGGTAGTGGACGAGCGTTCTTTCGGTAGTGGACGAGCGTTCTTTCGGTAGTGGACGAGCGTTCTTTCGGTAGTGG
>CAYLOC010000217.1:0-3735 GCA_964385195.1 uncultured Nocardioidaceae bacterium
GTCCGTCGGCGTGGAACTCCTCCAGCCAGTACAGCGCGTTCGCGACGAGGAAGTTGCGCACCTCCGCCCGGCCGAAGTCGAAGATGTAGGTGCCCCACTCCGGGTGCTCACCCCGCTGCGGGTCGGGGTGCTCGTACAGCGGGGTCCCGTCGAAGCGGGCCAGTGCCCAGTCGTCCTTGGGGAAGTGCGCCGGTACCCAGTCCAGGATGACGCCGATACCGGCCTGGTGCAGTCGGTCGATCAACAGCCGCAGGTCGTCCGGCTCCCCGAACCGTGCCGTCGGCGCGAAGTACGACGTGACCTGGTACCCCCACGACCCGCCGTACGGGTGCTCCATCACCGGCAGCAGCTCGACGTGGGTGAACCCGGTCGCGGACACGTACTCCACGAGCTCCTCGGCCAGGTCGCGGTAGCTGCGCCCGGACCGCCAGGAGCCGAGGTGGACCTCGTAGATGCTCATCGGCTCTGCGTGCGGATGCCGGTTCGCGCGGCGCTGCATCCACGCCTCGTCCTCCCAGGAGTACGTCGAGGCGTAGACCACCGATGCCCGCTCCGGCGGTGACTGGGTGTGGAACGCCAGCGGGTCCGCCTTCTGCCGCCACACGCCGTCGGCGCCGCAGATCTCGAGCTTGTACATCGTGCCGTGGCCGACGTCGGGGATGAACAGCTCCCAGACGCCGGACGTGCCCAGCATCCGCATCGGGTGCGCCCGGCCGTCCCAGAAGTTGAACTCGCCCGCGACCCGCACCCCCCGCGCGTTCGGCGCCCAGACCGCGAACGACGTCCCCGTCGTGGCACCGGCCGGTCCCCGATAGGTATGCAGGTGCGCGCCGAGCACGTGCGCGAGCTGTTCGTGGCGGCCCTCGTTGATCAGGTGCTGGTCCAGCTCCCGCACCGTCGGCAGGAACCGGTACGGGTCGTCCACGGTCGACCCGTCCGAGCCGTCGTACTCCACGAGAAACCGGTAGTCGGGAACCTCAGCCTGCTCCAGGACCCCTACCCACACGCCCTCCTGCTCATGGGTCATCGGCACCTGGGCCGAGCCCGCGCGAAGCGTGACCGACCGGGCGAGCGGCCGGAACGTGCGGACGGTGACGCCCCCGTCGTGAGGATGCGGGCCGAGGAGATCGTGGGGACTGTGATGCACACCGGCCACCAGCCGGGACAGTTCCTCCGCCGCCACGGGAGAGGGCTGTGGGCTCGCCATGTGTCACTCCTTCCCTGCGAGTCGGCCGACGGCCTGCAGGGGGATCGGCAACCACGCCGGTCGGTTGCGTGCCTCGTACACCGCCTCGTAGACGGCCTTGTCGGCCTCGTAGGCGCGCAGGAGTACGCCGTGGCGGGTGACGTCGCTCCCCAGTTCCCCCGAGTAGCCCGCGAGGAACGCGTTGCGGTTGCGGGCCGACCACTCCTCCGCGCGGTAACCGAGGTGCGACGCCTCGCCGAACTGGTGCAGCGTCGCCCCTGCGGCATAGTCGTAGGAGCGGAGCATCCCCGAGACGTCACGCAGGGGCGAGCTGAACCCGCTGCGTTCGGCCAGCGGCTTTGCCGGCTCCCCCTCGAAGTCGATGAGTTTCCAGCCGGACACGGTCCGCAGGACCTGCCCGAGATGCAGGTCACCGTGCACCCGCTGCAGGTCGGGGGAGCTGGACAGCTCCGCGACGGCGGTGAACCGGTCGCGGAGCCCGCTGCGGTAGTCCTCCAGCTCCGGGACGACGGTGATCGCATGGTCCAGCCGCGCCTGCATCCCCGTGCTGATCTGATTCAGCTCCTCGTGCGTGGGAGCCGTCGTGCCGAACACGTCGGCGAGCGCACGGTGGATCGCAGCCGTGGTCGCTCCCAGCCGGTTGCTCTCGGCGGCGAAGTCGCCGCCGACCTCACCGGGGTGCAGGTCCTCCTCGACCAGGAGGTCGCGGACGCTGCCGACCGCCAGGTCCCAGCCGTCGGTGGCGGTGCGCAGGAACTGCTGGAGCATGCCCAGGTCACCCTGGTGTGTCGTTCCCTGCCAGTCCTGCCATCCGGCGGAGATCCACCCCAGCAGCGGCGCGATGTGGGGGACCTGGTGCTTGGTCAGGGCCGCGTGCACCTCGATGTCCGGGTTGCCGCCGCCGCTGATCCGGCGGAAGAGCTTCAAGATGGCCTGGTCGCCGTACACGATCGAGGTGTTCGACTGCTCGGCCGTCATGACGGTGGCGGTGGTCCCCGCCTCCGGGAGTTCGGCACCGGGCAGTGTGTGGAACTGCCACTCCCGGTTGCCGGACGCAGACGGGAACGCCGCGAGCAGTTCCGCGGTCGCCTCGCGGACGTAGACGGCGTCGTAGGCGACGACGGGGCCGAGCTCGGGGTGCTCGCAGTCCCCGACCAGGGCGTGTTCGAGGTTGTCGCCGGTGTCGGCGAGGTACGCGACCGGGAACTGGTAGGTGTCGTGGGTGCCGTCGTCGAAGGCGACGGTGACGATCTCGGTGCGGACCGGCGGGTCCTGGGACAGCCACGGCAAGGCGTGGACGTGGCTGACCGAGAACGCGCGGCCCTTGCCCGAGAACCATCGCCGGCCGGCCATGTACCGGGCGAGATGGTCGGCGTACGTGTCAGTCACGCGGCCGGGACCTCCTCACTCTCGGTGATCAGGAACCAGTAGAACCCGTGCCCGGCCAGCGTCAGCAGGTACGGCAGCTCGCCGATCGTCGGGAACCGCACCCGCCCGAGCAGCTCCACCGGGACACAGCCCTGCCATTGGCGGAGGTCGAGCTCGACCGGCTGCGGGAAGCGGGAGAGGTTGTTCACACACATCACCGTGTCGTCGCCGAACTCGCGGACGAAGCTGAACACGCTGGGGTTGCTCCCGCCGAGGTCGGCGAACTCGCCCAGCCCGAACGCCGGGTGCTGCTTGCGGGCATGCACCATCCGGCGGGTCCAGTGCAGCAGCGAGGAGGTGTTCTCCAGCTGTGCCTCGACGTTGACGGCCTGGTAGCCGTAGACGGGGTCCATGATGGCCGGCAGGTGCAGCCGACCGGGGGTGACGGTGGAGAAGCCGCCGTTGCGGTCTGGCGTCCACTGCATCGGGGTGCGTACGCCGTCCCGGTCACCGAGCCAGATGTTGTCGCCCATGCCGATCTCGTCGCCGTAGTACAAGACCGGTGACCCCGGCAGCGACAGCAGCAGCGCGGTGAACAGCTCCATCTGGTTCGCGTCGTTGTCCAGCAGCGGCGCGAGACGGCGGCGGATCCCGAGGTTGGCCTTCATCCGTGGGTCCTTGGCGTACTCGGCCCACATGTAGTCCCGGTCCTCGTCGGTGACCATCTCCAACGTGAGCTCGTCGTGGTTGCGCAGGAAGATGCCCCACTGGCAGTTCTCGGGGATGGGCGGCGTCTCGGCGAGGATCTCCGAGATGGGGTACCGGGACTCCCGGCGCACTGCCATGAAGATCCGCGGCATCACGGGGAAGTGGAAGCACATGTGGCACTCATCCCCGCCGGACTCGAAGGAGCCGAAGTAGTCGACGACGTCGCTGGGCCACTGGTTCGCCTCGGCGAGCAGGACCCGGTCCGGGTACTCGGCGTCGACGGTCTTGCGGACCTTGCGCAGGAAGTCGTGGGTCTCGGGCAGGTTCTCGCCGTTGGTGCCGGGTCGTTCGTACAGGTACGGGACGGCGTCGAGTCGGAACCCGTCCACGCCCATGTCCAGCCAGAACCGGAGCCCGTCCAGCATCGCGTCGTGCACCGCGGGGTTGTCGTA
>CAYLOC010000218.1:0-3604 GCA_964385195.1 uncultured Nocardioidaceae bacterium
CACCGGTCCAGCCTAGGGGGTGTGCGGGACGAGTCGGATTCCGAGACTGCAGTCCACGTTCTGGACACGGAGGCTAGGCTGCGGGGAGCACGTACGTCGACCCGAGGAGGAGTCCTGTGCCTGCCGACCCGGAGGGCTTGCGGGCCGCGCTGCAGCAGCGAGTGGTCGTGTCCGACGGCGCCATGGGCACGATGTTGCAGGCCCAGGACCTGACCCTGGAGGACTTCGACGGACTCGAGGGCTGCAACGAGATCTTGAACCTCACCCGCCCCGACGTGGTGCGGTCCATCCACGACGCCTACCTCGACGCCGGCGCCGACTGTGTCGGCACGAACACGTTTGGGGCGAACTACGCGAACCTCGCCGAGTACGACATCGCGGACCGCATCCGGGAGATCGCGCAGGCGGGTGCCCGCATCGCGCGCGAGGCCGTGGACGCGTCCACCAGTCCCGAGCGACCCCGGTGGGTCCTGGGGTCGGTGGGGCCGGGGACCAAGCTTCCGACGCTGGGACACGTCCCCTTCGGCACGCTGCGCGACGCCTACGTCGAACAGGTCGCGGGAATGATCGACGGGGGTGTTGACGCCCTGCTCATCGAGACCGCACAGGACCTCCTTCAGGCCAAGACCGCTGTCATCGCCGCCAAGCGGGCGATGTCGGCGTCAGGAGTGCGGTTGCCCCTGATCGTCGACGTCACGGTCGAGACCACGGGAACGATGTTGCTCGGCACGGAGATCGGCGCCGCGCTGACGGCGCTGGCCCCCCTCGATATCGACCTGCTCGGGCTGAACTGCGCGACCGGGCCGGGGGAGATGAGTGAGCATCTGCGCTACCTGTCCCGCCACTCCGCACTCCAACTCTCCTGCATGCCCAATGCCGGGCTGCCGGAACTGGGCCCGAACGGCGCGGAGTACCCGTTGACACCGGAAGAGCTCGCCGACGCACACGACCGGTTCACCCGGGAGTTCGGCCTGAGTCTGGTCGGCGGCTGCTGCGGAACCACACCGGAGCACATCCACGCCGTGGTCGAGCGGGTAGGCGGCCGGAGCCCTGCCCGGCGCAAGCCGCAACCCGAGGCCGGCGTCTGCTCGCTGTACCAGCACGTGCCATTCCGGCAGGACACGTCCTACCTCGCCATCGGGGAGCGCACGAACGCCAACGGCAGCAAGGCGTTCCGGACCGCGATGCTGGAGGAGCGGTGGGAGGACTGCGTCGAGATCGCCAGGAGCCAGACCCGGGAGGGCTCGCACCTGCTGGACGTGTGCGTGGACTATGTCGGGAGAGACGGGGTCGCCGATATCAAGGAGCTCACGTCGCGGCTGGCGACCGCCTCAACGCTGCCGTTGATGATCGACTCCACCGAACCCGAGGTGGTGCAGGCGGCGCTGGAGTCACTCGCCGGGCGGTGTGTGGTGAACTCGGTCAACTTCGAGGACGGCGAGGGGCCGGGCTCGCGGATCGCGAAGGTGATGCCCCTGGTGAGGGAGCACGGTGCGGCGGTGGTCGCGCTCACCATCGACGAGGAGGGGCAGGCACGCACCGCAGCGCACAAGGTGGAGGTCGCGAGCCGGCTCGTGCACACCCTGACCGAGGACTGGGGTCTGGCGTACAGCGACATCATCGTGGACTGCCTGACCTTCCCGATCGCTACCGGTCAGGAGGAGACCCGCCGCGACGCGCTGGAGACGATCAACGCGATCAAGGAGGTGAAGCACCGCTTCCCGGAGGTCAACACCACGCTCGGGGTCTCGAACGTCTCGTTCGGCTTGAATCCCGCGGCCCGGATGGTGCTGAACTCGGTCTTCCTCCATGAAGCCGTCAAGGCCGGACTGGATTCCGCGATCGTGCACGCAGCGAAGATCCTGCCGCTCAGCAGGATCCCCGAGGACCAGCGACAGGTGGCCTATGACCTGGTCTATGACCGTCGCAGCGAAGGCTACGACCCGTTGGAGCACCTTCTGGAGCTCTTCTCCGGTGTCTCAGCCAAGGACACCCGCGCGGACCGGGCCGCTGAGCTTGCCGCGATGCCGCTCTCCGAGCGGCTCCAGCACCGCATCATCGACGGGGAGCGGAACGGCCTCGAGGCTGACCTGGATGAGGCACTGGGCACCGGGCGGTCGGCCCTGGACGTCATCAACGACGATCTCCTGGCCGGGATGAAGGTGGTGGGGGACCTGTTCGGTTCCGGCCAGATGCAGCTCCCGTTCGTCCTGCAGTCCGCAGAGGTGATGAAGACCGCGGTTGCGTACCTGGAGCCGCACATGGAGAAGACCGACGACGCGGGCAAGGGCACCATCGTGCTCGCCACGGTCAAAGGCGACGTCCACGACATCGGCAAGAACCTCGTGGACATCATCTTGTCCAACAACGGCTACAGCGTCGTCAACATCGGCATCAAGCAGCCGGTGAACGCGATCATCGGGGCCGCGGAGGAGGCGCGCGCGGACGTCATCGGGATGTCCGGGCTGCTGGTCAAGAGCACCGTGGTGATGAAGGAGAACCTGGAGGAGCTGAACCAGCGGGGCGCCGCGGACCGCTGGCCGGTTCTGCTCGGTGGGGCGGCGCTGACCCGGGCCTACGTCGAACAGGACCTGGCCCAGTTGTTCGAGGGGCAGGTGCGATACGCACGCGACGCGTTCGAGGGCCTGCGCCTGATGGACGCGGTGATGGCGGTGAAACGAGGCGTGCCCGGCGCTGCCCTGCCGCCGCTTCGGGAGCGACGGGTCAAGGCGCGGCCCCGCGCGTCCGCCGCCGAGGCTGCGGCCGACGTACCCGAGCGGTCCGACGTCGCTGCCGACAACCCGGTGCCGAAGCCGCCGTTCTGGGGGACTCGCGTCATCAAGGGGATCCCGTTGGCCGACTTCGCCGCCTACCTCGACCAGCGAGCCACGTTCCGCGGCCAATGGGGACTGCGCGGAGCCAGCGGGGACGGCCCGTCGTACGAGGATCTGGTGGAGTCCGAGGGACGTCCGCGTCTGCGCGCGTGGCTGCAACGGATCCACACCGAGGCGATCATGCACCCGGCGGTTGTCTACGGGTACTGGCCGTGCTTCAGCGAGGGAGACGACCTCGTGGTGCTGGACGCCGACACCGGTGCCGGTGAGGTGGCCCGGTTCACGTTCCCACGCCAACAGCGAGGGCGTTACCTGTGTATCAGCGACTTCTTCCGCGGCAAGGACTCCGGTGACCTCGATGTCGTGGCATTCCAGCTGGTCACCATGGGGTCGCGGGTCAGTGAGGTCACCGCGGAGATGTTCGCCGGTGACCACTACCGCGACTACCTCGAGCTGCATGGGCTCTCGGTGCAGCTGACCGAGGCGCTCGCGGAGTACTGGCATGCGCGGGTGCGCGCCGAGCTGGGATTCGCAGAGGAGGACTCTCCAGACCTGGACAAGGTCTTCCGCCAGGGCTATCGCGGTTCGCGGTACAGCTTCGGTTACCCGGCCTGCCCCGACCTGGAGGAGCGCGCCAAGGTCGTCCGTCTGCTGTCGCCGGAGCGGATCGGAGTGCAGCTGAGCGAGGGCTTCCAGCTCCACCCCGAGCAGTCGACCGACGCCATCGTCCTGCATCATCCGGAGGCGAAGTACTTCAACGCCCGCTGAGC
>CAYLOC010000219.1:0-3587 GCA_964385195.1 uncultured Nocardioidaceae bacterium
CCGATATCCTCGAAGGCTACGACCGAACACACCACCCCCACCAGAGCGAGGAGCGCGCCCGTGGCCCTGCGGATGTCGACACTGTTCCTGCGGACCCTGCGCGAGGACCCGGTGGATGCGGAGGTGCCCAGCCACCGGCTGCTGGTCCGCGCCGGCTACATCCGTCGCGCCGCACCGGGCATCTACTCCTGGCTCCCGCTGGGTCTTCGGGTGCTGCGCAGGGTGGAGCAGATCGTACGCGAGGAGATGGACGCGATCGGCGCGCAGGAGCTGCAGTTTCCCGCGTTGCTGCCGCGCGAGCCGTACGACGCATCGGGCCGGTGGACCGACTACGGCGACAGCATCTTCACCCTCGAAGACCGCAAGGGCGGGGAGTACCTGCTCGGCCCCACGCACGAGGAGCTGTTCACGCTCGCGGTGAAGGACCTGTACTCCTCGTACAAGGACCTGCCGGTCTGGCTGTACCAGATCCAGACCAAGTACCGGGACGAGGCGCGTCCGCGGGCGGGCATCCTGCGCGGGCGGGAGTTCGTGATGAAGGACTCCTACTCCTTCGACGTCACCGACGAGGACTTCTTGAAGTCCTACGCCGCACACCGGTCGGCGTACATCAAGATCTTCGACCGGCTCGGCCTGGACTACGTCATCGTCGCGGCCATGTCCGGCGCGATGGGCGGGTCGGCGAGTGAGGAGTTCCTCGCCACCGCCGAGAACGGCGAGGACACCTACGTCCGCTGCAGCCGCTGCGACTACGCCGCGAACGTCGAGGCGGTGAAGGTGGCGGTGCCGGAGCCACTGCCGTACGACGACGCCCCGGCCGCACACGCCGAGGACACCCCCGACACCCCGACGATCGAGACGCTCGTGGACCACCTCAACGCCCAGTGGCCCCGCGACGACGGCCGCGCCTGGACAGCGGCGGACACCCTCAAGAACGTGCTCGTCGTCGTCCGCCACGGCGACGGCACCCGGGAGCCGCTGGCGATCGGCGTACCGGGGGACCGGGAGGTGGACCTGAAGCGGCTCGGGGCGCAGGTGGAGCCGGCCGAGGTCGAGGCGTTCGACGAGGCGGACTTCGCCGCGAACCCAGGGCTGGCCAAGGGCTATATCGGCCCCGGAGTGCTGGGGGAGGACAACGCCAGCGGCATCCGCTACCTGCTGGACCCGCGGGTCGTCCCGGGCACCCGCTGGGTGACCGGCGCCGACAAGCCGGGACATCACGTCATCGACCTGGTCGCCGGACGTGACTTCACCGGCGACGGCACCATCGAGGCCGCCGAGGTGCGCGAGGGCGACCCGTGCCCCCGGTGCGGCGCCACCGACGGCGGGGTGCTGCAGTCCGCGCGCGGGATCGAGATGGGTCACATCTTCCAGCTCGGACGCAAGTACGCCGACGCGCTGGGCCTGCAGGTGCTGGACGAGAACGGCAAGCTGGTCACGGTCACGATGGGCTCCTACGGGGTCGGCGTCTCCCGGGCCGTCGCCGCGATCGTGGAGGGCTCCTACGACGACGCCGGCATCATCTGGCCACGCTCGGTCGCCCCCGCCGACGTCCACGTGGTCGCCACCGGCAAGGACGAGGAGGTCTACGCGGCCGCGGACCAGCTCGTCGGCGATCTGGAACGGGCCGGCCTGGAGACGATCTACGACGACCGGCGGCGGGTGTCGCCGGGGGTGAAGTTCAAAGACGCCGAGCTGGTCGGCGTACCCACGATCGTCGTTGTCGGCAAGGGGCTCGCGGACGGGCTCGTGGAGATCAAGGACCGTGCGAGCGACGAACGCGAGCACGTGCGCGTCGACGCCGCCGTGGACCGCATCGTGGAGGTCGTCCGCGGATGACGGTGGACGCGGTGATCTTCGACTGGGGCGGCACGCTGACCCCGTGGCGCACGATCGACTTCGACGCCGAAGCCGCTGCGCTGGCGCAGGCATGTACCTCCAGCGGTGACCCGAAGGCAGCCGCCGCGCTGCTGCTGGCCAACCAGAAGGTATGGGGGCGGGCGCGTGATGAGCAGGTCAGCGCGACCCTGGCCGACGTGTTCGCCGAGGCCGGGCTGGCCTACGAGGAGGCCGCGTTGTCGGCGTACCAGAGGTTCTGGGAGCCGGCCACCCACACCGACTCCGACGTCGCGGACGTGTTCGGGCGGTTGCACGAGCAGGGGATCAAGGTCGGCGTCTTGTCGAACACGCTGTGGCCGCGGACGTGGCACGAGGGGTTCTTCGAGCGCGACGGGGTGCTGACGCTGGTCGACGGGGCGGTCTACACCTCCGAGATCCCGTGGACGAAGCCGGACCCGCGGGCGTTCCGGGCCGCGGTGGAGGCGGTGGGGGTTGCCGACCCGGGCCGGTGCGTGTTCGTCGGTGACCGGCTGTTCGACGACGTGTACGGCGCCCAGTCGGTCGGGATGCGCGCGGTCCACGTGCCGCACAGCGCGATCCCGCCGGAGCAGAGGGGGCACACCGAGGGGACGCCCGACGCCGTGGTCGACCGGCTCGCCGAACTGCCCGAGGTCATCGCCCGCTGGCAGTGACCCGCCTCCCCCCGACGCAACGTCCTGCAGGGCGCGCGTGGTAGCACGCGGGGTGCAGGACGTAACGGGGGGTCAGCGGCGGCGGAGCCCCGGGAACGCCGTCGGCTCCGCCTCCCACTGCACTGCCCGTACGGCGCAGTCCCCCAGCACCAGCGCGAGTCGCTCGCGGACCTGCTTGGTCGTCTGCGTGACGGCGGCGGCGTAGGTCCGGGCACACCGGTGCTCGATCCGGCGGGCCAGGCGCCGGCAGGCGGCAACGTCCTCGACGGCGAACGGCAGCGCGTACGCCGCCTCTCCCGCCACCGGATCCGAGCCGAGGTCGCGGACCAGCGCGATCAGAGCGTCCCGCTGCTTGCGGTGCTGCTGGAAGCAGGTCACGGCGAGCTCCTCCGGCTCGTCGGCGGAGTCGATCTCGGCCAGGACGCCGCCGAGCACCCCATAGCCGTAGACCGCGGCGTGCTCCGCGCCCAGGCAGGACTGCAGCGCCAGCACCGACTGGTCGGCAGGGCTCGCGGTGCTCCCGGGGGAGGTGGTGTCGGTCACCGGCCGCCCTCCTGGTTCCGGTCGCCGTTCGTGCCCCGCCCTGGCTTCTTCTTCCGCTGCTTGGGTGTGCGGACCGGGTGAACGTCCCACTGCTGCACCTCGTCCCCCGTCACCCGGTGCGCGGCCGCGATCGAGGCGAGCAGCCCCGCGAGCGGCCCGGAGACGGCCTGGACACAGTCGGAGATCCGCGCGTCGTGCGCGGAGGTGACCGCCTGCCGCAGGGCGGTGACCGCCGCCTTGGGCTGCGGCGGGATGTGCGGGCTGCCCGGGGTGCCCGGAGGCGGCCCGTCCGGCGGCGGCGTGACTGCGGAGTGCAGCGCCTTCACGTGGCGCTGCTGCCGCGCCCGGACCGGCTTCAGCCGCTTCCGGAGCTGACGATGTCGATGGGCCGCGGCCGTATAGGTGTCCAGCAGCCGTTGCTCGTCAGCGAGGGCGGCCACGGCCAGCGCCACGTCCGGGTCCGGCTTGTCGGGAGCCCCGGTCTGTTCCGCGGCGGAGGCAGACGGGCTCGTC
>CAYLOC010000220.1:0-3463 GCA_964385195.1 uncultured Nocardioidaceae bacterium
GACGCCGATCTTCTCCCGGAGCTGGTTGATGAACACTGCGGTCGTTCCCGAGCCGCTCAGGGCGCCGGTGATCTTGCGCAGTGCCTGGCTCATCAGACGCGCCTGCAGCCCGACGTGGGAGTCGCCCATCTCCCCTTCGATCTCTGCCCGCGGCACCAGGGCCGCTACCGAGTCGATCACGATGATGTCCAGCGCACCCGAGCGGATCAGCATGTCGGCGATCTCCAGCGCCTGCTCCCCGCTGTCGGGCTGGGAGACCAGCAGCGCGTCGGTGTCGACGCCGAGCTTTCCGGCGTACTCCGGGTCGAGGGCGTGCTCGGCGTCGATGAACGCAGCGATGCCTCCGGCCTTCTGCGCGTTCGCAACGGCGTGCAGCGCCACCGTCGTCTTCCCCGAAGACTCCGGACCATAGATCTCCACGACGCGTCCGCGCGGCAACCCGCCCAGCCCCAGCGCGATATCAAGGGCGATGGACCCGGTGGGAATCACCTCGACGCGGACATGGCCGCGCTCCCCCAGGCGCATCACCGAACCCTTCCCGTGGGCGCGCTCGATCTGCGCGATCGCGTTGTCCAGGGCCTTCATGCGGTCTTCTGCAGCCATATGAACCATCCAGTCCCGTCTGCGGTGTACGTGTGTGGCTATCGGTCATGTTCGACGTTAGGTCAGCGGACCGACAGTTCCGTGCGGGACACGGAGGCTGTGGACGGCGTACCGACCCTTGGGTGTGCTGTGGACAAACCTAGGGCGAACACACGTTCGAACCAACCCGACACGCCGCAGCGGCGCAGGCCCCCTTTGAATTCGCCGGAGTCTCAGCCGGCGTCGTCGCCGAGCAGCTCCCGCAGCCGACGTGGTGTCTCCTCACCACTCACCGACGGTGAGAGGGGGACATTGCCGTCCCCCTCACCCTCCAGCGCCTTCAACTGACCCTCGAAGTAGCTGCGGAGCCGGGCACGGTACTCCCGCTCGAACGTCCGCAGATCTTCCAGCTCCCGGGTCAGCGACTCCTTGTCCCGGTTGAGCTGTCCCAGCATCTGGTGCCGACGCTCGTTGGTCTCCGCATCCAGCTTCTCCGCCCGTGTCTGGGCATCGGACTCCAGACGGTTGACCTTCGCCTTGGCGTCGGTCTCCAGCCGCTCGGCCTTCGTGCGGGCCTCGCCGACGATCTTGTCGGCGTCGGACTTGGCCTCGTTGAGCAGCTGGTCGGCGTTGTTGGTCGCGATCTCGAGCAACCGCGCCGCTGTGGCCGAGGCCTCCGGAACCGTCTTGACCGCGGGCAACGGCGGGACGTCCCGCACCGGTGGGGCCGCCGCCGACTGGTCGGACTCGGCCGGGGACGCCGGGGACTCAGCGACGGGCGCCTCAGCGGCCGGCGCCTCGGCAGCCGGCTGAGCCGGTTCCGGTGCGGTCGGCTCGGGAGCAGGCGCTGGCACGACCGGCGCTGTTCCGGCGGGGGCTGCCTCGGCCGGAGCCGACTCGGCAGGTGTGTCCGTGGCGGCCTGGAGCTGGCGACGGAGCTCGTCGTTCTCGTCCTGGAGCCGCGTCAGCTCGGTCTCGACCTCGTCGAGGAACTGGTCGACCTCCCCCATGTCGTAGCCCTCACGGAGACGGACGGGCGTGAACGTCTTTTTGTGCACGTCTTCGGGCGTCAGCGGCATGAGCTCACCTCAGGCAGTCCATAGTCGTTGCATCATCGATGGTTGCGGGAGCCACCCTACTGTGGCGCTGCTGTGCGTGGCGCGGCGCTCCCGGGCGGGGCCCAGCCTACCCGCCCCCTCCCGGAGCGGCACCCGGGAGCCCGGACCGGCAGCCGGGTGTGCCCGGCCGGGTTAGGCGAAAAGGATGAAGCTGCGGTTGACCCGTAACAGCACGTAGCACACGACCAGCACCAGCAGAATGGACAGGTCCAGTGACACCCCACCCAGCCGCAGCGGCGGAATCACCCTTCGGACGAGCTTCAAGGGCGGGTCGGTCGCGGTGTAGACGAGTTCCAGCCCGACGAGCAGCACCCCGTGCGGTCTCCAGGAATGGGCGAACATCTGTACCCACTCGGCCACGATCCGCGCCAGCAGCAGCACGATGTACAGCCACAGGACGATCTCGATGACGCTGCCAATGATGACCACGTGTGGATGCTACCCGAGCGACCGAGCCGAGCCGGTGCGTCCGGTTCAGGACTGGTTGAAGAACCCGCCTTCTGCAGCGATGCGCTGCTTGTCCTCAGCGGTGACCGACACGTTGGCCGGGGAGAGCAGGAACACCTTGTTGGTCACGCGGTCGATGCTGCCACGTACGGCGAAGACCAGGCCCGCGGCGAAGTCCACCAACCGCTTGGCATCCCCGTCGTCCATCTCCGACAGGTTCATGATCACCGGTACGCCGTCACGGAAGTACTCGCCGATCGTGCGGGCCTCGTTGTAGTTCCGCGGATGCAACGTGGTGATCTGCGGTGAGTCGGGCACCGCCTCCGGGCGGCGTCGTTCGCTCAGCGACGACACCGGGGCCGGTTTCTCCTGCCGCGGGGACGGGGCAGGCCGACGCGCCGGGTGTGGCGCAGCAGTGTGCTCGTCAACGTCGGCATCGTAGTCGTCTTCGTAGCGGTCCGTGTCCTCCAGCAGGCCGAGATAGACACCGACCTTGCGCATTGCACCCGCCATGACGTCGTAGCCTCCACAGACTCATCTGTTGGTCGTCGTTGCCGATCCAGTCGACCGCCGCTGCAACGGTGCCGATGAACCGCCCTTGCGCCCTTCTCGCTCAGACACTACCGAATCGGGGGCCTCGCGCCGAGTACCGCCGCCCCGATCCGGACGTGTGTCGCGCCCGCGTTGATCGCCTCCTCGAAGTCTCCGCTCATCCCTGCGGAGACACAGCTCGCCTCCGGGTAGGTGCCGACGAGTTCGGCACTGACAGCGGCGAGCCGCTCGAACGCGGTCACGGCGTCGCCCTCCAGCGGTGCGACCCCCATGACGCCGGCCAGCCGCAGTCCACCGGCGGTCTCCACCGCCTCGGCCACCTCGGGAACCTGCTCCGGGGGCACGCCACCACGGCCCGCGGTGCCAGGAGGGTCCAGCGACACCTGTACCAGGCACCGCACGGTCCGGTCGAACCGGTGCGCACCCGAGTTCAGCCGCTGCGCGACCCGCACCGAGTCCACCGAGTGCACCACGTCGGCGTACCCGGCGATCCTGGCCGCCTTGTTGGACTGCACCTGTCCCACGAAGTGCCAGACCACGCCGGGACGACCGGCGAGTGCTGCGGCCTTGTCCTCCGCCTCGGGATGCCGGGACTCCCCGAAGTGCCGGACACCGAGGTCGTAGAGGTGCTCGACATCACTGGCCGGCCATGTCTTGGTCACCACCACCACGGTGATCTCCTCCGGCGACCGGCCGGCCCCTGTCGCCGCGGCCGCGACGCGTTCCTCGACGGCGGAAAGACGCGCGGCCAGCTCGCTGCGTCG
>CAYLOC010000221.1:0-3450 GCA_964385195.1 uncultured Nocardioidaceae bacterium
TGGCTGGCGCCGAGCCCGGCACCGGTGTCGCCGTGGAAGTACTCGTGGAACAGCACGTCGTCCTGCCACGGCAGCCCCTGCATGCCGGGCCGGATGCCGTCCGGGCCGGGTAGGAAGATCCGCATCAGCCGGTCGGAGAGTTCCTCGGCCGCCTCCTCGCCGTACCGCCGTAGCCCGCCGACGAGGAGGGCGTTGACCGGGAACCACACCGGGCCACGCCAGTTGGAGTTGCCGCCGAACAACGGGATATGCGACTCCCCCGGCTCGTAGTCGACGCTGAATGCCTGCCCGTCCAGCAACACCTGCGCCGGGTGCTCGCGGTGGTACGCCGACACGCTGCGGACCCCGTAGTCGGACCAGAACTCCGCAGGGTCCAGCAGCCGGTCCAGGATCCGCGCGACCTGGTCCGGCCCGCACATCGCCAGCAGCCCGCCACCCCCGTGCGGGTCCAGGTGCACCGCGTCCACCAGGTCCGGGCGCCGGCGGCGCAGCGACTCGACGTACGCCGCGAGCCGCGGCATCGCATCGAGGGTCTCGTCGGACAGCCGCGCGGTCGCCACCAGCGGCAGCAAGCCGACCATCGACCGGACTCGTACCGGGCTGGTGGATCCGTCCGGGTGCCGGATCAGGTCGTAGTAGAAGCCGTCCTCCGCGTCCCACAGGCCCAGGTTGTTCGCGGCCTCGGCGATGCGGCAGAAGTGGTCGAGGAACTTCACCGCCAGGTCGTCGTAGGTGTGGTCGTCGCGGACCAACTGCAGCGTGATCGCCAGCATGTCCAGGCAGAACATCGCCATCCACGCGGTGCCGTCGCTCTGCTCCAGCATCCCGCCGCCGGGCAGCGGCTGGGACCGGTCGAACGGCCCGATGTTGTCCAGCCCCAGGAACCCGCCCTCGAACAGGTTGTTGCCCAGGTTGTCCTTGCGGTTGACCCACCAGGTGAAGTTGATCAGCAGCTTGTGCAGTGCCCGCTCCAAGAACGCGGTGTCGCGCTCGCCGTCAATGCGGTAGATCTGCAGCGCCGCCCAGGCGTGGACGGGTGGGTTGACGTCGGAGAAGTTCCACTCATACGCCGGAAGCTGCCCACCGGGATGCTGGAACCGCTCGCCGAGCAGCAACAACAGTTGCTCCTTCGCCAGCGCCGGGTCGACCAGTGCCATCGCCACACAGTGGAAGGCGAGATCCCAGGCGGCGAACCAGGCGTACTCCCACGGGTCCGGCATCAAGATCAGGTCCGCGCTGCGCAGGTGGGTCCATGCGGTGTTGCGTCCCTGCCAGCGTTGCCCCGGCGGTTGCGGCTCGGTGGGGTCGCCCTCCAGCCATCGGCGTACGTCGTAGCCGTAGTACTGCTGGGAGGACAGCAACCCGGCGAAGGCCTGCCGCACGACGTGTGCTCGTTCGGTGTCGAGGTGCTGCACCAGCGGTGCCCAGAACGCGTCGGCTTCGGCCTCGCGGGTGCGCATGACCTCGTCGAATCCGGCTCCCAGATCCAGCGAGGCGCGGTCGGGCTCACTCCCGACACGCAGCCGCACCCGCACCTCCGCGCTCGCGCCGGCGGAGATCGTGAGGACGTGTCGGAACGCGGCCTTGGTTCCCACGCGCTGCGGATTGACGGTCGCAGCGCCGTGTACGACGTGGTCGTTGATGCCGTCCTTGGGGTACGGCGTCGCCGGTTGCCCGCCGAAGACGTCCGCGCCGTACAGCCGGTTGACGTTGGTCTCGTTCTCGCAGAACAGCAGCCCGGGCGGATCGCCGTCCACGGCCACGCTGGTAACGCAGAACTCCCCGAGCACCGCGTGCTGACCGCGGATCGCGCATTCGTCGGCACACATCGACGGCCGCTCGGAGTCCACCTGCCAGGACCAGGTGTTGCGGAACCACGCGGTGGGCAGCACGTGCACGGTGGCCGTCTCCGGGCCGCGGTTCTCCACCCGCACCCGCATACACACGTCGGCCGGGCCGGCCTTGGCCCAGTCGGTCGTCACCATCAGGTACCGGTCGTCGTCGAAGATGCCGGTGTCGAGCAGTTCATACTCCGGCTGGGACCGGTCTCGGGCGGCATTGGCGTCCACCAACTGCTGGTAGGGGAACTCCCGCGTCGGGTAGGCGTAGCGGGTACGCATCCAGGAGTGGGTGGGCGTGTTGTCGACGTACCACCAGTAGTCCTTGGCGTCCTCACCGTGGTTACCCTGCGGTCCACTGAGCCCGAACGGCCGTTCCTTCAGGACCGGATCGGCGCCGTTCCACAGCGCCAGTCCCAGGCACAGGTACTGTTCGGCGTCGCACCAGGCGGTGAACCCGTCCTCGTTCCACCGGTACGTCCGGGACACGGCGTGCTCGAACGGGAACGACGCCCACGCGTGTCCGTTCGGGGAGTAGTCCTCCCGGACGGTGCCCCAGGCGCGCTCGGCGACGTACGGACCCCATGCCCGCCACGACGCCCCTCCGGTGTCGGCATCGCGCAGACGCGCGCGCTCGGGATCGAGGTCGACAGAGTCGGGAGCGCTACGCCGGTGCTTGGCCACGGTTGCCATTGTGGGCCATCGGCTCCCGCAACGCGGGCGG
Source organism: uncultured Nocardioidaceae bacterium (assembly GCA_964385195.1). GTDB lineage: Bacteria > Actinomycetota > Actinomycetes > Propionibacteriales > Nocardioidaceae > CAYLOC01. The sequence continues at coordinate 2,563 of CAYLOC010000221.1, forward strand.
GCGCGTGCACGAGCCGCTCAAGCGCCCCCGCTAAGGTCGGCGACGTGACCACCCATGAGGAGCCCGCTCCTGCTGAACCGGTGCTGCCGTTTCCCGACAGCTCCTCGGTCGACGACTTCTTCACCGTCGTACGGCGGTCCTTGACACCACACGGCTTCCGGCTCGGCACCTGCCTGCCGATGGTCTGTACGTGCCGCGACGAGCTGACGTTCCCGGTCAAGCAGCACCTTGCACGGGAGTGGGGTCCCGTCGCAGATCTGTCCAGCCTGGCGGGAGTAGTGGTCCTGGGGACGTCCGGCTGGCAGGCAGTGGCCGGGCACGCACCCGACGACGGCGGCACCCGAAGGCTGCTCGTGTTCGTGCTGCCGCACCTTGGCGTGGATGCCTCCGGCACTCCGGGCCAGGTGACGCGCCCGGGGTTGAGCGGTACATCCGCGGCGTGTGGCGCGCTGACCCAGATCCACTCCGAGATCGCGGCTGGCCGCACAGACGCCGGCCGCCTCGACGACGGCGACGCAGAGTTGGCCCTGCTGCGCCGGGCGCTGATGCCCGGTCTCACCGCCGACCAGACCTCCAGCCTGGTGGCGCTGACCGAGGCGGCGCGGGACCGTTCGGTACAAGCGGTACGCCGCGTCGGCGCGCCGCAGATCAGTACGGCCGGCTGGGATGTGGCCATCGTCGCCGGGGTGCTCGTCCACACCCCGACAGGGCCGCGGATCGCGGGAACTCACGCGTGGCTGAGTGCGAGCGGAGCCGGGCTGGCGCCCCTGAGCCCGAAGCGTTGAGCGCAGCCTCGCCACGAGGCCCGGTCTGCCCCCGGGAGGAGGACGGGCGAGGAGGGCCGCCCCGCACCAACCTGCCCGCCGGGCGTTGCAGGCACATCACCGG
>CAYLOC010000222.1:0-3430 GCA_964385195.1 uncultured Nocardioidaceae bacterium
GCGATCTTCGCGATCGGGAACCCGGTGGCCTTGCTGGCCAGCGCACTGGAGCGGGACACCCGCGGGTTCATCTCGATCACGATCAGCCGCCCGTCGGCGGGGTTGACCGCGAACTGGATGTTGCAGCCACCGGTCTCCACCCCGACCGCGCGGATGATGTCGATGGCCAGGTCCCGCATCCGCTGGTACTCACGGTCGGTCAGCGTCATCGCGGGGGCCACGGTTACCGAGTCGCCGGTGTGCACGCCCATCGGGTCGAGGTTCTCGATGGAGCAGACGATCACGGTGTTGTCGTGGCCGTCGCGCATCACCTCCAGCTCGTACTCCTTCCAGCCGAGGATCGACTCCTCCAGCAGCACTTCGGTGGTGGGGCTGGCGTCCAGCCCGGCACCGGCGATCCGGCGCAGCCCCGCCTCGTCGTAGGCCATCCCCGACCCGGCACCGCCCATCGTGTACGACGGCCGGACCACGAGTGGGTACCCGAGCCGCTCGGCGGCGGCGAGGCACTCGTCCATGGAGTGGCAGATCGCGCTGGCGGCGACCTCGCCGCCGATGTCCGCCACGATCTGCTTGAACGTCTGCCGGTTCTCTCCGGCCTCGATCGCCTCGATGGAGGCGCCGATCAGCTCCACGCCGTACTTCTCCAGCGTGCCGTCACGGGCCAGCGCGACGGCGGTGTTCAGCGCGGTCTGCCCGCCGAGCGTGGCCAGCAACGCGTCCGGGCGCTCGGCTTCGATAACCCGGGCAACGAAGTCAGGAGTGATCGGTTCGACGTACGTGGCATCGGCCACTTCCGGGTCGGTCATGATCGTCGCCGGGTTGGAGTTGACCAGGATGACCCGCAGCCCCTCCTGCTTCAGCACCCGGCAGGCCTGGGTACCGGAGTAGTCGAACTCGCATGCCTGCCCGATCACGATCGGCCCGGACCCGATCACCAGCACCGCCCGCGATTCGTCCGACTGAGCCGAGGTGGTTCCCGCGGGGGCCGGTCGGACGGATCGGGTGGACATCAGGTCGCAGAACCGGTCGAACAGGTACGTCGCGTCGTGCGGGCCCGCGGCGGCCTCGGGGTGGTACTGCACCGAGAACGCCGGCCGGTCCAGCAGCCGCAGCCCCTCCACCACGTCGTCGTTGAGGCAGCGGTGGGTCACCTCCGCCCGCCCGTACGGCGAGTCGAACTGTCCGGACGGCGCGTCGACGGCAAACCCGTGGTTGTGCGCGGTGACCTCCACCTTCCCGGTCGCCAGGTCCTCTACGGGGCAGTTGATCCCCCGGTGTCCGTGTCGGAGCTTGTACGTGCCGAGCCGGAGGGCACGGGCAAAGAGCTGGTGACCGAAGCAGATGCCGAAGTAGGGGATGTGCCGCTCCAGCACGCCACGCAGCACCTCCACCTGCGTCTCGGCGGTGGCGGGGTCACCGGGTCCGTTGGAGTAGAACACCCCGTCCGGCTCGACAGCGAGGACGTCTTCCAGCGTGGCGGTCGCGGGCAGCACGTGCACCTCGGCTCCACGTTCGGCCAGCCGCCGGGGGGTCATCTGCTTGATCCCCAGGTCCAGCGCCGCGACACGGTACTTCCGCTCCCCCACCGCCGGCACGACGTACGGCTCGGGGGTGCTGACCTCCTGTGCCAGCGCCGCCCCGGTCATCGGCGCCGCGGCCAGCACCCGCTGCCGCAGGGCGCCGGGGTCGGTCTCGGTGGTGGAGATCCCCACCCGCATCGCGCCGCGCTCGCGCAGGTGACGGGTCAGGGCGCGGGTGTCGACCCCGCAGATCCCCACCACCCCCTGCCGCGCGAGGTCGGTCTCCAGGTCGCCCGCGGCACGCCAGTTGCTGGCGTGCCGGGTCGGCTCGCGGACGACGTACCCGCTGACCCAGATCCGGCCGGACACCGACTCGCCGTCTTCGGCGTTGACGCCGGTGTTGCCGATATGCGGTGCCGTCATGACCACGACCTGCCGGTGGTACGACGGGTCGGTCAGCGTCTCCTGGTAGCCGGTCATGCCGGTGGCGAACACCGCCTCGCCGACGGTCTCGCCCGCGGCGCCGTACTGCTGGCCGTGGAAGGCCCGGCCGTCCTCCAGTACCAGCAGTGCTGGGCCGCGGGGGCTCACTGGAGCTTCCCGTCGAGCACGGTGGGGGAACCGGCATAGAACGTGGCGACGACCTGTCCGGGCAGCTCCCTGCCGGCGTACGGCGTGTTACGGGACAACGACGCGGAGTCGGCGGGGTCGACCATGCGGGTGGCTGCGGGGTCGACGAGGGTGAGGTTCGCCGGGCTGCCGGGCTGGATCGGCTGCCCCTGCCCGGAGACGCCGCCGATCCGGGCAGGGCGGACCGACATCCGGTCGGCGACGTCGGCCCAGCCCATCCGGCCGCTGTCGACCATCGTCTGCTGGACGACCGACAGGGCCGTCTCCAGGCCGAGCATCCCCATCGCTGCCGCGGCCCACTCGCACTCCTTGTCCTCGGTGGCGTGCGGCGCGTGGTCGGTGGCCACGCAGTCGATGGTGCCGTCGGCCAGCCCGGCGCGCAGCGCCTCCACGTCGTCGGCGGTGCGCAGCGGCGGGTTGACCTTGTAGATCGGGTCGTAGGAGGCGACGAGGTCGTCGGTGAGCAGCAGATGGTGCGGGGTGACCTCGGCGGTGACCGACCAGCCCTTGGCCTTGGCCCAGCGCACCAGTTCCACCGACCCGGCAGTGGAAACGTGGCAGACGTGCAGCCGGGACCCGACGTGCGCGGCGAGCAGGCAGTCGCGGGCGATGACGGCCTCCTCGGCTACTGCGGGCCATCCCCGCATCCCCAGGACGCCGGACATCGCGCTCTCGTTCATCTGCGCGCCCTCGGTCAGCCGCGGCTCCTGTGCATGCTGGGCAACGACCCCGCTGAACGCCTTGACGTATTCCAGCGCGCGACGCATCAGCACCGCGTCGGACACGCACTTGCCGTCGTCGGAGAACACGCGTACGCCGGCGGCGGAGTCAGCCATCGCCCCGAGCTCGGCGAGCTGCTCGCCTCCCAGGCCGACCGTGACCGCGCCGACCGGGCGGACGTCGCAGTAGCCGGCCTGGCGCCCGAGGTGCCAGACCTGTTCCACGACGCCGGCAGTGTCGGCGACCGGCTCGGTGTTCGCCATCGCGTGCACGGCGGTGAACCCGCCGGCCGCGGCGGCCCGGGACCCGGTGGCGACGGTCTCGGCGTCCTCGCGGCCCGGCTCACGCAGGTGGGTGTGCAGGTCGACCAGGCCGGGAAGCGCGACCAGCCCGTCGGCGTCGACCACGCTCGCTCTCGCCGTACCCGCGTCGTCGGGGTCGAGCAGCCGGCCGTCCTTGACCAGCAGGTCGGCGGGCTCCCCACCGAGTATCCGGGCGCCCTTGATCAGGACGGAGCGGCTCATCGGGCCACCTCCCCTTCCCGATTCGTCCGACTGGCT
>CAYLOC010000223.1:0-3297 GCA_964385195.1 uncultured Nocardioidaceae bacterium
GCGAGGGTGACCACTCCGTCTCGCAGCACCCGCAGCGTGTCCCCGGTCGCGTCGATGATCGTGGACGCCACCGGGCCGGGCGTCGGACCGGCGTCGAGGAACACGTCGACGCTGTCGGAGAGCATCTCCTGCGCTTCCTCGATCGTCGTACTCGCCGGCTGGCCGCTGATGTTGGCACTGCTCACCGCCAGCGGCCCGGTCTGCTTCAGCAGCGCCACCGTGTCGGCCTGGTCCGGCATCCGCAGCGCCACCGTGCCGCGGGTGTCTCCGAGGTCCCAGCGCAGGCTGGCCTGCTGGCGGACAACCAGCGTCAGCCCGCCCGGCCAGAACGCGTCGACGAGCTTCTGGACGTCGGCGCGGTCCTCGTCGGTCAGTGCCTGCATCGTGTCGAGGTCACCCACGAGCACCGGCGGCGGCATCCCCCTCCCCCGCGCCTTGGCACGCAACAGCCGACGCACCCCTTCGGGGTCGAACGCGTCGGCGGCGACGCCATACACCGTGTCGGTCGGCAGCACGATCAGCCCGCTGCCCTCCAGGGTCCGTTTGGCGGCAGCGAACCCCGCCGCCCGTCGCTCCGGATCCCGACAGGAGTAGACCTCGCTCACAGACCCATCGTGCCAGCAGCGGCGGAGTCACCAGGACCTACCCTGCGGCGCGCCGTGAGGAACCGGGGCCGCCCGGCCAGGTCACGGTGCTCCTGTACCTGGTCCCAGCCACCCTGGGCGCGGCACAGTTCTGCAGCGACCCGTTCGTGGGTGTCATCGTGCTCGCAGACAAGCAGCCCGCCGGGGACGAGCAGCGCGGCCGCCACCCGCAGCACCACCCGGATCGCGTCCAGCCCGTCCGGGCCGGACCACAGTGCCGGGGCCGGTTCATGGTCACGGACCTCGGGTGGGAGCCGGTCGGCACCGCCCTCCGGCACGTACGGCGGGTTCGCGGCGACGACATGGACCGCGCCCGCGAGGTCGCGCAGTGCGACGGCCATGTCACCGTGCCGCAGGTCGATCTGGACACCGGCGCGATCGATGTTGCGACGGGCATAGCCGAGCGCGGCGGAGCAGAGCTCCACGGCGCTGACGCGGACTCCTGGTACCTCGGTCGCCATCGCAAGCGCGATCGCGCCCGACCCGGTCCCGAGATCGACGGCGGCCGGTGCCACTCCCGCGGTTCGCAGCCGCGTCAGCTCGTCGACGGCGGCTCCGGCGACCAGCTCGGTCTCCGGCCGGGGGATGAACACTCCCGGCCCCACCTCCAGTTCGAGATACCGGAACGGCGCGGTGCCGACGAGGTGCTGCAGCGGCTCCCGGGCGGCACGACGACGTACCAGCTCCCCGAACCGCTCGGTGATCGGTGCCGGCACGGTCTGCTCCCGGTCCAGCCGGCCACGGGGTACGTCGAGCAGCCATAACAGCAGCGCCTCTGCGTCGTGCTGTGGGGAGGCAATGCCTGCCGCGGTCAGCTCGGCGGCGGCTGCGGTGATCAGCGAACCGGCCGCACCGGCGGTGGTCATGCGGGGCTGTTCGAGTGCGACTCCACCTCGGCGAGCCGGCCGGCGAAGTCGGCCTCGACACAGGCGTCGATCACCGCCTGCAGGTCCCCGTCGAGGACGTGATCGAGGTTGTAGGCCTTGTATCCCACCCGGTGGTCGGTGATCCGGTTCTCCGGGAAGTTGTAGGTCCGGATCCGCTCGGAGCGGTCCACGGTGCGCACCTGGGACTTGCGGGCGTCGGCGGCCTCGCTCTCCGCCGCGTCCTGGGCCACCTGGAGCAGCCGCGAACGCAGGACCCGCATCGCCTGTTCGCGGTTCTGCAGCTGGCTCTTCTGGTTCTGGCACGAGACCACGATGCCGGTCGGCTCGTGCGTGATCCGGACCGCGGAGTCAGTGGTGTTGACACTCTGCCCGCCCGGTCCCGAGGACCGGAAGACGTCGATGCGCAGATCGTTCTCGTCGATGGTGACGTCGATGGGGTCTGCCTCGGGGAGTACCAGGACCCCGGCTGCGGAGGTGTGGATGCGGCCCTGGGACTCGGTGACCGGGACCCGCTGCACCCGGTGCACGCCGCCCTCGAACTTCAACAGCGCGTACGGCGCCTCCCCCGGCTCGGGCGTCCCCTTGGCCTTGACGGCGAACGTGACGTTCTTCACCCCGCCCAGCCCGGTCTCGGCCTCGTCGAGCACCTCGACCCGCCAGCCGCGCGCCTCGGCGTACTTGGTGTACATCCGCAGCAGGTCGCCGGCGAACAGCGCCGACTCCTCCCCGCCCTCACCGGCCTTGACCTCGACGATCGCGTCCTTGCCGTCGGCCTCGTCGCGGGGTACCAGCAGCCGCCGCAGCCGCTCTTGGAGGTCATGAGCCTGGACCTGCAGGCGCTCCCCCTCCTCGACGAAGCTGGCGTCCTCGGCGGCCAGCTCGTGCGCGGTCTCGCAGTCCGCCGTGGTCTGTTGCCAGCGGTGGTAGGTGTCGACGATCGCGCCGAGCTCGGCATAGCGCTGGTTGAGCCGGCGTGAGAGGGCAGGGTCGGAGAACACGTCCGGCTCGGCGAGCCGCCGCTCCAGCTCTGCGTGTTCCTCAACCAGGCTCTCTACCGCCTCGAACACCTGTCACCGCCCTTCCCGACGCTGCTGTCGTGCATCGGCGGAGCCGACACCGGCTCCGCACTGAGGGAGGGCGCAGCTACTTCTTGGCCTTGGCCTTCGCGTAGCGGCGCTCGAACCGGGCCACCCGGCCACCGGTGTCGAGGATCTTCTGCTTACCGGTGTAGAACGGGTGGCAGGCCGAGCAGATGTCGGCGTGCAGGACCCCGTTGGGAGCGGTACTGCGCGTGGTGAAGGTGTTCCCGCAGGTGCAGGTCACCTCGGTCACCACGTACTCGGGGTGGATGTCCTTCTTCATGGTCTCCTCACATCTCTCGTGGCCGCCGGGTCGCCGCGTCGGGCGTGAACCGGAACCAGCATCTCAGTGTGCCACCTGGCGCAAACCGCGCGCGAATCCGCTCAGTTGTCCCCGCGCAGCCCGGTGGGGGTGGTGGTGTTGACCTGCATCAAGAACTCCGCGTTGGAGTTGGTGTCCTTCAGCTTCTGCAGCACCAGCTCCAGGGCCTGCTGACCCTCCAGCGCGCCGACCACGCGACGCAGCTTCCAGGTGATCTGCAGCTCGTCCCTGCTCATCAACAGCTCCTCGCGGCGGGTACCGGAGGCGTCGACGTCGATGGCGGGGAAGATCCGCTTGTCGGCGTACTCCCGGCGCAGCCGCAGCTCCATGTTGCCGGTGCCCTTGAACTCCTCGAAGATCACCTC
>CAYLOC010000224.1:0-3279 GCA_964385195.1 uncultured Nocardioidaceae bacterium
AACCCCTGACCTCCTCCATGCCATGGAGGCGCGCTACCAACTGCGCCATAGCCCCAGGCCCACCGCCGTACGCGGCCGACTCGCACCAGTGTAACGGCCAGGTCGACCGCGGTGAAAATCGCCGAGGCGCGAAGCCCGCCGCGAAACGTCGCGGCGAGGGGTCACGCGTTGGGGTCGTCGGGGAGGTCGAGCGGTTCGGGCAGCGTCTGGGCGTTGTAGTCCACGATCTGCCAGCCTCGCCGTACCCGCTGCTCCAGCACGGTCCAAGCGCAGTTGGACATCCCGGCCAGCATGTCCTGCAGCGGCGTCGGCACCGAGAAGAACGCCATCAACCCCACCCGCAGCGCCAGCCCGTGGCCGACCAGGACACCGGTCTGCTCCTCGGCGAGCGCGTTCATCGCGTCGGTCAGTACCGCGACCATCCGCTTGCCGACATCGGCCAGCGTCTCCGCGCCGGAGACATGCAGCTCTCCCCCGGCTGCGAACACCGCATACTCCTCGGGGAACGCCTCGGCGACCTCTTCGAACGTCATCCCCTCCCGGGCGCCGACGTCCTTCTCCCGGAGCCGCTCATCGAGCACGATCTCCTGTCCGGTCTGCGCCTCCAGCCGCTCCGCCGTCTGCCGGGCACGGGCCAGGTCGCTGGTCCAGATGAACGACGGGCGGTACGTCGAGAGCACCGCGGCGGCCCGCTCCGCCTGGGCGACGCCGACCGCGTCCAGGCCGATGTCGGCGTGGCCCTGGGCGCGGCCGGCATGGTTCCAGGCAGTGCGGCCATGCCGCCACAACACCAGCCGTCGACCCCCCTCGGCGTCGACGACGGCGCCGTTCGCGGATGACGTCACGAGGCGTCGTCCTCGGAGTTCCCGACCGGCCCCCGCGCAGCACCGACCGACTCCGGCAGCCGGATCTCCGGGCAGTCGTGCCAGATCCGTTCCAGCGCGTAGTACACCCGCTGCTCCTCCTGCTGCACATGCACCACGATGTCGCCGTAGTCCAACAGCACCCACCCGCCGTCGCGCTCGCCCTCCCGGCGTACCGGTTGGGCGCCGAGCTGCCGCAGCCTCTCCTCGACGGCGTCGACGATCGCGTGCACCTGCCGGTCGTTGTTGCCCGAGCACAGCAGGAACGCCTCGGTGATGAAGAGCTGTTCGGACACGTCGAAGGCGACGATGTGCTGCGCCAGCTTGTCCGCGGCGGCGGTGGCGGCGGCGGTCACGAGCTCGGTGGCCCACTCGGTTGCGCTCACGTCAGTTGACCCTCTGATGTGTTGGTGGCCGATTCCGGCCCGACCGGGGCTCCGTCGGGGCTGCCCGACGTCCGGTACAGGCCGCGCTTGTTGATGTACTGCACGACGCCGTCGGGGACGAGGTACCACACCGGCTCACCCCTCCGAGCCCGGGCGCGGCACTCGGTGGAGGAGATCGCCAGCGCCGGGACCTCGATCAGCGTCACCCGGTCCGACGGCAGCTGTTGCAGCGTGCTCTCCTCCACCTGCGTCCCCGGCCGGGTGCATCCGACGAAATGAGCCAGCTCGAAGACGGACTCCGCATCGTGCCAGGTCAGGATCTGCTGCAGCGCGTCCGCCCCGGTGATGAAGTACAGCTCGGCATCCGGGTGGGCGTCACTGAGGTCCCGCAACGTGTCAATGGTGTACGTCGGTCCGGCACGGTCGATGTCGACGCGCGAGACCGCGAAGCGTGGGTTGGACGCGGTGGCGATGACCGTCATCAGGTACCGGTCCTCGGCGGCGGAGACGTCGCGGTCCGCCTTCTGCCACGGCTGCCCCGTGGGAACGAAGATGACCTCGTCCAGACCGAACCACGCCTGGACCTCCGAGGCGGCAACGAGGTGACCGTGATGGATCGGATCGAACGTGCCCCCCATCACGCCGACTCGGCGGGACCGTGGCCCCATCAGCCGTTGCACTCCCGCATCAAGAGTGCGGCCGGCCCTTCCCGAACATCAGCACACCGGTCAGCAGGATCAGCAAGATCACGAACGCGACGACACCGAACACGATCGGGTCGGCGACGATCTCGCGCTCATGTTCGGGGGGTGCTACAGCCACGAGCCAATCCATGCACCTAGGCTACCGGGTCGCCCCGCCGTACCACGAGCGCACCCCGTTCCCGCGCGCAGGTCTCACCGGCGGCTCACGCCCGGATCTGGCCGTCGCCGGTGACCACCCACGTGGTCGACGTCATCTCCGGCAGCCCCATCGGGCCGCGGGCATGCAGCTTCTGGGTCGAGATGCCGATCTCGGCGCCGAACCCGAACTCGCCGCCGTCGGTGAACCTGGTGGAGGCGTTCACCATCACCGCCGCGGCATCCACACCGGCGGTGAACCTGCGGGCCGCGGGCTGGGAGTCGGTGACGATCGCCTCGGTGTGCCCGGAGCCGTAGCGGCGGATGTGGGCCACCGCGTCATCCAGTGACTCCACCACGGCGGCCGACATCTCCAGGCCGAGATACTCGGTGGCGAAGTCCGCATCGGTCGCCGGTACGACGGAGGCGTCGGCCCGGCGTACCCGCTCATCACCGTGCACCGTCACCCCCTCCGCCGACAGCGCCTTGAGCACCCGCGGCAGGAACTCCTCGGCGACCGCGGCGTGGACCAGCAGCGACTCCGCGGCGTTGCAGACGCTGGGACGCTGGGTCTTGGCGTTGACCACGATCCGCTCGGCCATCTCCAGGTCGGCGGCGGCGTCGACGTACACGTGGCAGTTCCCGACGCCGGTCTCGATCACGGGCACCGTGGACTCGGTCACGACCCGCTGGATCAGACCGGCTCCGCCCCGGGGGATCACCACATCGACCAGCCCGCGCGCCCGGAGCAGCTCACCCACACTCTCCCGGCCCCCGCCGACGAGCTGGACGGCGTCCGGTGGCAGGCCCGCGGTCTCCAGACCGGCGCGCAGTGCGGCCACGATCGTCGCGTTGGAGGACCGTGCCGACGACGAGCCCCGCAACAGCACCGCGTTCCCGCTCTTGACGCAGATCCCGGCCGCATCCGCGGTCACGTTCGGCCGGCCCTCGTAGATGATCGCCGCCACCCCCAGGGGCACCCGGACCTGCCGCACCTCCAGGCCGTTCGGCAGCCGCTGTCCGCGGACCACGTCCCCGACGGGGTCCGGCAACACGACGAGGTCGCGCAGCCCCTGCGCCATCGCCTGCACCCGGTCGGCGTCCAGCCGCAGCCGGTCCACCGCGGCGCTCGCCACCGCGGTCCCGGCCGTCGCGGCGCTCCCCGCCGCCGTAACGTCCTGCACCGCGCGC
>CAYLOC010000225.1:0-3263 GCA_964385195.1 uncultured Nocardioidaceae bacterium
CGGCCCCAGTCGTGGTGCAGGTCCCGCCACACCGAGTGGATGTGGTTGGCGCCGCCCTGGACGTTGTCGTACTCGAGCAGGAACGTCGGCCCCACCACGGCGTAGTAGTGGCCGTCTCCCGGCGCCAGCCCGCCCTGCCAGGTGAAGCTGGTCTGGTCCATCCACCGGGCCGCCGCGTCCCAGGACGGCTCGGCCACCTCCGGCGCCACCCGCCCCAGGTAGTGCCGGACCAGCTGTTCCAGCAGGTCACGCTGCCCGGGGTCCATGTCCGTGGCGGCCAGTCCCCGGTCGACGACGGCGGGGTCGGCCAGCGGGTCCTGGCGGGTCTTGATGTCGCGCGGCGCAGTGGTTGCGGTGAGAGCACGCGCACGCTGGGTGGCGTCCAGGGCAGTGACCAGTGCGCGACCGAGGTGTTCCTCCTGCGGCAGGGTACGCCGACCGGCGTACGCCCCGTGGGGGACGACGGCGGGGTTCGCGCCGAAGAACTGCGGGGTCGCGGCGACACCGTCCCCGACGACGGTGAGGTGGACCGCGAGGTGGTGACCGGTGACCCGCCACGCCCAGACCTCGTCGGCCGCCGGGTCGCCGAGGACCCGCACCCAGTAGTGGTGCCGGTGGCGGCGCTCCCAGCCGGGCCGGCCAGCGTCGCGTTCGATGTCGCGCAGGATGTCGTCGAGCAGCATGATGTCGCGGGCGGTACGAGCCCCGCCGGCGCTGAGGCCGGTGTCGAGCAGCGCCAGCGCGAGGTCGCGCTGCGGCGCCGTCATGTCCGCCAGCGCCAGACCCGGTCGCGGCCCCGGGAGGTAGGTCCACTCCCGGTGGTCCGGTGTCTCGAAGGCAGCACGTGCCTGCCCGGACTGGGCCGCATCCAGCGACGTCAGGAACGCCACTGCGGCCTCCCGCATCCGCCGTACCAGCTCCTCCGCACTCATCCCGCCACTGTGCCACGCCCGTAACGTCCTGCACGGCGCGCGGCACCGCACGCGCCGTGCAGGACGTTACGGATTGGGCGGGGGAGGGCCCGCGCTGGTACCCTTGGCGTCGCCGTACGACGGCCGCGGAGCCGAAGTGCTCGGGTGGACATGCCCCGACGCGCCGCGCAACAACCCCCGAGAGGAGATCGCGTGTCGCTGGACGCTGCGACGAAGAAGCAGATTATCGACGAGTACGCCACTGCCGACGGTGACACCGGGTCCCCGGAGGTACAGATCGCGGTGCTGACCAAGCGCATCACCGACCTGACCGAGCACCTGAAGGAACACACCCACGACCACCACAGTCGTCGGGGCCTGCTGCTCCTGGTCGGGAAGCGCCGTCGGCTGCTCAACTACCTGCAGAAGGTGGAGATCGCCCGGTACCGGTCGATCGTGAAGCGCCTGGGGCTGCGCCGCTAGCCAACAGGGCACGCGCCGGGTGATCCCGGCGCCGGACCACTCCGCGTCCGCTAACTGAATATCCGTACACCGACATTGTGTGACGTCGCAGGCGACGGACTGGCTGGGTACAGGAACCGGTCCTCGGTAGTGACCTTCGGACCTTCCATCGGCTCCCGCGAAATCATGCGGGATCACGGGGGAGACGCCGCGGGCCTCGATCGAAGACCGGCCTGAGAACGGCCCCACCGGAGAACGGCACGGCCGTGCTCGCCGGTCAGCCGCGCGGTGACGTCACCCGACACGAAAGGCTATCCCCATGTCGGGTAACCAACCCCATTCCGTGCAGACCGTTCTGGACAACGGCAAGCACGGCAAACGCACGGTCCGGTTCGAGACCGGACAGCTCGCCAAACAGGCCGGCGGGTCCGCCGTCGCCTACCTCGACGACGAGACGATGCTGCTGTCGACCACGACGGCCGGCAAGCACCCCAAGGACCAGTTCGACTTCTTCCCGTTGACCGTCGACGTGGAGGAGAAGATGTACGCCGCCGGGCGGATCCCCGGCTCGTTCTTCCGCCGTGAAGGGCGCCCGAGCGAGGACGCGATCCTGCTCTGCCGCCTCATCGACCGGCCGCTGCGGCCCACGTTCGCCAAGGGCCTCCGCAACGAGGTGCAGGTCGTCATCACCGTCTTGTCCGTGCACCCGGACATCCCCTACGACGTCCTGGGCATCAACGCCGCCTCGCTGTCCACCCAGCTCTCCGGCCTGCCGTTCTCCGGCCCGGTCGGCGGCACCCGGATGGCGCTGGTCGACGGCGACTGGGTCGCGTTCCCGACCCACGCGCAGCTGGAGGACGCGGTCTTCAACATGGTGGTCGCCGGCCGGGTCCTTGAGGACGGCGATGTCGCGATCATGATGGTCGAGGCCGAGTCCACCGAGGCCACGTGGGAGAAGGTCCGCGGCGGGTCGCAGGCACCGACCGAGGACGTCGTGGCCGAGGGCCTGGAGGCGGCCAAGCCGTTCATCAAGCAGCTGTGCGAGGCGCAGGCCGAGCTCGCGCAGGTCGCGGCCAAGGATGTCGCGGAGTTCCCGCGGTTCCTCGACTACGAGGACGACGTGTACGCCGCGGTCGAGGCCGCCGCGACCGCCGACCTCGCCCCGGCACTGGCCATCGCCGGCAAGCTGGAGCGGCAGGAGAAGATCGACGAGGTCAAGGCCGCGGTGCTGGACAAGCTCGGCGCCGACTTCGCCGGCCGGGAGAAGGAGATCGGCGCCAGCTTCCGGGCGCTGACCAAGAAGCTGGTACGCGACCGCGTGCTGCGTGAGGGCATCCGCATGGACGGCCGTGGGCTGACCGACATCCGGCCGCTGAGCGCCGAGGTCGGCATCGTGCCCCGGGTCCACGGCTCCGCGCTGTTCGAGCGCGGCGAGACCCAGATCCTCGGCATCACCACGTTGAACATGCTCTCGATGGAGCAGAAGCTCGACACGCTGTCGCCGGAGACCCACCGCCGGTACCTGCACAACTACGAGATGCCGCCGTACTCCACCGGGGAGACCGGCCGCGTGGGGTCGCCGAAGCGCCGCGAGATCGGCCACGGCGCGCTCGCCCGCCGGGCGCTGGTGCCGGTGCTGCCGACGCGGGAGGAGTTCCCCTACGCGATCCGGCAGGTGTCGGAGGCGCTCGGCTCCAACGGCTCGACCTCGATGGGCTCGGTGTGCGCCTCGACCATGGCGATGCTGAACTCCGGGGTGCCGCTGCGCGCACCGGTGGCCGGGATCGCGATGGGCCTGATCTCCGGGTCGGTTGACGGCGAGCAGAAGTACGTGACGCTGACCGACATCCTCGGCGCCGAGGACGCGTTCGGCGACATGGACTTCAAGGT
>CAYLOC010000226.1:0-3115 GCA_964385195.1 uncultured Nocardioidaceae bacterium
GGTCCCGTCGAGGATGATGTCGTAGCCGGAGAAGATGTCCAGCACGTTGTCGTTGGTCAACCGCTCGTTGTGCGTGATGACGTGGACCAAGGGGTTGATCTCGTGCACCGACTCCTTCGCGGACTCGGTCTTGAGCGTGCCGAGGTCGGCCTGGCCATGGATCACCTGCCGTTGCAGGTTGGACTCGTCCACCTCGTCGAAGTCGATGACGCCGAGCGTCCCGACCCCGGCGGCGGCGAGGTAGAGCAGGGCAGGGCTGCCCAACCCGCCGGCGCCGATGATCAGCACACGGGAGTTCTTCAGCCGCTTCTGTCCGGTCATCCCCACGTCGGGAATGATCAGGTGACGGCTGTAGCGGCGTACCTCCTCGACGGTGAGCTCGTCAGCGGGCTCGACCAGGGCTGGCAGCGACATGGTGTAGGGCTCCTTGGTTGCGGTACTTCTGTGCAGTAGTAACCAACGACTGCCCTTCCATGTTCCCCGCTCCGTCAGCCCCGGACCAGCCTGTCCACGATCCGGACCGCGCGGTTCAGGGCAGGAAGTACATCGGGTTGGGGAGCTTGACCGTCTTGTCGGCGTACCCGCCCTCCAGGTCGCTGAACTGGTCACCGACGTTCATCACGATGTCGTTGCCAAGGGACTCGATGTGCTTGCGGGTCAGGGACTTGTACTGGATTGTGGTGCAGTCCGGTGCGCACGAGTCCAGGTACGCCGGTGGGGTGTTCCGGTCCCGGAGGTACAGGTGGCTGCTCTCCACCTCCGGGTAGCCCGCGTCCTTCAGGTCCCGGATGGTGGGGTCGAGCTGGCTCACGGGCCGTCCGGTCAGGTAGTAGATCTCCGCACCATGGCGGTGCGCCCAGTTGACAAGCGCCGGCATCCCGAACGTCGGGTCCATGCCGATGGTCTCGATCCAGTCGGCGTTCTCGCTCGGCACGTACCGGAACCCGCTCCACACCTCGTAGGAGTAGGTCAGCAACGTCGTGTCGTCGACGTCGAGCAGCACGACCGGCTCCGCGTCAGCCTTCCGGATCAGGTGCGGAAGCCGGTGTCGGGCGTGGCGCTCGATCTTGTACATCTGGTGGGCGTAGGTGCTGTCGGGCGACGCCACGTGGAGTGCGCTGCCGTGGAACTCGCTGTGCCCGTTGACCGACCCTGACTGGTCGCCGTAGTACGTCTGGATCTGGCCCTTGACGATGTCGATGTTGGGAGGTTGATAGTTGGGGCCGTGGCTGTGCGCCCCGGCGGCCGCGTAGCCTCCCAGCGACAGAGCTACCGCCAACGCCGCACTGGCAGCAATGCGAGTAGTTCGGGAACCAAGCATGTGTCACCACCGTCCTCCGGCAGGAGCGATTGTTGATGGCGGAAACGCTACTCCCGATGTGCGGTTTCCGCCGGTGATGCACAGCCCGGATGCCGCGCCGGCCGTAAGGTGGGCGAATGGCTACCGACCAGGTGCCGGTCCAGGTCGAGGGTCGCACCGTGCGGCTGTCCAACCTGGACAAGGTGCTCTACCCCGATACCGGCTTCACCAAGGGCGAGGTCATCGACTACTACCGGCGGGTGGCCGGGGTCCTGCTTCCCCATCTCCGGGGCCGGCAGCTGACCCGCAAGCGGTGGCCGGACGGCACCGGGGCTCAGCCGTTCTTCGAGAAGAACGCCCCGCGCGGTACCCCGGACTGGGTCCGTACGGTGTTCCGTCCCGATGACGGCGACGACGGCGTCACCTACGTGGTGTGTGACGACCTGCCGACGCTGGTGTGGACGGCCAACCTCGCCGCGCTGGAGCTGCACGTGCCGCAGTGGACGGTCGGCCCGCGCGGTGGCCAGCACGCACCCGATCTGCTGGTCTTCGACCTCGACCCCGGGCCGCCGGCGACCGTGCTCGAATGCTGCGCAGTCGCGCGCCTGCTGCGCGAGCGGCTGCGGCAGGACGGGCTCGCGGCGTACCCGAAGACCTCGGGCAAGAAGGGCGCCCAGTTGTATGTGCCGGTCCGCACCCGATCCTCCGACCACACGTCGACGTACGCGCGGCGCGTTGCGGAGGAGCTGGCCACGGAACACCCACGTGATGTCGTGGCGCGGATGGACAAGGCGGTACGCCGGGGAAAGGTCTTCATCGACTGGAGCCAGAACAACCCGGCGAAGACGACCGTGGCGCCCTACTCCCTCCGCGGGCTCGGTTCTCCGACCGTCTCCACGCCGCTGACCTGGGACGAGGTCGACGCGGCCACGTCGCCGGCGGACCTGGTGTTCGCCCCCGCTGACGTGCTGGATCGGGTCGAGGAGCACGGCGACCTGTTCGGCGACTTCGACCAGGCCCGGGCCGCCCTTCCCTGAGTTCTCCGGAGCCGTCCGGGCCGTGGCATGCATCATGGCCGTGCCTACGACGATACGATGCCCGGGTGAGCACAGGTGAGGGACCGCGCGGCGGGCGCATGCCACGAAGCGCACGACGTCACCAGCTGCTGGACGCAGCCTTGGAGGTGTTCGTCGCACAGGGGTACCACGCTGCCGCGATGGACGACATCGCCGACCATGCCGGAGTCTCCAAGCCGGTGCTCTACCAGCACTTCCCGGGCAAGCTCGACCTGTACGTCGCCCTGCTGGACAACGCCTGCGACCAAGTCGTGGAGGGCGTCCGCAAGGCGCTGGCCAGCACCGACGACAACAGCGAGCGGGTCGCCGCTACCACTCAGGCGTTCTACACCTACGTCGCGGACGCCGGCGGGGCGTTCCGCTTGGTGTTCGAGTCCGACCTGACCGGGGAGCCGGCCGTCCGGGAGCGGGTGGACCGGGTCACGAGGCGGTGTGCCGATGCGATTGCGGAGGTGATCTCCGACGACACCGGATTCCCACCAGCGCGGGCGCGGCTGCTCGCGGTGGCCCTGGTCGGGATGAGCCAGGTCAGTGCGCGATTCTGGCTCCAACAGTCCACCACGCAGTCCGGGACCCTCAGCCGGGACGAGGCGACCGAGCTGATCTCGATGCTCGCCTGGCGCGGTATCAGCGGCTTCCCCCGGACCGACGACTGAACGGCGTACGGCGGGAGCACTTGTCGGGTGACATAGGCTCGGTGCCAGCAACCTAGCCAACAACCAAGCAACCCATTGGTCGA
>CAYLOC010000227.1:0-2949 GCA_964385195.1 uncultured Nocardioidaceae bacterium
TCCTGCGTCCCGGCGAACGAGCTCGACAGCGCCTGGTAGAAGGGGTTCGCCAGGATCTGAGCCGCCTTCTCCCGGGACGCGTGCGCCTCGACGACGTCGTCGAACGTGCGTTTCATGTCCAGCATCATCGCGTCGAGGCTGCCTCCGGCGTCGGTGGAGACGCCCCGCACAGCGCGGGGGGTGTTGTCCAGCTGGTGCAGACCGAGGGACTGCGCCAGCCGCCGGGCGGGATCGATGGTGAGCACCACCACCCGGCGTCCCTGTTCGGCCGCACGCAGCGCCAGGGCCGCCGACGTCGTGGTCTTCCCCACGCCTCCCGAGCCGCAGCACACGATGATCCGGGTGGCCTCGTCGCCGAGGAGGCCCGGCGTGTCCAGCGCAGGATGGGTACGGCGACGAGCAGCGGTCATCGGTGCCCTAGGCGAGTGCCGGTGTGTCGGCGAGCAGGTCGGCCAGGTCGTAGAGCGTCCCGAGGTCGACGGTCTCGGGTACGTCGGGAAGCACGGCCACGTCGTAGCCGGTGGCGGCCAGACGCTGCTGCTGGTGCTCCTCCATCGCCAGCCGCTCGCTGTGGTCCCGAGCCTCTGCCAGCAGTCCGTCCACGACCGCACTGCCGGCTGGCACCTGCGCGGCGCGCAGCGCCGTGGCGATCCCCGAGCGGCTCATGCGTCCGGCAAGGGCCTGCTCGCGGTCCTTGGCCTCAAGCAGCGGGGTGCGGGCCATGTTCACGACCAGGGCTCCGACGCCGATGCCCAGACTCCGCAGTTCGGCGGTTGCGTCCAGCGCCTCCTGTACCGGCATCTCCTCCGGGGTCGCCACGATGTGCACGGCGGTCTTTGCCGATTTCAGCAGCCGCATGATCGAGGTCGCCTGGCGTTTGATCGGCCCGACCTTCGCGATCCCCGCGACCTCGGTGTTGACGTTGAGGAACCGGCCGATCCGGCCCGTCGGTGGCGCGTCGAGGACGACGGCGTCGTACGTCGGGGCGCCACCCACCTGTCGGCGTACCGCCTCATAGACC
This sequence comes from uncultured Nocardioidaceae bacterium, assembly GCA_964385195.1. Taxonomy (GTDB): domain Bacteria; phylum Actinomycetota; class Actinomycetes; order Propionibacteriales; family Nocardioidaceae; genus CAYLOC01. Next base: position 1,022 of record CAYLOC010000227.1, read on the forward strand.
TTCCCGATCAACAACACATCACGCACTCCTGGGGCGATCGTGGTCGCGAAGTCGATCACCCCGAAGCGGTTCAGGGCCTTGCCGGCACGTCCGAGCCGGTAGAACATCGACAGGTACTCCAGCAGAGCGTCCTCGGCGTCCACGGCCAGTGCGTAGACCTCGCCGTCCCTGGGGCTGCCCACCATGCGCTGCTCGCCGTACTCAAGGGAACTGCTGTCGAACAGGGGTGCGATCCCCTGGCGTCCCTCGACCTCGCACAGCAGCACCTTTCCGCCACCCGAGGCCAGCAGCAGCGCCACGGCACCGGCCACCGTCGTCTTGCCCGTGCCGCCTTTGCCGGTCACGATATGCAGCCGGGGGGCGCCGCGGCCGTTGCTGGATGGCGACATCGTGGCCAGCCTAGCCGGGGAAGCCGTCCCGGGCTCGCGCCCGCACAGGCCAGACACGCCGGGCCGGCGCGGATGCAGTAGGTTGCCAGGGAGGCCAACAGACGCGTCCGTGAGGGAGTGGGAATGGACAAGGTGGTCGCGAGCGCTCAGGAGGCGGTGTCCGACATCGCCAGCGGGTCGTCGCTGGCGGTCGGCGGGTTCGGGCTGTGCGGGATTCCGACGGTACTGATCAAGGCGCTGCTGGAGACCGATGCCGGTGACTTCGAGGCGATCTCGAACAACTGCGGCGTGGACGACTGGGGCCTGGGGCTGCTGCTGCGGGCGAAGCGGATCCGCCGGATGATCTCCTCCTACGTCGGGGAGAACAAGGAGTTCGAACGTCAGTTCCTGCATGGGGAGCTGGAGGTGGAGCTGACTCCGCAGGGGACGCTGGCCGAGCGGCTGCGTGCCGGAGGGTCGGGCATCGCCGCGTTCTACACCCGTACCGGTGAGGGGACGCAGATCTCCGAGGGCGGCCTGCCGTGGCGGTACGACGCCGACGGCAACGTGGTCAAGTCCTCGCCGGCGAAGGAGACCCGGGAGTTCGACACCGCCGAGGGGCCGCGGAGTTTCGTGTTGGAGCAGGCGATCGTCGCCGATTACGGCCTGGTCCGGGCGTGGAAGGGCGACCGGCACGGGAACCTGGTCTTCCGCGACTCTGCCCGCAACTTCAACCCGTTGTGCGCGATGTCGGGCCGGGTCACGATCGCGGAGGTGGAGGAGCTCTACGACCCCGGTGAGCTGAACCCCAACGACATTCACGTGCCGGGTGTCTACGTCAAGCGGGTGGTGCCGTTGACGCCGGAGCAGGTGGCGGACAAGCGGATCGAGAAGCGGACCGTCCGTCCGCGAGAGGAGCAGTCCTGATGGCGTGGTCACGTGAGCAGATGGCGGCCCGCGCGGCGTCGGAGCTGACCGACGGTGCCTATGTCAACCTCGGGATCGGGCTGCCGACCCTGGTCCCGAACTACGTACCCGATGATGTCGAGATTGTGCTGCAGTCCGAGAACGGGATCCTCGGCGTCGGCGCCTACCCGGTCGAGGGGGAGGAGGACCCGGACCTGATCAACGCCGGCAAGGAGACCGTGACACTGCGGCCCGGGGCTGCGTTCTTCGACTCCGCCACGTCGTTCGGGATGATCCGCGGCGGCAAGATCGACGCGGCGATCCTCGGCGCAATGCAGGTCTCGGGGTCTGGTGACATCGCCAACTGGATGATCCCCGGCAAGATGGTCAAGGGCATGGGCGGCGCGATGGACCTGGTGCAAGGCGCCAAACGGGTGATCGTGCTCATGCAGCACACCGCCAAGGACGGGTCCTACAAGATCGTCAACGAGTGCTCGCTGCCCTACACCGGTCGCGGCATGGTGCAGCGGATCATCACCGACCTCGCCGTCATCGACGTCACCGCCGACGGGCTGAAGCTGGTCGAGCTGGCGCCGGAGGTCACCGAGGACGAGGTCCGCGAACGCACCGAACCCGCCCTGGCCTCCTGAGTCC
>CAYLOC010000228.1:0-2837 GCA_964385195.1 uncultured Nocardioidaceae bacterium
GTCCGGCTGCAGGTACGGCGAGTTCAGGATCGGGTTGTCGATCGACGTCCCCACGACGGGGCCCTCCTCTGATGCGCGGCGCTGCTCTGCCGATCTTAGGTGAGTCGGTCCCAATCTGTTCGCTGTTCATGCAGTTCGAGTAGTGGCGGACCAGAAATCAACGCCGGCGCGGCGGGATACACCGTCGTCGCGGTAGTGAAGGATGGGCTCATGACCACACTCGGAGTGATCTTTCCGCCGGACCGTCCGCCGGAGGAGCTGCGGCAGGTCGCCGTCGCGGCCGACCGGGCGGGGCTGGAGCAGTTGTGGCTCTGGGAGGACTGCTTCAAGGAGAGCGGGATCGCGACAGCGGCCGCGGTCTTGGCCTGGACCGAACGACTGACCGTGGGAATCGGGCTGCTGCCGGTGCCGCTGCGGAACGTGGCGCTGACGGCGATGGAGATCGCCACTCTTGAGCGACTCTTCCCCGGCCGGCTCGTCCCGGGGATCGGCCACGGGATCCTGGACTGGATGGACCAGGTCGGCTCCCGCGTCTCGTCGCCGATGACACTGCTGGAGGAGTACACGACGGCGCTGCGGGCGCTGCTGCACGGCGAGCGTCTGACCACCTCCGGCCGTTACGTGCAGTTGCGCGATGTCGCGCTCGACTGGCCGCCGTCACCACCGCCCCCGCTGCTGGTCGGTGCGTGGGGGGAGAAGACGGTTCGCCTGGCCGGTGGGTTGGCCGACGGCGTGATCCCCGGGGAGTGCACGCCGGAGAAGCTGCGAACCGTGGTGACCGCCACGCGCGAGGCACGCACCAGTTCCGGCCGTGCAACCGAGCCAGGGCCGGATGTCGTGACGTTCGTGCCGGTCGAGGCGCACCTGTCCGCGGCGGAGGTCGCTACCCGCGTGACCGAGTACGCCGATGCGGGCGCCACGCACGTCGCCCTGCTCGCCGTCGGAGACGACGTACCACCGCTTGCCGACTACTGCACGTTCGTGGCGGGCACAGTGGAGCCGCTGGTCAGGACTTCGGGGCCATGAGCTCCAGCGCGATGTTGTCGGGGTCGCGGAACTGGAGGATGTAAGCATCGCCGATGTCCTTGACCGGTTCGTGGTCCACTCCGCGTTCGTCCAGCACCGTGACCGCAGCTTCCAGGTCTGCACGCGTGTCGACGGCGAAACTCAGGTGGTCCAGCCCCACGCGGTCCTCGTCGAAACGATCGGAGGCGACCGGCCGGAGCCCGAGCAACTGATCGCCCACCTGGTACAGCACTCCCCCGAACAAGAACGCGAACCGTTCCCGCGTCTCCGCATCGGCACCCGCCGGCATCTCGATCGCCACCGGCCACCCGAAAAGGCCCTCGTAGAACGCCCGGGACCGATCGATATCGGTGACCGTCAGGCGAATATGTGAGTATGCAGTTGTAGAAATGCTCATACTGTCATCATGGCACCAACACCACAGCCGGCACGGCTCGGTTGAGCCGGCGGAAGCCGAATGCCCACACCTGGCCCACGCAGCTGCGGCCCGACCATCGACCGAGAGGATCTGAGCATGTCGCCACGACCACCCCTTCCGCCGTTCGACGAGCAGAGCGCGATCGCGAAGGTGCAAGGCGCCGAAGACGCCTGGAACAGCTGCGACCCCGAGCGCGTCGCCATGGGCTACTCCCCAGACTCCGTCTGGCGCAACCGGGACAGCTTCATCGTCGGACGGAGCCAGATCATCGAGTTCCTCAAGCAGAAGTGGGAACGCGAACTGGACTACGCACTGCGCAAGCAGATGTGGGCATTCAGCGGCAACAAGATCGCCGTCCGTTACCAGTACGAGAGCCACGACCCCTCCGGCCAGTGGTGGCGCAGCTACGGCAACGAACTCTGGGAGTACGACGCCGAGGGGCTCAACTGCCGGCGTGAGTCCAGCATCAACGACATCGCGATCAGCGAGTCCGAGCGACGGCTCTTCGGCCCGCGACCCGAGTCCGATCACGGCAAGGACGTCATCCCGCTGCAGTAGGCCGGCTCGACGATGACCAGGATCCCAGCCACCCGCGTCGACCCGGACTGGCTGGCCCTGCGCGGCCCCGCCGACACCCGGGCACGCACGGCAAACACGATGCTGCTTGTACGCCGACTGGCCGACCACCTCGCCGCCTCGGGACCAGTCAGCGGTCCCGCACGGCTCGTGGACGTCGGGGCTGGTACGGGCGCGGGCGCTGGCTGGTTGCGCGCGCGCTTGCCACTGGCACAGCAGTGGCGACTGGTGGACCCGGATCCGGACCTGGTCACGACCGCGGTCGGCCCGGCCGACGGGTGGGCCCGGGCCATCGTCGCCGGTGTGGCCGAGCTCCCGGCGCTGTTGACGGAGGAACCAGCCGACGCCGTGACGTGCCAAGCGCTGCTGGACATCCTGACGCAACCGGAGGTCGACACGTTGCTGTCCGCGGCCGCAGGCTCCCGAGCGGCGCTGCTGCTGAGCCTGAGCGTGACCGGCGAGGTCGACCTGACTCCACCACATCCCGAGGACGCTCTGGTCGGAGAGGCGTTCAACGCTCATCAGCATCGCGGCCGCCGACTCGGTCCGGACGCCGGTGGGTACGCCGAGGAGGTGCTGGCTCGCTCCGGGTACGACGTGACGACAGCAGCGAGTCCATGGCGCCTTGGTACGACGGACCGCGACCTCCTCCGCTCCTGGCTGCGTGGGCGGGCGGAGGCCGCTGCCGAGCAACGGCCGAAACTGGCCGACCGGTTCCGGCAATGGCTGCACGATCGTGAGGCCGCGGTCGACGCCGGCGGTCTCCATGCGGTCGTCGGCCATCTCGACGTACTGGCGATTCCGCAGTCCTAGCCCC
>CAYLOC010000229.1:0-2764 GCA_964385195.1 uncultured Nocardioidaceae bacterium
CTGTGTGTGTGGGGGGAGGGAGCCGCTGGTTAGGGGAGGGCGGAGAACTGGCGCAGCGCCCGGGCACCGGACTCGTAGAACGACAGCGTGGTGAACGACCCCGCGGCGAGGTGCATCCGGTGCATCACCTCCATCGGCGCATCCAGGCAGTACCGCACCGACAGCTTGATCGGGTTCACGTGGCTGACCACCACCAGCTTCTTGCCGGCGTACCGTTGCACGACCGACGCCAGGGAGCGCTCCACCCGGCACCGCACCTCAGTCAACGCCTCCCCGCCCGGCGGCGCGACGTCCATCGAGTGCAGCCACGCCTCGAACTCCGTGGGCCAGCGTTCGGCGACCTGCGCCAACGTCATCGCGTCCCACTCACCGAACCCGCACTCGCGGAACCCGTCATCGATCTCAATCGGCAGCCCCAGCGCGTCGGAGACGTACTGCGCGGTCTCCTGGGTCCGGCGGAGCGGGGAGACGATGAGGGCGTCGGCGCCGCCATCGGCGGCGAGGGCGTCGGCGGCTCGTTTCGCCTGCTGTCGTCCCTCCTCGATCAGCCCGGGGTCCTCTCCCCCGGGCCCGGAGAACATCTTGTCCAGCGTGTGCGGGGTAACCCCGTGCCGCAGGAAGACCACGGTGGTCTCGACGCCGTTGCCGTCGCTCCAGCCGAGCATCGGGTTCCGGTCCGGCTGTGGCCCGGGTACCGGGGGCTCAGCGGTCGTCGGGGTCGGGTCACCCGGCCGGTCGGCCACGGCCTCGGGCGCAGCCGCCGCTTCCGAGGACGGGGCCGCCGCTTCCGAGGACAAGTATCCGGTCTGCCCCGCCTTCCCGGGAACGTCGCTGGTCATTGCCTAGATCCCGGATTCGTCGGTGCGCACCAGGATCCGGTTGCACTCCTCACAGCGCAGCACCTCCTCCGGCGGCGCGGCGGCATAACGGGCGAGGTCCCCGGCGCCGACGGCGAGCTGGCAGCCGCCACAGCGCTTGTGCTTCAACTCCCCCGCGCCGACGCCGCCGAGCTGGGCGCGCAGCCGGTCGTACAACGCGAGCAGGTCCGCGGGGATGTCGGCGGCGATCTGGTCGCGTTCGGCCTGCGACTGCTGCTGCTGCGCGGTGATCTCCCCGGCGGCCTCGTCGCGTGCGCCCTCGTTGCGGGTCAGCGATGCCTCGACCTCGGTCAGCTCCGCGGCCAGCGACTCCACCTCGTTCTGGGCGTCCTCCAGCCGCTGCATCACGTCCAGTTCGGCCTCTTCGAGGTCGCTGATCCGGTTGTCCAGCAGCTCGATCTCGTGCTGCATCGCCTGGAGCTGCTTGGGGTCGCTGACCATGCCGCTTTGCACGCGTTCGGCATCGCGGGTACGTCGGGCCTTGACCTGCTCGACGTCGGCGTCGGCCTTGCGTTGTTCGCGTTCAAGGTCCTGTACCCGGGTCTCCGCCTGGCCGTGCCGGGTGACCAGGTCGGCCTGTCGCTCGGTCAGCTCCGCCACGGTGGCGTGTTCGGGCAGGCTCTGCAGGCGGTGGGCCTGCTGGTCGAGCGTGGAGTCCACGGTCTGCAGGTCCAGCAGCCGGAGTTGGGCGTTCGGATCTGCTTTCAGTGTCCCTCCTCAGGGTCGTCGGCCGTGCTCGCGGCGTGGTGGTTCCAGGGATCGGTGCGCAGCCCGGAAACCTCCGTCTCAACGGTGAGACCGCGGTCGGCGAGGTCTCCGGCCAGGGTACGTGCGGCGACGGGGAGCCAGGTCCACTCCGCTGCCCAGTGGGGTACGTCGATGAGGGCGGGCGCGTCGGGATGCTCACGAAACTCAGAGGCCGGGTGGTGGCGCAGGTCGGAGGTGATAAAGACATCGACGCCTTGTCGTCGTACCTGGTCCAGCATGCTGTCTCCGGCTCCTCCCACGAGCCCCACGGTACTGACCTGCCGGGTGAGGTCCCCCGCGACCCTGGCGCCGATAGCCGTGGCCGGGAGCGCGGCCGCCACGTGGTCGGCGAACTGCCGCAGCGTCAACGGCTCGGGCAGGCGGCCCACGCGGCCCGTGCCGCACCCTGCGTCGGGCAGGTCGGCACGCTCGAATACGTCGAAGGCTGGCTCCTCGTACGGATGCGAGGCGTACAGCGCCTCGATGACCCGGCCACGTTGGGCACGTGGGAGCTCCATCTCCACGCGCCGTTCGTCCACCACCTCGATCTGCCCGCGGCTGCCGATCGTGGGATGGGCGGTATCCCCGGGACGGAACGTTCCCTGGCCGGCGGAGGTGAACGCGCACCGGTCGTAGTCACCGATCCGGCCAGCTCCCGCGGCGGCGAGCGCGTCGACGACCGCATCGACGTCAGCGGCGGGGACGAACGTGATCAGCTTGTCCCGAGGCGCCGTGGGGTCGGCTACCAACGGCGCGAGGTCCACCAGCCCCAGCGCCTGCGCCATCGACTCCGATACCCCGGCCGGAGCGGAGTCGGCGTTGGTGTGCGCCGCGTAGAGCCCGATGCCGTGGGAGATCAGCGTGTGCAGGACCCCACCCTTCGGGTCGTCCGCAGCGACGCGGTGCACCGGCCGGAACAGCAGGGGGTGGTGGGTCAGCAGCAGATCGGCGCCGCAGTCGACGGCCTGGGCGGCGACCGCGCGCACGGGGTCGACCGCCAGCAGCACTCGCCGTACCTCCGCCTCGGGGTCCCCGGCGGCCAGGCCGATGCCCGCGTCCCACGACGCGGCTCGTTCCGGCGGGTAGCGGGCCTCCACGGCCGCCACCACATCAGCGAGGCGGGGATACGCATCGGTCAT
>CAYLOC010000230.1:0-2764 GCA_964385195.1 uncultured Nocardioidaceae bacterium
CTAAGCAAGACCCACAGTTCCAGAACCAGAACCTCTGGCTGGATCTCCTCCTGCTGCGCAAGTTGCAGGACCTCTCCCCCGGTGTAGTGATCGCGACGCGCCTCCCGTTGAGCGTGGCAGCGGCGCGATTCGCCCGAACCGGCGTGAAGACCGTGGGCCAGGAACACATGAACCTCTCCCGCCGGGGCCCGGAGCTGAGGCAGCAGATCAGCGATCACTTCACCAAGTTGGATGCGGTCACGGTGCTGTCCACGGGCGACCGGAAGGGGTACCGCCGGTTGCTCGCCGGCACCGGGACGCGCGTCGTGCGCATACCGAACTCCGTTCCGGCGCCGGCCCAGAAGTCGGACTTGACCAGTCACCGGGTCGTCGCGGTCGGTCGGTGTGCCTGGCAGAAGGGCTTCGACCTGTTGATTGAGGCTTTCGGCGCAGTGGCGGACAAGCACCCGGACTGGGAGCTTCGGATCTATGGTGCTGGCCCACAGCTCCCTGCCCTTCGTCGACAGGTGGAGGCGGCGGGGCTTCAGGAACACGTCTTCCTCATGGGCGAGACGAGCGACTCGAGTGCGGAGATGGCCCGGGGCTCGATCTTCGCGCTCAGTTCTCGGTACGAGGGCTTCGGGATGGTTCTGGTCGAGGCGATGGCAGTTGGGCTCCCGGTAGTCAGCTTCCGGGCTCCTCGCGGCCCTGCCGACATCATCACCGACGGGGTCGACGGCACCCTCGTCCCACGTGAGGACGTTGCGGCGTTGTCGGCCGCCATCATCGCGCTCATCGAGGATCCTGGCCGGCGCCGCGCGTATGCCGAGGCGGCCATCCGCACTGCGTCGGCCTACGAGCCCGAGGTCATTGGGCAACAGTGGCGGACGCTCATCCAGAACCTGGCCTCATCCGACGGCTGAGCGAAATCTGCTTCTTATCTGCTCATGTGTCGCCGTGTACGTCGGCGAGGAGTCGTTGAACCGTGTCGACGACGTCCGCGACAGTGGCGGGCTCGGCGTGGCTGAGGCTCACGACCCGTTCTGGATGGTGTGGCCATGCCTCGGGCCACGGCGACCCCCATACCCGCCGTGCGAACGAGTCATTGGAGCCCTGGTACCGGTCGATGGCTCGGTCTGCGAGGTCTGAGGTCCATCCCCAGAAGGCATCTGAGTCCCAGCCCTGCTCACCGGCGTGATCGCGAAGCGCATGTGCTACCCGTCGCAATTCACCTCGCCCCTGGGTACGGAACGCATCCCGGCGCCGGAATCGCTTGTGCAGCAGCCGGGTGGCGGCGATGAGCGTCGGCCCCGGGAGCGGCTCTGACTCGGCGACAGGCGCGTCGCCCAGGGCTGCGCCACCGACGCCGACGGCATCCAGGAGTGCAGACGCCGGACGCTTCGGGTCCACACCGGAGTACGGTACGGCGAGGAAGTCGACCCCAGGGGCGTTGATCGCAGCGGCGAACTGGGCCTCGTAGTCGAAGCGGCGGTCGGAAACATGGTTGGCGACGAAGTGCGTGAAGTCTGCGGCCGTGTCCAGGTTGAGGACGTGCGCACAGTAGACGCGGTTCAGGTAGCTGAGCTGGTCACGTACCACGACCACCACGCGGGGCCGTGCACGGTACTGTGCCGCCACCGCACGGAGTCCCGGCAGGCCAGCACGCTGGGAGATCATGTCCTCAGCGAGGTCCGACCCCAGAAGGAGCGTGGACGTGCCGCGGCGTTGAGAACCCCACGGCCTCTTCCCCCCAGCGTCCGAGTCCTGCAGGCACCGGACAGTAGCGGAGTGCCAGTCATGGAGCGACGCACCAGGAGGGATCACGACTCCAGATCGGGCAAGGTGCGCCCGGGAGGCGACCAGATGCTTGTGCATCTGTGCCCAACCGGTCATGCGGGTGCCGGCGTACAGCACCAACTGCCTCACGTCGTCGCCTCCGCACGGAGCTCCTGGTACCGCCGAGCCATGGTGAAAACGAACCGCTGCACTCGCTCGACGGTGCGGGGGCTCAGGTCTTCCAGTACGGCGCTGGCCTCTGGCCGGTCGACGGGCATGGCCTCGGGCCAGCGGGTGCCCCAGACGGCCTCGGCGAACCGGTTGTTCGAGACCCGGTAGTGGGTCTCCGCCCGCGCGGCCAACTCCGGGGACCAGCCCCAGAAGTCGTTGTCACACCAGCCGTGCCGTCGGGACTGCACTCCAGCGTTGCGGTGCAGTCGGCGCCCCACCGGGTCGCGCCAGGAGAAGTCGGGGTAGCGCCCATGCAGGTAACGCGAGAGCAGATGTGCGGCCTCCACCCCGACTGGCCCCAGCGACGGGTTGATACTGCTCTCCGGTACGACGACGTCATCGCTTGGTAGTTCCACGCCAGCGACCGCGAGCAGGTTCTGCAGCAGATCCCCGGAGAGCAGGGCGGAGAACGGGATCGCGCAGAACCTGACACGGTCGGAGTCATACCACTGGGCGAAGGATCGCTCCAGGTCGAATCGACCCAACGCGAGGGACCGGTCGACGTACTCGGAGAAAGAGGGCATCAACGTCAGTGACTTCACTCGTTGCAGATACACGCTATTGAGCAGGCTCAGCTGGTCCCGGACCACCAGCACGATGGTGACATCGTCGGTCAGGCTCAGCAGCCGGTTCTCCAATTCCCCGGCCAGTCCCTTCGAGGGGACGCGCGAGAACTCCTCGGAGCTGAGCAAGACCGTGTCGGCCCCGATGTCGTCGATCTCCTGCCTCAGTTCCTCCCAGCCACCGCACGCGGCGTTGAACCGCTGCGGACTGAACA
>CAYLOC010000231.1:0-2718 GCA_964385195.1 uncultured Nocardioidaceae bacterium
CGCGTTCCAGAAACGGGGCACGGGGAACTCCTCTCGTGGGATGCGCCGCCTTGTCTACGCCCCCTCGGGTCGCATGTCAACGGCCCTTCTTACATACTGAGTCATCACGCGACAAGAATGCGGGGCACAGGTGAGCGTCCCGCAGATGTGCAAGCCTTGGGAGGTTCCGTTGGCGATGGATGACCGGTTGTACGACGACGCACAGGCACTTTCGGACGACCTGGTCCGGTTGCGCCACGAACTGCACCAGCATCCGGAGGTGGGGCTCGACCTTCCCCGGACCCAGGAGCGGGTGCTGGCCGAGATCGACGGGTTGGGGCTGGAGATCTCCACCGGCAAGCAGCTGTCGTCGGTGACCGCGGTGCTGCGCGGCGGACACCCGGGACCAGCGGTGTTGCTCCGTGGGGACATGGACGCGCTGCCGGTCACCGAAGCAACGAACCTCGAGTACGCCAGCAAGGTGGACGGGGTCATGCACGCCTGCGGGCATGACCTGCATACAACGATGTTGGTCGGCGCGGCCCGACTGCTGGCTGCACACCGTGAGGATCTGCACGGGGACATCGTGTTCATGTTCCAGCCGGGCGAGGAGGGCTGCGACGGAGGCAACCTGATGGTGCAGGAGGGAGTGCTCGACGCTGCGGGACGTCGCGTCGAGGCCGCCTTCGGCATGCACGTGATGTCGACTCGGTATCCACGCGGGACGTTCGCGACCCGACCCGGGACGCTGATGGCGGCCAGCGACGGGTTGTTCGTCACTGTGCGCGGAGCAGGGGGACACGGGTCCGCGCCCCACCTCGGCCGCGATCCGGTGACGGCAGCAGCGGAGATGGTGACCTCGTTACAAACCATGGTCACCCGCCGGTTCGACGCGTTCGACCCCGTCATCATCACCGTCGGGGAGTTCCACGCCGGAACCAAGCGCAACATCATTCCTGACACCGCGACGTTCAGCGCCACGATCCGGTCGTTCTCTCCCGAGACGCGCGACCAGGTCTGCAAACAGGCACCGTTGCTGTGCGAGCAGATCGGTGCGGCGTACGGGATGGAGGTCGATGCCGAGTACACCGGCGAGTACCCACCGACGATCAACAACGCCGCGGAGACCGAGTTCGCCTCGTCGGTGATCCACGACGTCTTCGGCGCCGACCGGCACCAGCTCTTGCCCCACCCCAGTGGCGGTGCGGAGGACTTCTCCCGCGTGCTGAACGAGGTTCCCGGCTGCTACGTGTTCCTGGGCGCCCATACTGGCGCCGACCCCTCCGACGGCGCGGACAACCACAGTGCCCTGGCGACGTTCGACGACTCGGTGTTGCCCGATGGCACCCTGCTGCACGCGCAGTGGGCCATCCGAACACTTCAGCGCCGCGCCGAAAACCCTTGATGGTGTCCACTGCGCTTGCTATACTCGAATCTATGTTCGACCAACAGCGCACCGCGGCCACCGCCGCCCCGTCGTACGACGAGCTGTCCGGTCTGCTGTCCCGCCTTGCTGCGGTTCCCGATGACTGCCCGGATGAACCGGCGATCATCGACCGGCTGCGGGCCATGGAGAAGCTGAAGGGCGGACTCGCGGCCGCCCAGGCCCGGTTGACCGCACGCCTCGACGAGGAGCGCCGCGTCGATGAGGCCGAGCGCGGTGTACCAGCGGACAGGCGCGGCAGGGGGCTCGCCGCTGAGGTCGCTTTGGCCAGGCAGGAGAGCCCACACAAGGGTGGCCGCCACCTCGGACTCGCCAAGGCCCTCGTGCATGAGATGCCGAATACGCTGGCAGCGCTCACCCAGGGCGAGATCAGCGAGTGGCGGGCAACACTGATCGTGCAGGAAACGGCTGTGCTGTCCCGCGAACACCGCCAACAGGTCGATGCCGAGCTGGCGGGCAAACTTGCCGACCAGGGCGACCGTCGAGTCGCTGCGGAAGCCCGCAAGATCGGGTACCGGCTCGACCCCGGCTCGGCGATTCGCCGTACCCGCGGAGCCGAGAAGGACCGCCGAGTGGGGCTCCGGCCCGCACCGGACACGATGAGCTACCTCACCGGGTTTCTCCCGGTCGCGCAAGGCGTCGCCTGCTATGCCGCGCTGACGAAGCAAGCCGACGCGCTGCGCGCACAAGGCGATTCGCGCAGCCGTGGGCAGATCATGGCCGACCTGCTGGTCGAACGCATCACCGGACAGTCAACGGACGAGGGTCCAGACGTCGAGGTCGAACTCGTCATGACCGACACCGCGCTGTTCGGTGGTGACCACTCTCCCGGCCACGTCGCCGGCTTCGGCCCCGTCCCGGCCGCACTCGGGCGTCAGATCGTGCGGAAGGCGCATCGTGCCTGGTTACGCCGGCTGTTCACCCAGCCGGGAAGTCATCAACTCGCCGCCATCGACAAGAAGCGTCGGAGTTTCGAGGGGCCGCTTCGCCAGCTGATCGTGGCGCGCGACCGGATCTGTCGAACTCCGTGGTGCGATGCCCCCGTCCGGCACGTCGACCACGTAACGGCGTACGCCGAGGGCGGGAAGTCCACCGTCGACAACGGCGCCGGGTTGTGCGAGGCATGCAACTACACCAAGGAGTCCGCCGGCTGGCACGCCCGACCCGGGCGAGATCGTCTCGGCAGACACATCATCGATCTGGTGACTCCGACCGGCCATCGCTACCGATCCACGGCCCCGACGCCCGACGGCGCCCCACCCACTTTCGTTGCCGAGTACACACAAGCCGCATAG
>CAYLOC010000232.1:0-2701 GCA_964385195.1 uncultured Nocardioidaceae bacterium
TCGCATGAGGAGGCGCGTTTTCTCGACAGGTGAGAGTTCCTGCCTCTTCGCGAGAGAGAACGGGCCTTCTCGAGCGAGAGAACCTGACCACTCGACGGGGTGTGGGAACAGTCACATGCACGTGGCTTGCATTTGCTAACTGTTGCAAGCACAGTGGATGCATGACCTCGTTGAAGTCGAAGACCGCCGACCTCGGCGACTTCCTTCGGGAGCAACGCCGTACGGCGAGGCTGAGTCTCCGTCAACTGGCCGACCAGGCCGGGGTGTCCAACCCCTACCTGAGCCAGATCGAGCGGGGCCTGCGTAAGCCGTCTGCGGAGGTGCTGCAGCAACTCGCGAAGGCGCTGCGGATCTCGGCGCAGACACTGTACTTCCGCGCCGGGATCCTTGATCCCGACGACGACAGTGTCGGCGACCACGCGGTCGAGAGCGCAGTGCTCGCCGACGGTGCGCTCAGCGAGCGCCAGAAGCGGGTGCTGCTCGACATCTACGAGTCATTCCGGCACGAAAGCCCGATGAACAACGCCGACTGAGGTAGCGGCGTACCGACACCCCATCTGCCTTTACGGAAGGAAATCTCCCGATGACTCTCAATGCCGTTCTCCAGCAGGCCCGCAAGGACCTGGAGAAGACCGTGGCCGACGCCAAGCCCGTGCACGCCGTCGTCGGCGCGACCGATCTCGCGGCACACCAGATCCGTGCCGCCGGTGACCGGTTCGGTACGGCGAGGATCGACGTGAAGTCCGTCCCCGGCAAGGCCCAGCAGGTCTTCGGCGACGTGGTTACTGCTGCGACCTCGACGTACGACGACCTCGCCGGCCGTGGCAAGGATGTCCTGAGCCGCGTCAGCAAGCAGGAAGCGGTCCGCGAGACCGAGCGGCAGGCCCGTACCACCGCGTCGAAGGCGAAGGCCACCGCGACCACCGCCAAGCGCTCGGCGAGTTCGACCCGGTCCGCCGCGAAGGGCACCCGGACCAGTGCGAAGAAGACCGCACGCTCGGCTACCAAGGCCGCGAAGTCGACAGCGCGGTCGGCTGGGAAGCCGCGGACGAAGTAGCCACGAGGCACAAGGCGGTCGGGCCGGTCGGCGGCCCGCGTTAGGGTGGCAGGGTGCTGGTCTTTTCGATCGAGGCCTACATCATGCTGGGCATCTGGGCCGCGATGTTTGTGGTCAAAGTGGTGGCCCTGGCCGACGCCATCTACCGCAACCAGGCGCTGTACACCGCCGCGGACAAGCAGAGCAAGGTGTTCTGGTTGGTCATCCTTGCCGTCTGCCTGGCCGTCCACGTGCTGCTCAACCCCGGCACCGGCGGTGGCCTGCTGAACCTGATCGGCGACGTCGCAGCACTGGTCTACCTGCTCGACGTACGACCGGCGTTGCGCACGCTCCGCCAGTCCTGACCGTGCCGACGCTGGCCGGGCCGGAGGGTCCGATCGAGGTCCGGGTCACCGGTGCCGGTCAGCCCACCACCGTCTACGCCCACGGGCTGGCCGCGTCGATCGACGAGACCCGACCGTTCGGTTCCGGTGTGCGTGGGCGCGGTGTCTACTTCCACTTCCGGGGCCATGGTGTGAGCGGACCCGGGGAGTCGCCCTGGTCCTATGCCGCGGTCGAGTCCGAACTGCGGGCGGTGCTGCGCCGGTACGCCGCACGGCGTGCTCTGGGCGTCTCCCTCGGTGCCGGAGCGCTGCTGCAGGCAGCGGTACGAACGCCCCAGGACTTCGACCAGGTGGTCTTCGTGCTGCCACCGGCGCTCGATGAGCCACGCACGGACGGCGCCGTTGCCCACTGGACCCGCATGGCCGAGTTGGTGGAACGCGGGGACACCGACGCTCTCGCGGAGTTGGTCGAGTCACGCCTCCCCGAGGAGGTCCGAGGGAGGCCGTCAGCGCGCAACTGGGCTCGACGTCGCGCACGACGGCTGACCGGTACGGCGATCGCCCGAGGCTTGCGCGCGATGCCGCGGCAGCACCCGCTGGTGGATCGTGCCGACCTCGCTCGAGTGCGCTGCCCGGTGCTGGTGATCGGCCAGCAGGAGGACGACCTGCACCCCGCGACGGTTGCCCGCGACCTTGCCCGCGCGCTGCCCGATGCCAGACTGAAGGTGTTCGATCGTGCCGGACTCTTGTGGCGGCACCGGCAGCAGGTCCGGGAGCTCATCTCCGGGTTCTTGAACCAGCCTGCTGACGCTGCGGGTTCGGCTGAGGAAGGAGCCGGTGTACGCAGATGAACGCTCCGCGGATCACCGTCGTGAGGGGAGACATTACCCAGCAGCCGGTCGACGCTGTCGTGAACGCGGCCAACACCGCGATGCGGGGCGGTGGCGGGGTTGACGGCGCTATCCACCGCGCCGGAGGTCCGGCCGTGCTTCAGGGCTGCATTGAGCGGTTCCCGCACGGGCTTGCCACCGGTGACGCGGGCTGGACCACGGCGGGGGACCTCCCGGCCCGATGGGTCATCCACGTCGTCGGGCCCAACTACGCCCGCGGCCAGCGCGACCGCTCACTGCTGACGTCCTGCTACGTCCGTGCGCTGGAGGTGGCTGACGAACTCGGGGCGCGGACCCTGGCGTTCCCGCTGGTGTCGGCCGGCGTCTACGCGTGGCCGCTCGATGATGCGGCCGCGGCGGCCATGGAGACGCTCCGCGACGCGAGCACCGCGGTCACCGAGGCGCGGATGATGGCCTTTGACGCCTCGGCG
>CAYLOC010000233.1:0-2663 GCA_964385195.1 uncultured Nocardioidaceae bacterium
TGCAGGTCGAGATCCGGTCCCGCCACGACCAGTCCGGCCAGTAACGGTAGGACGCGCTCAGGCGTTCGGCCGCTTGCCGTGGTTGGCGCGCTTCTTCTTGCGGGCGCGGCGCACCCTCCCTCGCTTGCTCATCCGGGCACTCCTTTCTGGGGTCTCCCATTGTCGCAGAGCCCGGTGCTGGCTGACGACTCGGCGTTGGGCACAGGGACGCGCAGCACCAGCAGATCCACGCCGGGAATCGGGCTCCAGTCCAACGCCGGGTCGCGGACGAACCCGAGCCCGGCGTAGAGGCGGTGCGCCGCGACCATGGAGGTCTCGGTGGAGATCACCAGCGACCCGAAGCCCAGGGCACGGCACCGGTCGATGCAGCGGCCGACGAGGGCGTGCGCCACGCCGTGCCTGCGTGCCGGAGGGTCCACGGCCAGCATGCGGAACTCGCCCTCGCGATCGGTGGCGACCTCCCGGTACGGCGAGCCGGGCGGGCAGAACGTCACGGTGCCCAGTACCGACTCCTCCGGGTCGACCGCCACCCACAGCTCCGCTGCCTGCGCGCGGTCGGTGGCGTCGCGGAGCCGCGCCGCATACTCGCTCTCCTCGGTGATGTGGCCGCCGGCGGCGTAGGCCCGGAGCGTGAGCGCACCGATATCGTCGTACTCCCTCGGATGCGCCAGCCGGACCGTGACCGCAGAAGTGCTCATGGTGCCGGCTCCAGCGACGGGTACAGGTACGGCGCGGAGGACGGGATCGCCTGTGCCAGTGCGAGCAGCAGGTCGGGCTTGCACCGCGGGGCGGCAGCGGGGCCGTCCGGCGGCTGCCCGCCGAGGGAGAGGTGCAGGTAGAGGGCGCGGAGGAACTGCCAGGTGTTACGCACCTGCGCCGGGTCCGGACCGGCGTCCGGGCGCGCCGCGGAGTGCCGCGCTCCGTCGGCCAACCGGGCCACCCAGTCCTCGACGCGGTCGCTGTCGAGGAGGTCGCGCCGGAGCAGGGTCAGTGCGGCGAGCGCGAGACGGTCGTCCTCACCGTCGACGAGCACCGAGTCCGTGGGGGTCAGCAGCCGTTCGGCGATGACGTCGAGCAGTACGCCGAGGTGACCACCGTCGAGGTGCCGGGACCGCGCCAACGTGCCCAGCAGGTCCGCACCGTGTGCCACCGCGTGGGCCCAGCCCTTGCCGGGCACGTAGCCGCGCAGGTCCCGCTCGCGGGTGTACCACGTCAGGGCCGACTCCGCCCAGGCCACGACGTGGTCGACCGGGAGCAGGTGCGCGGTGTTGTCACGGTCCAGGCAGGAGCCCAGGACCAGCGCGGAGAAACTGCGCCGGAACACGGTGTCGGTGTCTGACTCGCCGAGGCCGTGGTCCAGAGCGGTGCTGAGGGAGTCGCCCAGACTGCCGAGCAGGTCGTCGTACACCCCGTCATGCACCCAGGAGGCCAGCACCGGGAAGGCCACGGTGTCCCGCTCATGGGGGTCAGGAGAGCCGAGCATGGTGACCAGCTCGGCGGTCATCTCAGCAAGCGGCCGCTCGGCCGGCACGGCCAGCTGGGACTGCAGGACCTGGTCCCAGAACGTCCCGGGCACCGGGGAGGTCAGGCCCGGATGCGCGAGCGGGCCCGGCGGCGTTTCAGCGCTCGGCGTTCATCCTCGGACATACCGCCCCAGACCCCGTGATCCTGTCCGGCTTCGAGTGCCCAGGCGAGACACTGCTCGCGCACCTCGCAACGACGGCACACCGCCTTGGCCTCCTCCACCTGGAGGATGGCAGGTCCGGTGGTGCCGATCGGGAAGAACAGTTCGGGATCCTCATCGAGGCACGCGGCGCGGTTGCGCCAGTCCATGGCGGTACTGCTCCTTCGACGTTCAGTGGCGGGCGAGGTCGTCGCCCACCCCATGGCGGACTCGTGAAGGATTTCACGAGCCTTGGCCTCCTTACGTCCCGAAAAGCACAGGGGACGCAACAAGACGCAACATAGCCGCTTTTCTGCATTCGGCTACACCCCGATACTCCCAAGTAACGGGCGGGAACACAACCCCCTGCCGCCTGTCAGGTACCTCACAATTTGCCGACGCGGGTGCGCCGCGGCCCCTCCGACCCGGCTGACTAGGATGCTCAGGTGAGCGATCCACAGGCCCCGGAGCCGGAGGAGCCTGCTGATTCCGAGTCGGACCGGGAGCAGGCGGCGCGGCTGTTACGGATCGTCGCGGTCATCGTCTTCGCCGAGGCCCTGGCGGCGCTGGCGTTCAGCATCACCGAGTTCGCCCACGTCGATACCAGGCGTCCCACGGTGGCCGTGACCACCGGCGCCTTCGTGTTGTTGTACGCCGTGGGGCTGGGCCTGTCGGCCTACGGCGCCTACCGGCTGCGCCGGTGGTGCCGCTCGCCCATCGTGTTGACCCAGCTGATCCAGCTCGGACTCGCGTGGAGCTTCCTCGGCGGGGCGACCACCTGGATCAGCGTCGCCCTGGCCGTCCCCGCGGTCGCGGTCCTCGTCGTGGTGTTCCTGCCCGGGTCCACACAGTTGCTGTACGGACACCGGCTCCGCGACCACTACGACCCGCCGTAGGCGTCAGCCTCGCCGGGCCGTGGGACCCTGGGATCCTGGGACCCCTGGGACCCTGGGACTCAGCCCTTCTTGGTCTCGTCGAAGATCGTGGCGATCTCGTCGAT
>CAYLOC010000234.1:0-2649 GCA_964385195.1 uncultured Nocardioidaceae bacterium
GGTACGCCGACATGCCGATCGCCTCGCCGCAGGTGTTCGGCGACCAGACCGACGTGCCGGAGTCCGGCGACTGGTGGAACTCGTCGTACCTGATGATCTGGGGCACCAACCTGCCGATCACGCGTACCCCCGACGCGCACTTCATGACCGAGGCCCGCTACCACGGGCAGAAGGTCGTCGTGGTCAGCCCGGACTACTCCGACCACACCAAGTTCGCCGACGACTGGCTGCCCGCGGCGCCGGGAACCGACGCGGCGCTGGCGATGGCGATGGGCCACGTGGTGCTGAGTGAGTTCTTCCGTGACCGGCAGGTGCCGTACTTCCAGCGCTATGTGAAGAAGTACACCGATCTGCCGTTCTGTGTCACCCTTCGTCAGCGGGAGGGCGGCGGCTATGTTGCCGACCGGTTCCTCACCGCCGCCGACCTGGGCGAGGCCGAGCGCGATGACGTGGGTGAGGGCGCGGCGCACAAGACCGTGGTGCTGGACGCGGAGGGACGCCCGGTAGTACCCAACGGCTCGCTGGGCTTCCGGTACACCGAGTCCGGGGTGGGCAAGTGGAACCTCGATCTGGGCGACGTCGACCCGCTGTTGTCGGTGTACGACGCCCGCGACGACGCCGTCGAGGTGGACCTGCCCCGGTTCGACGTCGGTGACACCGAAGGCGGGTCCGTGGTCCGTCGGGGTGTGCCGGTGCGACGCCTCGGCGGCCGGCTCGTCACCACCGTCTATGACCTGCTGCTCGCCCAGTACGCCGTCCCGCGGGAGGGCCTGCCGGGGGAGTGGCCGAGTGGGTACGACGACCCCTCGCCGTACACTCCGGCGTGGCAGGAGCGCATCACGTCGGTTCCGGCGGCCGCGGCGACCCGGGTGGCGCGGGAGTTCGCCCGCAATGCCGAGTTGTCGAACGGCCGGTCGATGATCGCGATGGGCGCCGGGACGAACCACTGGTACCACTCCGACCAGATCTACCGGACGTTCTTCACGCTGGTGATGCTGTGTGGCTGCGAGGGTGTCAACGGCGGCGGCTGGGCGCACTACGTCGGGCAGGAGAAGGTACGGCCGCTGACCGGGTTCCAGCAGATGGCGTTCGGCCTGGACTGGCAACGCCCGACGCGGCACATGACGGGGACGTCGTTCTTCTACCTCCACACCGACCAGTGGCGCTATGAGAGCTTCAACGCCGGGGAGCTGGCCAGCCCGCTGGGATCCGGCCGGTTCGCCCAGAAGACGTTCGCGGACTGCCTGGCGGCCGCGTCCCGGATGGGATGGACACCCTCGCACCCGTTCTTCGACCGCAACCCGCTGGACATCGCCGACGAGGCCGCAGCCGCCGGCCAGAGCATCGAGGACTACGTCGTGGACCAGCTCAGGTCCGGGCGACTCGGCGCGGCCGACACCGACCCGGACGCGCCGGAGAACTTCCCCCGGGTGATGACGGTGTGGCGGGCGAACCTGCTCGGCTCCTCCGGCAAGGGCATGGAGTACTTCATGCGGCACCTGCTCGGGATCGACGACGCCGTCCGGGCCGAGGAGTCACCGCCGGAGCTGCGTCCCTCGGAGGTCCGGTGGCGGGACGAGGCACCCCGGGCGAAGCTGGACCTGGTCACCACCATCGACTTCCGCATGACCAGCACCTGCTCCTACTCCGACATCGTGCTGCCGGCGGCGACCTGGTACGAGAAGCACGACCTCTCCAGCACCGACATGCACCCGTTCGTGCACTCGTTCAATCCCGCCATCGCGCCGCCGTGGGACGCCCGGACCGACTTCGACGCCTTCAAGGCCCTCGGCGAGGCGTTCTCGCGGATGGCGGCCACCCACCTGGGAACCCGGACCGACGTGCTCGCCGTACCGCTGATGCACGACACACCCGACGAGGCCGCGCAGCCAGGGGGCCGGGCGCTGGACTGGAAGGCGGGCGAGTGCGAGCCGGTTCCGGGGGTGACAATGCCGAAGCTGGTCTCGATCGAACGGGACTACGGTGCGGTCGCCCAGAAGATGACCGCAGTCGGCCCGTTGCTGGAGACCGCGGGTACGGCGGTGAAGGGTGCGCACTGGAACCCCAAGGAGGCAGTGGACTTCCTGGCGCGTACCAACGGCCGCGTCCGCGGTGGCATCGCCGACGGGCGCCCACGGCTGGACCGCGACGTGCACATGGCCGAGGCGATCCTGGCGCTGTCCGGCACCACCAACGGCCACATCGCCGTGCAGGGCTGGCGCGACCTGGAGCGTCGTACCGGGACACCGCTGGCCGACCTCGCCGAGGAGCGCGAGGGAGACCGGATCACGTTCGGTGACATCCAGGTACAGCCGCGCGCGGTGATCACCTCACCGGAGTGGTCCGGCAGCGAGACCGGGGGCCGCCGGTACGCACCGTTCGTGGTGAACGTCGAGCGGGACAAGCCCTGGCACACCCTGACCGGACGGATGCACTTCTTCCTCGACCACGACTGGATGCACGAGTACGGCGAGGCGCTGCCGACGTACCGGCCACCGCTGGACTACGTCCGGCACTTCGGGGACCAGGGGCTCGGCGAGGACGGGCGACCAGAAGTCACGCTGCGCTACCTGACGCCGCACTCGAAGTGGTCGATCCACTCCGAGTACCAGGACAACCTGCACATGCTGCGGCTGTTCCGCGGCGGCC
>CAYLOC010000235.1:0-2615 GCA_964385195.1 uncultured Nocardioidaceae bacterium
GCCGACGAGATCAACCGCGCACCGGCGAAGGTGCAGTCGGCGATGCTGGAGCTGATGGCCGAACACCAGGTGTCCATCGGCGGACAGACGTTCGAGCTGCCGGATCCGTTCATCGTCATCGCGACCCAGAACCCCATCGAGTCCGAAGGCGTCTACCCCCTTCCGGAGGCGCAGCGCGACCGGTTCCTGCTCAAGATCGACATCACCCACCCCCGGGGGCAGGAGGAGTTCGAGATCCTGCAGCGGATGAGCGTCGACCCGCCCCGCGCCCAGCGGGTGCTGGACCCGGAGCTGATCGGTGACCTCCGCACCCAGGCCGACAACGTGTTCGTGCACAACCTGGTCGCGGAGTACATCGTCCGGCTGGTGCTGGCCACCCGGTCGCCTGCGGAGTTCGGGCTGCCGGACCTGGACGGCGTGATCGAGATCGGTGCCAGCCCGCGCGCGACCCTGGGGCTGGCCGCGACCGCGCGTGCGTCCGCGCTGGTGCACGGGCGCGCCTACGTGCTGCCGCAGGACGTGGCCGGCGTCGCCTACGACGTGATGGCGCACCGCCTGGTGCTGACCTTCGACGCGGTGGCCGACGGGGTCGACCCGCGGTCGGTCGTCGATCGGGTAGTGCAGACGATCGAGCCGCCGGAGCCGGTGTGGGGGAGCGCGTCGACTCCGGGGTTCCGGTGACGTGACCGGGCCCCGTTCCGACGCCGACGCCCTTCCTCGGCTGTCCGCGATGGCGCCGGAGAAGGCACTGCGCCGGTTGGAGATCCAGATCGTCCGGCGTCTTGAGGGCTTCCTGCACGGCGAGCATCTGGGCCTGCTGCCCGGACCCGGGACCGACCTCGCCGAGGCGCGGCCCTACGTGCCCGGGGAGGACGACGTACGCCGGATGGACTGGGCGGTCACCGCCCGGACCACCGTCCCGCACGTCCGCGACGTCATCGCCGACCGGGAGCTGGAGACGTGGGCGCTGGTGGACCTGTCCCCGTCCATGTACTTCGGCACCGCGTCGGTGGAGAAGCGCGAGCTGGCGGTCGCGGCGGCGGTGACGCTCGGGCTGTTGACGTTCCGCGTCGGGGACCGGTACGGCGCCTATGTGCTGCGGCAGGGGTCGGTACGCCGATGGCCCCCGCGCAGCGGACGGCTGGCGCTGATGGCGTTGCTGCGGTCGCTGTTGACCCACCCCGAGGGCGGCGCGGCGTACCGCACCGACGGCCCGCAGGGGCTCGCCGAGACGCTGACCCAGCTGTCCCGCGCACAGCGCAAACGCGGCCTGCGGGTCGTCATCTCCGACTTCCTCGACCCCCGGGACACCGCCGGGGACGTGGACGACCCGCCGAGTTGGCAGCGGCCGATCCACGCCTTGGCGGCACGGCACCAGGTGATCGCGGTGGAGGTGATCGACCCGCGTGAGATGGACATCCCCAACGTCGGCACCGTCCTGCTGCAGGACCCGGAGAGCGGTGCCGTCCGGGAGCTGAACACCGGCAGCAAGCGGGTCCGTCGCCGCTACTCCGCCGCCGCCCGTCTCCAGCGGGAACGCACCCACCGTGCCCTACGCCGCGCCGGCGTCGCCCATCTGGTGCTGCGTACCGACCGGGACTGGATCAGTGACATCGCCCGGTTCGCGCTCGCACACCGCCGGGTCGCATCACGGCTGCACCTCCCCCCGAGGCCGGTGCGACTGTGAGCTTCTTACAGCCCGATCGCCTGTGGCTGTTGCTGATCGTGCCGGTGCTGGTCGCGGCGTACGTCTACCTGCAGCACCGCCGCAGCCAGTACGCGGTGCGGTTCACGAACATGTCGTTGCTGGACACGGTCGCGCCGAAGCGGGTCAACTGGCGTCAGCACGTCGCGGTCGTCCTCGCGCTGTCCACCCTCGCGTTCTCGGTGTTCCTCTTCGCCAAGCCCAGCGGAGAGGTGCGGGTTCCGCGCAGAACGCCGGTGACCGTCGTACTCACGATGGACATCTCGCTGTCCATGGCCGCACAGGACGTGCAGCCGAGCCGGATCGAGGTGGCCAAGGAGACCGCGAAGAACTTCCTGCGGCAACTACCCAGCAACTACCAGGTGGGCCTGGTGTCCTTCGCCCGGTACGCCGACGTCCAGGTCGCGCCGACACAGGACCGCCAGAAGGTCGTGACGGCGATCGACGCGCTGCAGCTCCAGGAGTACACCGCCACCGGGGAGGGCATCTACTCCGCCCTGGACGTGGTGAAGCAGTCCCTGGCCGGGAGTGACGAGGCCAACCAGGAGGACCCCGACGGCCGGAAACCGGCGATGGTGGTGCTGATCAGCGACGGCAAACGCACCGTCGGCCGATCGCCCATCGCCGCCGCCGAGAAGGCCAAGCAGGAAGGCGTCCCCATCTACACCGTGGCCCTCGGCACGCCGAACGGGCTCATCATCACCCAGGGGCAGGCGGTGCCGGTGCCGGTCGAGATCCAACAGCTCAAGGACATCGCCGACATCAGCGGGGGCAAGGCGTACACGGCCGAGAGCGCCAAGGACCTCAAGGACGCCTACCAGGAGGTGGACACCACGTTGAGCTACCGCACCGAGGAGGGCGACGCTACCTCGTCCTACGTTCCCTACCTGGTCATCCTGGCGCTGGTCTC
>CAYLOC010000236.1:0-2608 GCA_964385195.1 uncultured Nocardioidaceae bacterium
ACCGTTACTGGCCGGACTGGTCGTGGCGGGACCGGATCTCGACCTGCACCTGCCGGATCGAGAACATCACCCGCTGCCGCAGCGCCTCCGGCGCGTGCTCGTGGCAGGACCGGGCAACGATCGACTTGACCATCCGCTCGATGTCGATCTCGTGCAGGCACGGCCCGCACTCCTCGAGGTGTGCCTGGATCGTCGCATAGTCGGCGCGGTCCAGCTCGTTGTCGATGAAGTGGTACATCCGGCGCAGCACGTCATCGCAATCAGACTCCGCGCGGGCAGACTCCCCGCGCGGCGGGTCGGGAGGGAACGTGCTCATCGGGTGACCTCCGCCTCGCGGGCATCGACGCCGCGGATGATGCCGCGTTCGCGGGCATAGCCCTCCAGCAGCTCCCGGAGCTGGCGGCGGCCGCGGTGCAGGCGGGACATCACGGTACCGACCGGGGTCTCCATGATCTCCGCGATCTCCTTGTAGGCGAACCCCTCGACGTCGGCGAGGTAGACCGCCAGCCGGAAGTCCTCCGGAATCTGTTGCAGCGCCTGTTTCACGTCGCTGTCGGGCAGGTGGTCCAGCGCCTGGGTCTCGGCGGATTTCAGGCCCGTGGACATGTGCGTCTCGGCGCTGGCCAGCTGCCAGTCCTCGATCTCCTCGTGGGAGTCCTGGACCGGCTGTCGCTGCCGCTTGCGGTAGACGTTGATGTAGGAGTTGGTGAGGATCCGGTACAGCCACGCCTTGAGGTTGGTGCCCTGCTTGAACTGGTGGAAGGACGCGAACGCCTTGGTGTAGGTCTCTTGCACCAGGTCCTCGGCGTCCTGCGGGTTGCGCGCCATGCGTAGCGCGGCGGAGTAGAGCTGGTCGAGGTAGACCAGGGCGTCCCGCTCGAAGCGCGCGGTACGTTCCGCGTCGGTCTCCTCCGATGCGGTGTCCTCCCGGGCCGTCACCTCGGGGTCGCCAGCGTTGTCGTCAGTCATCACTGACCAGCCTAGCGGGAGGCCGACACCGGCGGTGTCGGCGTCCACAGTGCCCTGCGGGAGAGCAGTCAGCACGGCTGTCATCGACTTCCAGACCTCCTTCGGATCGGCGCGGTGGCGCGTCATCGGCCACCAGCGGTGGCCTGTCGTTGACAACCAGGAGGCGCCGCGCGGCATTCCCCGGGACGCGCCGGCGGTCATCCCACCCGGGCGGTGACCCACTCCACGACGGCCTCGGTGATCAGGGCCAGGGTCTGCTCCTGGCTCAGCGCGGCCCGCTTGGGAACCCGGAAGCCGTGATCGGCGTCGGGGATCACGGTCAGGTCGGTGGTGTCGGGGAACTCCTCCGGCCGCCCGAACGGGTCCCGCTCCCCCTGGACGACGAACGTCGGCAGGCCGGCGCCGACCAGCTCCGGCAGCCGCGACTGGTCGGGCTTGCCGGGCGGGTGCAGCGGGAAGGACAGCGCGAGACAGCCGACGGCACCGGAGGTGCGTCCGAGCCGGCAGGCCACGCGCGCGCCCGCGCTGCGGCCGCCCATGATGATCGGGCTGCGCACCCGGATCGCGTTCACGCACGCCAGCGTGGAGCGGTCCAGCGATGATGCCTGCGGGGAGACCTTCTTTCCCGCCACCCGCCACGGTTGCTCGATACGGAACACCGAGATGTTGAGTCGGGGCAGGGCCCGGGCCAGCGCCACCAGATCCGGTGACTCGATCCCGCCGCCGGCGCCGTGGGCAAGCACGAGCGTGGCGACCGGCCGGGTGGCCCGCTCGATGTGCAGGCGTGCCTCGCCGGCGGGAGTGGTCACCGGGCGGACGTCGGTCATGACGTCTCGAACAGGGTGGCGGCGCTGGGGTCCGGTGGCTCTTCGGTCGGCAGCGGCTCGACCAGGTCCGGGCCGTTGTTGGCCACGCGGTTGACCCGGTCCGAGACCGGATAGGCGGTGAGGCGGCCCGGAGCGGCCGGGACGAGCAGGCCCCGCAGGTCAGTGCCGTCGGTGACCGAGGCATCCAGCCACGCGTCGTACCGGTCCGGCTCGACCAGCATCGGCATCCGGTCGTGGATCCGGCCCAGCGAGTCCTCGGCGCTGGTCGTGATGACGGTGACCGACCACAAGAACGCATCCGGGGCGTCCTCGTCGACGGCACGGTTGCGCCAGATCTCGTACAACCCCGCCATGGCCAGCACCTCCCCGTCGGCGGGCCGGATGAAGAACGGCTGTTTGCGGGGCTTGCCCCGGGCGGTCTTCTCCGCCGTCGGGTACCACTCGAAGTAGCCGTCGGCGGGCAGCAGGCAGCGACGTTTGGCGAACGCCCGACGGTACGCCGGCTTCTCGGCCACCGTCTCCATCCGGGCGTTGATCATGCGGGAGCCGATGGCGGGGTCCTTGGCCCAGGACGGCACCAGCCCCCACCGCGCCGTACGCAGCCGACGCTCAGGGGGTGTGCCTTCCTCCGCGTCATGGGCGACCCGGTCGAGGACCACGTAGACGTCCTTCGTCGGTGCCACGTTGTAGTCCGGCTCCAGCGCCGTCGGCACGTCGACGCGGGTCACCTCGAACTCCTCGACCAGGTCCTCGGGTTGCCGGCTCGAGGCGTAGCGGCCACACATAGATCCACTTTGACATATTCCGCCGAC
>CAYLOC010000237.1:0-2566 GCA_964385195.1 uncultured Nocardioidaceae bacterium
TGCTGCCGCAGCGCCTCCGCGAGCGGCCGCAGGTGCGTCCGGTCGTACTCCGCGCGCCAGAACCCCCCGTGCAACAGCACCACCAGCGGGCATGGCGAGGAGGGGCTGGCCGACGACGGAGGCAGATAGACGTCGACGACCGCGTCCGGCCGGTCGGCGTACCGCAGCACTGCATCCGGCGGCGCAGCCGGTCGGGTGAGGACCTCCCGCGGATCAGCGGACACCCCCTCACCCTACGATTCGTCCGACCACGCCGAGGTGGATCCCGCCGGGGGTGGTCGGACGAAGGTACGGCGGGAGGCTAGGGTCGCCGGTATGAAGAAGTGGGAATACATGACCGTGCCGGTGATCGTGCACTCCACCAAGGAGATCCTGGACAACATGGGTGCCGATGGCTGGGAACTCGTGCAGGTGGTCCCGGGCATGAACCCGGAGAACCTCGTGGCGTACTTCAAGCGCGAGAAGGAAGGACAGTGATGGCCACCCCGGAGGAGCGACTCGCCGACCTCGGGCTCACCGTGCCCGACGTACCCGCGCCGGTGGCCGCGTACGTACCGGCGGTGCAGACCGGCAACTACGTCTACACTTCCGGCCAGCTGCCGCTGCGCGACGGCACGTTGATGGCCGCCGGGAAGGTCGGTGCGGACGTCGATCCCGACACCGCCAAGGAATGTGCCCAGCAGTGCGCGCTCAACGCGATCGCGGCGGTGAAGTCCGTGGTCGGCGACCTGTCCCGCGTCACCCGAGTGGTCAAGGTGGTCGCTTTCGTCTCCAGCGACCCGTCGTTCACCGGCCAGCCGCAGGTCGCCAACGGCGCCAGCGAGTTCCTCGGCACCGTGTTCGGCGACGCCGGTGCACACGCGCGCTCTGCGGTCGCCTCGCCGGTGCTGCCGATGGACACGCCGGTCGAGGTCGAGATGATCGTCGAGGTCTCCTGAACTTCGGGGTACGCCGATGAGTGACCCGACGCGGAAGCTGCCGCCGGAGCTGGTCCAGGAGGCGGTGGCCTTTCGCGACGGGCAGCGGGAGCCTGCCACGCCGAAGGACGCCTCGACCGTGCTGCTGTTGCGTGACACCGCGGCAGGGTTGCAGGTCTACGTGCTACGGCGCCAGCGGAGCATGGCGTTCGCCGGGGGGATGTACGCGTTCCCCGGTGGCAGCGTTGATCCCCGCGACCATGACCGCGCTGTGGCGTGGGCCGGGCCCTCCCCGCAGCAGTGGGCGACGTGGCTGGTATGCGATGAGGCACAGGCGCGCTCGCTGGTGTGTGCAGCCGTTCGGGAGACGTTCGAGGAGTCCGGGGTACTGCTGGCCGGTGAGAGCCCTGACACCGTGGTCAAGGACACCACGGGCGCCGACTGGGAGGCTGACCGCGCCGACCTGGCCGCTCACCGGCTGGCGTTTGCTGACTTCCTGCAGCAGCGGGGCCTGGTGGTCCGAACCGACCTGCTCGGCGCATGGGCGCACTGGATCACCCCCTCCTTCGAGCCGCGCCGCTACGACACCCGCTTCTTCGTGGCCGCCCTCCCGTCGGGCCAGCGGACCCGGGACGTCTCGGGGGAGGCCGACAGCGTCGAGTGGGTTGCGCCCGGGGAGGCGGTACGCCGGACCGAGGCCGGGCGGATCCGGATGCTGCCTCCCACGTTCACCGCGCTGCGGGAGATGGCGGGTTTCACCGACGCCGCTTCGGTACTGGCGGCTGCGCCCAGCCGGCCGATGCCGACCGTCGTACCGGAGGTTGAGCTGATCGACGGCGAGGGGTGGCTGACCGTGCCGGACGGGATCCTGCCGTGACCGCGACGCGCAGCGGGTGGGAAGGCGGTTCGTTCGGGGAACGCGCCCGGTGCGTGCTTGCGCCGAACGCGTCGCCGATGACCCTGGACGGCACCAACACGTGGGTTCTGCGTGAACCCGGCGGACGCCGGTCAGTGGTGATCGACCCCGGCCCGCTTGACGAGGGCCACCTGGTGCGGGTCGCCGAGGCCGCTGCCCCCGTCGGCGTGGTCGTGCTGACCCACCACCACGCCGACCACAGTGCGGCCGCCCGTGCTTTCGCGGAACGTGCCGGGTGCGGTGTCCGGGCGCTGGACCCGGCCTTCCGGTACGGCGAGGAGGGCCTGCACGACGGCGATGTGGTGGAGGTCGACGGTCTTGAGGTGCGCGTGGTGGGGACGCCGGGGCACACCAGCGACTCGCTCAGTTTCGTGCTGCCTGCGGAGCGGTCGGTCCTGACCGGGGATACCGTGCTCGGCCGCGGGACCACGGTGGTGGCGCACCCTGATGGCGAGCTCGGAGCCTATTTGGGGTCGCTGCGGCGGCTGCGCGACCTCGCTGAGGCGGCGGAGGTCACGTCGATCTGGCCGGGCCACGGTCCGGTGCTCGACGAGGCGCTGCCGGCGCTGGAGTACTACCTGCGGCACCGGGCCGAGCGGCTGGACCAGGTGCGCGACGCGCTCGCGGCGGGTGCGCGCGAGCCGATGGACGTCGTACGGGTCGTGTACGCCGACGTGGACCAGCGGCTGTGGCCCGCGGCCGAGCTCAGCGTGCGTGCCCAGCTCGACTACCT
>CAYLOC010000238.1:0-2481 GCA_964385195.1 uncultured Nocardioidaceae bacterium
GATCAGAGTTTCTCCACGGGGGAGTACCGCAGGAGCAGGCGCTTGACACCGGCGGAGCCGAAGTCGATTGAGGCGACCGCCTTCTCCGCCTGCCCCTCGACCGTCACCACGGTGCCCATCCCGAACGTGTCGTGCATGACCCGGTCGCCGGGGTCGAGCGAAAGCACCGGCCGGCTTCCCTTCGTCGGCTTCGGCGCGGTCGTCGTACGCCGAGCGGTGCGGGAGATCGCCGGGCCGAAGCTCTCTTCGTTCAGGTAACGGCTGGAGGCAGAGGTGTTCTGCCAGGCACGGACCGCGTCCTCGGTCCGTCGCCAGTCGACCAGCTCCGGCGGCAGCTCGTCCAGGAAGCGGGAGGCTGGGTTGTGCTGCGGAGCCCCCCACGCCGAGCGAACCACGCTGCGCGTGAGGTAGAGGCGTTGCTGGGCCCGTGTCACCCCGACGTAGGCCAGCCGCCGCTCCTCCTCCAGCTGCGTGGGGTCGCCCAGGGACCGGGCGTGCGGGAAGACACCATCCTCCAGCCCGGTCAGGAAGACGACGGGGAACTCAAGGCCCTTGGCGGTGTGCAACGTCATCAAAGTCACGACACCGCCACTCTCGTCCGCATCGGGGATCTGGTCGGTGTCAGCGACGAGCGCGACCCGTTCCAGGAAGTCTCCGACGGTGGCGTCCTCCCGTTCGTCGGAGAACTCTCGTGCGACGGCGAGGAGCTCGCGCAGGTTCTCCACCCGCGACTCGTCCTGGGGGTCTGGGGAGGACTCCAACGACGCCAGGTAACCGGACTTGGTGAGTACGGCGTCCAGCACCTCTTCCGGCGACGCGTCAGAGTTGGTGAGGGCCGCCAGCTCACCGACCATCGAGACGAAGGGCTCGATGCATCGCACCGACCGGGTGGCGATCCCCGGTGCGTCCGCGGCGTGTTGCAGCGCCTCCCAGAACGTCTCCCGGTTCCGCTCGGCCAGCACGTCGACGCACGCCTGCGCCCGGTCCCCGATCCCCCGCTTAGGGGTATTGACGATCCGACGCAGGGACACGGTGTCGGCAGGGTTGTCCAGCAGCCGCAAGTACGCCAGGGCGTCCCGGATCTCCCGGCGTTCGTAGAACCGCACTCCTCCGACCACTCGGTAGGGGAGGCCGACGCGGATGAACACTTCCTCGAAAACCCGGCTCTGCGCGTTCGTACGGTAGAACACCGCCACGTCCGAGGGGGTGGCCACGCCTTCGTCGCTGAGCGCGTCAATCTGCTCGGCCACGAACTGGGCTTCGTCGTGTTCGTGATCGGCGACGTAGCCGACGATGCGTTCGCCTTGGTGCGAGTCGGTCCACAACCGCTTGGGCTTCCGCCCTGCGTTGTGAGAGATCATCGAGTTCGCGGCGGTGAGGATCGTCTGCGTGGAGCGGTAGTTCTGTTCCAGCAACACGGTCTCGGCGTCGGGAAAGTCCTCCTCGAACTGCAAGATGTTGCGGATGCTGGCCCCGCGGAAGGCGTAGATGGATTGGTCCGCGTCGCCGACGACCATCAGAGTTGCCGGTTCGGCCGCGGGGGCCTCCGTCGGCGTGGCTGCTTCTGCTCCCACCAGATCGCCGTCCGCGGTACGCCGGGTTGCCTTCGGACCGCAGAGCTCGTGGATCAGCATGTACTGTGCGTGGTTGGTGTCCTGGTACTCATCGACCAGCACGTGCCGGAACCGCCGCCGGTACGACTCCCGGATTTCCGGGAATGCCTGGAACAGGTGCACCGTGGTCATGATGAGGTCGTCGAAGTCAAGCGCGTTGGCATCGCGCAGCCGTTGCTGGTACGTGGTGTAGCACTCGGCGTACGTGCGGTCCAGATGGGTCTCGGCGGCCCGTGCGGCGTCCTCCGGGTCGCGGAGCTCGTTCTTGGCGTTGCTCACCCAGTTCAGGGCCGCCCTGGGGCGGTAGCGCTTCGGGTCCAGGTCCAGGTCACGGCAGACCAGGGTCATCAGCCGGCGCGCGTCGGCGTCGTCGTAGATGGAGAAGTTCGACGTGAACCCGAAGTGGTGGATCTCCTTGCGCAGGATGCGGACACAGGCACTGTGGAACGTGGAGACCCACATGATTCTGGCCCGTCCGCCGACGAGAGCCGCTACGCGTTCCCGCATCTCGTTGGCGGCCTTGTTGGTGAACGTGATCGCCAGAATCGACCCGGGATGCGCGTCGTGTTCGCTGACCAGCCAGGCGATCCGGTGGGTGAGGACACGGGTCTTTCCCGACCCTGCCCCAGCGACCACGAGGAGTGCGGGACCGTCGTAGGTCACCGCTTGCCGCTGTGGCTCGTTCAGCCCGGTGAGCAGTTCCTCCGGCGGCACCCGCCGTCGCTTCGCCGGTCGGGTCTCTTCGCCGGATCCGGGGTCATCGAGCCGGGGGAGCGGCAGCAGCGAAGACATCGTGAGCCAATCGTACTTCCTGCTCAGTGGTCCCAAACTCTCAGCCGAGTGGTCCCAAACTCTCAGCCGAGTGGTC
>CAYLOC010000239.1:0-2455 GCA_964385195.1 uncultured Nocardioidaceae bacterium
GGGTAAGGCAAGGCATGGTTAATTTTGACCAGCCTAACCTTGGAGGAAAAAGTCGTTCGGTCGGCCTATTCTTCATCGCATGGGAGCAGACCTCGACGAGTTCGCGGGAGCCGACCCAGCCGAGATCGGGCATGAGCACCCCGACGTCACCGGCGGGTGGCTGCGTCCTGCTGTCTTCGGCGCGATGGACGGCCTGGTCTCGAACTTCGCGTTGATCATGGGCGTCGCCGGCGGTGTCGCGGCACTCGGTGGACCGGATGAGATCATCCTCGCCGGTCTTGCCGGTCTGGTGGCCGGCGCGTTCTCAATGGCGGCAGGAGAGTACACCTCGGTCGCGAGCCAGTCGGAGTTCGCACAGGCCCAGATCAAGAAGGAACGCGAGGAGATCATCGGCAACGAGCACGCCGAACGCGCTGAGCTGGTGGTCATGCTGATGCGGCGTGGGTTGAGCAAGGACCTGGCCAAGCAGGCAGCCAAGGACATCCACCGCGACCTCGACGTGGCCGTCCGGGTACACGCCCAGGAGGAGTTCGGCGTCGACGCAGACAACCTCGCCTCGCCGTACCTGGCGGCGGCCTCCTCCTTCGTGGCCTTCGCAGTCGGGGCCGTGGTGCCGTTACTGCCGTACCTGCTGGGTGCGACCTCGCCGATCCCCGCCGTGGTGTTGTCGCTGGTCGCGCTCTTCGGTTGCGGTTCGGTCGTGACCTGGGTGACGGATCGCTCATGGTGGTTCGGCGGTATCCGGCAGTTGCTCCTCGGCGCCGGTGCGGCAGGAATCACCTACCTCGCCGGAACTCTGGTCGGAAGCGTGCTCTCCTGACCGCTACCGGGGGATCACCAGCGGCAGGTGAAGCGGACCACGGACGGTGCCGCTGGAGAACGCCAGGTGCTCATCAGTGCGCTCCCGGGCGAGGTCGAACCCGTTGGTCGCGTGGGCAGGATCGGACCGCGTGCTCCCCACCGTAACGTCCTGCAGGGCGCGCGTCTCCGCACGCGGGAGGCAGGACGTTACGGTGGGAGCCGTGGAGAACCCGCTGACCTCACTGTCCCTGGACCAGCTGCGCCGTCGTACGTCGATGAAGTGGACGGCCTACCCACCGGATGTGCTGCCGGTGTGGGTGGCGGAGATGGACGTCCCCCTCGCGGAGCCGATCGTGGCCGCCGTGAACGACGCGATGGCCGCCGGTGACACCGGCTACCCCTCGACGCAGCGGTACCGGGAGGCGCTGGCGGCCTTCGCGGACCGGAGCTGGGGGTGGACGTTCGACGTCGCCCACTCGGTCGCGGTGGCCGACGTGATGGTGGGGGTCACCGAGATGCTGCGACTGGTGACGCGTCCGGGGGACGCGGTCGTGGTGAACCCGCCGGTCTACCCGCCGTTCTTCGGGTTCGTGGAGTACGCCGACCGGCGGATCGTCGAGGCCCCGCTGGACGGATCGTTCCGCATCGACCTGGAGGCGCTGGAGCAGGCGTTCATCGAGGCCACGTCCGACGGGCGCTCCGCGGCGTACCTGCTGTGCAACCCGCATAACCCGACCGGGACCGTGCATACCGGAGAGGAGCTCAGCGCCGTCGCCGACCTGGCAGCCACCCACGGCGTTCGTGTGGTCGTCGACGAGATCCATGCACCGATCCAACGAGTGGGGGCGCGCCACCTGCCGTACCTGTCGCTGTCCGGCACCGAGTCCGCGTTCGTGCTCCAGTCGGCGTCGAAGGCCTGGAACCTTCCCGGGCTGAAGGCTGCGGTGGCGATCGCCGGCGACGACGCGGCCACCGACCTGCAACGCGTGCCGGAGGTGGTCACGCATGGCCCGACCCACCTCGGCGTGATCGCGCAGACCGCCGCCTACGAGCAGGGCGAGGACTGGCTGGCGGCGCTGTTGTCCGGGATCGACGACAACCGCCGGCTCGTCGCTGACCTGCTCGCGAAGTACCTCCCCGAGGTCGGCTACCACGAGCCGGACGCCACCTACCTGGCGTGGCTGGACTGCCACGCACTCGGACTCGGCGACGACCCCGCCGCGGTGTTCACCGAACGCGGGCGGGTAGCGCTGATGTCCGGCCTGCCGTTCGGCACCGGCGGTGAGGGGCACGTCCGGCTCAACTTCGGAACCTCCCCCGAGGTCCTCGAAGAGGCGGTACGCCGGATGGCCGCGTCGGTCTGAAATCGCCGAGACGTCACATCTGTCGCGCATATACGGCGTGTCGCGCGGCAGATGTGACGTCTCGGCGGACGTGTTCTCCTCTGGCAGGTTGGGGAAACGGATCGAGTCGATGACCGCCCAGTCCCCCTCGCTGCCGGACATGGTCGACTTCGGGAAGTACTCGTCGGTGAGCTTGCTGGGGATGCGGTTGCGGAAGTCGTTCAGGCCGTAGGAGACTCGGCGGCGAAGCTCACGTTGGCGGTCACGACGCCGTGCCATAACGGAACCACCGCTACCGGTACGCCGACGTG
>CAYLOC010000240.1:0-2344 GCA_964385195.1 uncultured Nocardioidaceae bacterium
GGCTGCTCTGGCTCCTGCGCCGCCGATGCCTGCGGCTCCGGCTCGGGCTGCTCCGCTGCGGCCTGCTGACCGGAGTCTGTACTCGACGTACCCTCACTCGCGTCTCCGACGACCGCGAGCACGGCACCGACCTCGACGGTCTCGTCTTCCTCTGCACGGATCTCCAGCAGCGTTCCGCCGACGGGGGAGGGGATCTCGGTGTCGACCTTGTCGGTGGAGACCTCCAGCAGTGGCTCGTCGACGGCCACCTCGTCTCCGACGGACTTCAGCCACTGGGTGATGGTGCCCTCGGTGACGCTTTCACCTAAGGCCGGGAGACTTACCTCTGTCGCCATGTCTGTGGAGATCCCTCTTGTTCATCTCATCGGATTGTCGAACGCCTGCACCATTCAGCCTAGTGGTGCTCAGCCTAGACGATCACCGGCTACCCGTGCGCGTGCAACGGCTTGCCGGCGAGTGCCAGATGTGCCTCACCCAGCGCCTCGTTCTGGGTCGGGTGCATGTGGACCAGCGAGGCCACGTCGGACGGGAACGCCTCCCAGTTGTAGATCAGCTGTGCCTCGCCGATCAGCTCACCCACCCGCGCCCCCACCATGTGTACGCCGACGACCGGGCCGTCGGCGACCCGGACCAGCTTGACGAACCCGGCGGTCTTCAGGATCTGGCTCTTGCCGTTGCCGGCCAGGTCATAGGTCAGGGTCTCGACCGCGTCCTCGCCATGCCGGTCACGGGCCTGCTGCTCGGTCAGGCCGACCGAGGCCACCTCCGGATCGCAGTACGTCACCCGCGGAATGCCCGCCTCGTCGATCGGCGTCGGGTCCAGCCCGGCGATGTCCTCGGCGACGAAGATGCCCTGTGCGAACCCACGGTGCGCCAACTGCAGGCCGGCGACGACGTCACCGATCGCGTACACCCCGTCGACACTGGTGCGCAGCCGCTCGTCGGTCTGCACGAACCCGTGATCCAGCCGGACGCCCTGCTCGTCGTACCCCATCCCCTCCGTGGACGGGCCGCGGCCGACCGCCACCAGCAACAGGTCCGCGTCGTAGCTGTCGCCGGTCCCGGTCGTCACCTGGACACCGGACTCGGTGCGGGAGACACCCTCGAAACGAGTGGACGTCTTGGCCGTGATGCCGCGCTTGCGGAAGGCACGCTCGACCGCCTTGGAAGAGGCCTCGTCCTCGGCCGGCACCAGGTGCGGCAACGCCTCCACCACGGTGACCTCGACACCGAACGACCGCCATGCCGAGGCGAACTCCACCCCGATCACGCCACCGCCGAGGATCACGGCCTTCGCGGGGAGTTTCTCCAGGGTGAGCGCGTGGTCGCTGGTGATGACCCGTTCCCCGTCGATGTCCAGTCCGGGCAGCGTCTTCGGGTGCGAGCCGGACGCCAGCACCACCGCCGCGGCGTCGTACCTGTGGCCCGCTACCTCCACCTGGTGGGGCCCGACCATCCGCCCGTGTCCCTCCAGGACGGTGACCCCGCGGGACTTCACCAGCCCCTGCAAGCCCTTGTACAGACGGGAAACCACACCGTCCTTGTAGGAGTTGACCCCGGCGAGGTCGATGCCCTCCAGGGCGGCAGTGACTCCGAACTGCGAGGACTCCCGCACGGCATCGGCGACCTCTCCTGCATGCAGCAGCGCCTTGGTAGGGATGCAGCCCCGGTGCAAACAGGTGCCGCCGACCTTGTCCTCCTCGACGAGGGCGACGCTCTTACCCAGCTCAGCGGCGCGCAGGGCACAGGCGTAGCCGCCGCTGCCGCCGCCGAGGACGAGGACGTCGAAGCTGTCGTTGTCTGCCACGGTGCCTCCCGACCGATACCTCTGCTGATGGTGAAGCCGCGCGCTCGTGGACCCGGCCCTTGCTGGATCCGCCCTTGGTGGATCCGCGCGTGCGCCATCCTTTCACCCGTTGCCGCGACACCCGCGACTCGGGTTGTCCGGCACCGGAGTGTGCCGATGCGGAATACTGGAACGGACCGGACAAGGGAGAGGTGAGTCGATGCCGTTGTGGAAGCGGCGGAAAAAGCCGGGGACCCTGCGTACGGCGGAGAGCGAGGACACCCGGTACCTCAAGGAGTGGGTCACGACCCACACCGGCATCGAGGGGTACGTCGAGCCGCGGACTGCCGTGACCGACACCACCTTGCTCCTGGTCGCCATCGACGGGGAGTGGACGCGCCGGCGTGTCCCGTCGGTGAAGTGGGCCCACGACTTCGCCAACTCCGTCGGCATCCCCAGCTATGACGCGGCCGTCGTCGGCTACCCGAAACGGATGCGGGAGTGGAACCGCCGGAACTCCCCTCGCAGCAAACGCAGCGAATAGTCAAACACGGCGAA
>CAYLOC010000241.1:0-2305 GCA_964385195.1 uncultured Nocardioidaceae bacterium
CGGCGCCGCGGAAGTAGGACTCCAGCTCCTGGATGATCTTGCCGTTGCCGCGGACGGGGCCGTCGAGCTGCTGCAGGTTGCAGTTGATGACGAACGTGAGGTTGTCCAGCTCCTCGCGCGCGGCGGTGCCGATCGCGCCGAGCGACTCCGGCTCGCCCATCTCGCCGTCGCCGAGGAACGCCCACACGCGCTGCCGACGGGTGTCCTTGATGCCTCGGTTGTGCAGGTATCGGTTGAATCGAGCCTGGTAGATCGACGCGAGCGCTGTCAGGCCCATCGAGACCGTGGGGAACTCCCAGAAGTCCGGCATCAGCCGCGGGTGCGGGTACGACGACAGCCCCTGGTGCGGTCCGTGTGACACCTCCTGCCGGAACGCGTCGAGCTGGGCCTCGGTCAGGTCGCCCTCGAGGAACGCGCGGGCGTAGATGCCGGGGGAGCCGTGGCCCTGGAAGAACACCTGGTCCCCGCCGCCCGGGTGGTCCTTGCCGCGGAAGAAGTGGTTGAAGCCGACCTCGTACAGGCTTGCCGCCGACTGGTACGTCGAGATGTGCCCGCCGACGCCGAGCCCGGGCCGGTTCGCCCGCGACACCATCACCGCGGCGTTCCACCGGATGAACGCGCGCACCCGGCGCTCGACGTCCTCATCGCCGGGGAACCACGGCTCCTGCTCGGAGGAGATCGTGTTGATGTAGTCGGTGCTGCGCAGTGCCGGTACGCCGACGCGCTGCTCCCGCGCCCGTTGCAGCAGCCGCAGCATGACGTAGCGGGCGCGCGCCTTGCCGCGCTCGTCGAGCAGCGAGTCCAGGGACTCCAGCCACTCCTGGGTCTCGTCCGGGTCGATGTCGGGGAGCTGGGTGGGCAGACCCTCGTGGATCACGCTCGGCCGGACGGCACCGGGTTGTCTGGCACCGGACTGTCCTGCACCGGGTTGTGCTGCATTGGGTCGGTCTGGCTGGGCCATACAGATCCTCTTCGTTGCTCGTGGGCCGCGGGTGAGCGGCTCTGCTGCGGCCTCGGATCGAGACCTCGGCCCCCTCGTGTCCGTGCTCCAGGGGGTCCGATCGGCTGTCCAGCCTAGTCCGTTCCCCACGGTTCTTCATCGGCGGTGAGCCCGAACGCCGTACCGTGGGAACCCGGCCGCACCGACACGGGAGGCGGCAATTTGTACGAAGGACTTGCACATCAGGCGAGTTCACGGTGGACTACCTGCCACGTGGACGCAGCCGCGTCCGACAGCCGAAGGAGGATGGAGTGAGCGCGACCGCGGACGGCGCGGGGAACGGACCGGCGGCCCGGTTCGGATTGAAACCAGGCATG
Source organism: uncultured Nocardioidaceae bacterium (assembly GCA_964385195.1). GTDB lineage: Bacteria > Actinomycetota > Actinomycetes > Propionibacteriales > Nocardioidaceae > CAYLOC01. The sequence continues at coordinate 1,318 of CAYLOC010000241.1, forward strand.
CTGGTACAGGAACTGGGCTGGGACGAGGACGTGGACGAGGCCCTCCGGGCCGACGTGGAAGCCGTCACCGGCCACGCGCCGGTCGATGACCAGTACGGCGATGTCGTGGACGCGGTCCTGCTGTGGTGGCGCAGCGACGACGGGGACCTCGTGGACGGTCTCGTGGATGCGCTGACCGACCTGGTCGACGGTGGCAGCATCTGGCTCCTGACGCCGAAGGTCGGCCGGGACAACTACGTCGACCCCAGCGACGTCGCTGAGGCGGCGCCCACCGCGGGACTGGCGACCACCACCAGCGTGGCCGTCGGGGGAGACTGGTCCGCGATCAAGCTGGTGGCACCGAAGTCCGCACGCAGCGGCCGCCGCTAGTCCGGTGGCTGGGACACATGGCATGACGGTGGACGTTGGCTCCCCGGCCCCTGACTTCACCCTCCCCAACCAGCACGGGGAGCCGATCAGCCTCTCCCAGTACGCCGGCTCCCAGAGCGTGGCGGTGGTGTTCTACCCGTTCGCGTTCAGCAACGTCTGTACCGGCGAGCTGACCGAGATCCGCGACCGGATCGAGGAGGTCGAGAGCCTCGGTGCCACCGTGCTCGCGGTGTCGTGTGACCCGATGTTCGCGCTGCGGGTGTTCGCCGATCGGGACGGTCTCCGGTTCCCACTGCTCAGCGACTTTTGGCCGCACGGTGCCGTCGCCTCGGCGTACGGTGTCCTCAACACAGAGCGGGGGTGTTCCGCGCGATCAACGTTCGTGGTTGACCGGTCCGGTGTCGTGCGGTGGGTGGTCCACAATGAGATGACGCAGGCACGTGACTTCGACGCACTCCGTGCTGCGCTGGCCGGATGCCGGCTCTCGGCGGGGCATGAGGCCGACTAGTACCGCCCCGGCGGATTGGTTAGGCTAAGCCCGCCCTGGGGCGCATAGCTCAGCGGTAGAGCGCTTGCCTTACAAGCAAGATGTCACAGGTTCGATCCCTGTTGCGCCCAC
>CAYLOC010000242.1:0-2240 GCA_964385195.1 uncultured Nocardioidaceae bacterium
CGGTGGGTCGCGGGTGTCCGGTCGGGGGTACGCCGGGTGAGCGGCAGAAGAGTCGAGCGGCATAGGATCGACGTCCGGCAGGCCGTAGGCCGATGTCTCTAACCGAGGAGGAGTATGACCACGCCGTTGATCGGCGTCGCACCGCGCTTGTTGAGCACCGATTCCGACTCCGACGGTCTCTCTGATGCAGGCGCCCGGCTGGCGGGTCTCGACGCGATCGTGCGCGCCGGGGGGCGTCCGGTGGTCTTGTACGTCGATGATCCAGCCGATGCGTGCAACGTGATCGGGGGTATGGCGGGGCTGTTCTTCCCCGGAGGCGGTGACTCCGACCCGACCTACTACGGCGACGACTGGAAACATCCGAAACTGCGGCTGGTCCCTCCCCAGCAGGACGCGAGCGACATGGCGCTGCTTCGGGCAGCCTTGGACGCGAAGGTACCGACGCTCGCGGTGTGCCGGGGCATGCAGACGCTCAACATCGTCTGTGGCGGGTCTCTGGTCCAGCACCTCGACCCGGGCGAGATCAACCACGAGCACACCACGCACGACATCACCATCACCGAGCCGGACTCGCTGGTCCGCACCATGATGGGAGCCGACACGTTCCCGGGTTGCTCGCGGCACCAACAGGCGGTCCTGCACCTCGGCGCGGGGCTACGGATCACCGCGCGGTCACCCGACGGGTGCGTGGAGGCCATCGAGCACACCACATCCCCGGCCGTCGGGCTCCAGTGGCACCCCGAGTTGGCCGGCGCCGCGGGCGCGCCGCAGGACGAGCCGTTCCGCTGGCTCGTCGAGCAGGCGGACCAGTACGTCCGGGCGGGTGCGGGTCTCCTTCGCGGCAGGGCCGCACAGGAGTCCAGGGGGCCCGCTACGGGCTGACCCGGACCGCCATGGCGGGGGGCGGCTCAGCACCGGGCTCCGGGTGCAGGATCGCCGCGAGGGCTTCCACGCCGTCCACCAGACGCGGCCCTGGGCGTGCGAACGACGCGTTCGCGTCCACGGCCCAGACCGGTACGCCGGCCGGCAGCACGTCGGCTGCTACGAGGCTGCGCGCGAGCGCCGCAGAATCCGCTAGCCCGTAGCCGCACGGGGCAGCCACGACCACGTCCGGCTCGGCTGCAGCGACGTCCTCCCACGTCACCCGGGCGGACTTCTGGCCCGCCTGCCCGAGCACGGACTCACCGCCCGCAGACTCCACCAGGTCCGGTACCCAGTGGCCCGGTGCGAACGGCGGGTCTGTCCACTCCACGACCGCGGTCCGCGGACGTCGGCATCCCGCCACCCGACGGCGTACAGCATCCAACCGGCCGTGCAGGCGCGCTACCAGTGCCTCGGCCGGACCCTCGCACAACGCGGCCCGGCCGAGGGTCAGGATCGAGTCGAACACCTCCTCCAGTCGATGCGGGTCGATCGTCAGGACCTCCGCGGTGCACCCGAGGTAATCCAGTGCATCATCGACCACCGACACATCGACCGCACACACCGCACACAAGTCCTGGGTCACCACCAGATCCGCCTCCAGCCCCGCCAATGCACGCTCATCGAGGCGGTACAGATCCTCCCCAGCACTCATCCGGTCCCGGACGACGGCGTCAATCTCCGCGGAGGTCAGGTCGGTCGGAAGCGCGCTGGTGGAAACGACTGTGCGCTGACGTGCCTCCGGTGGATAGTCACACTCAAACGTCACACCGACCACCTGTTGCCCAGCGCCGATCGCGAACAGGATCTCAGTGGTCGAAGGAAGCAAGGACACGATCCGCATTCGTTGAGCCTAACGGTGGCACCATGGACAGATGAGCGACGACGTGGCGGCGCAGTTGGCGGCCAAGCGGCACCAGCTCGAGGAACAGTTGAGCAGCATGGCCAAACCCACCGAGGACGCTGGGAGCATCGGCTTCGGCAAGCGGGTCGGGGAAGGGACGAGTCAAGCGGTTGACCGCCTCTCCGCCGTACCGGCACACGACAAGCTCCAGGCGATGCTGACCGAGATCACCCGCGCCGAGGAGAAGCTCACCGACGGCACCTACGGGCGCTGCGACGCCTGCGGGACGGAGATCCCACCCGCCCGGCTCGAGGCCCGCCCCTGGGCCACCCGCTGCCTCCAGCACGCATAGCTGCCCCGTCGAGTGGGCACGATCTCTCACCTGAGTAGGCACCTTCTCTCACCCGAGAAGGCACGATCTCTCGACTACTGAGAAGAAACGCCCGTTCGGGTGAGAAAACCTGACCACTCGCGC
>CAYLOC010000243.1:0-1888 GCA_964385195.1 uncultured Nocardioidaceae bacterium
TCCGCGACCTCGGCCTGCACGACGTGATCCCGCGCGCGCTGAAGCACGACACGCCCTACACCTACTGGGATTACCGCGGCGGCGCGTTCCACAAGAACGAGGGCATGCGCATCGACCTCGTCTACGCCAGCACGGCCGCGAAGGATCTGGTCACCGACGCCTACGTCGACCGGGATGCCCGCAAGGGCAAGAAGCCCTCGGACCACGCCCCGGTCGTGGTCGACCTCGACCTGTAAGCCTCTCTTGGCGTCCGCGGTTAGGCGCCTGCATTTGGATCGAGCTGAACGGCCGGAAGTCCCGGTCCGCGGTAACGACGGCGCCCGCACCTCGTTCGCGGCACACCGCAACGATGGCGGCGTCGTGCACGAGGTTGCCGTTGGGCCCCACCGTCCTCGAGCGCTCGTTGCAGCAGCCGCCAGTAGCGCCTACCGGGACGTAGCACCTGAACCGTCGGGCTTTCCAACACCGCCTGCACGGCGGGCACCGCCTATCGCTGCGTACTCGGCTGGGGAAGCATCCGAGGATGAGTGACCACACGCACGAACTTAATCAGCACGAAGACCGGAGGCCCCACACCTTGTCACCCTCCGCGAGCCGGGTCAGCGCGGCCAGGCCACGCTCGTGCTGCGCCATGTCGGAGCGGTGCGCATACACCAGCACGTTGGTGTCAACGGCAATCATCCGGCGTGCGGCTCGAGACCATCCATCAGGTCGTGCAGGGCGTTGCGGTCGGCCGGATCCACCCGGGGGACACCTCGTGCCATACGTATGGCTTACGCCTAAGCAGAGGACGGGCAAGGCAAACTGACCGTTGGCGAGGCGGATTTGCCATGTAGACGGTGCGTCTGGCCCGACTACATGGCAAACGTGGTGCGGCGGGAGCGGGCGCGGGTCAGGTGACGATGCGCAGCGGTGCTTCCAGGCGTTCCTTGAGGTCCTGGAGGTACTCGGCCCCGCTGGCGCCGTCGAGCACCCGGTGGTCGACCGACAGCGTCATCCGCATCCGCTGCCGGATCCGGACCTTCCCGTTGACCGCGACCGGCTCCGGCCCCGCCTGGCCGACGGCGAGGATCCCGGCTTCCGGCGGGTTGATGACCGCCGTGAACTCCTCGATCCCGTACATCCCGAGGTTGGAGATGGAGAATGTGCTGCCCTGGAACTCGTCGGGCTTCAGCTTCCCGGACCGGGCCCTGGAAGCGAGGTCGCGGGTCTCGGCGGAGATCTCGGTCAGCGACTTCCGGTCGGCGTCGCGGATGACCGGCACGATCAGCCCGTCCTCCAGCGCGACCGCCACGCCGATGTGGATCCGGTGGTGCAGGATGATCGTGTCCCCACCCCACGAGGCGTTGGCCTGCGGGTGGTCGCGGAGGGTGACGGCGGCGGCGCGGACGATGAGGTCGTTGACGCTGACCTTGGCGCCGGTGCCGTCGAGCTGACGGTTGACGCGCTTGCGGAACCGCAGCAGCCGCTCGACGTCGACCACGGTCGTGAGGTAGAAGTGCGGCGCACTCTGGGCGCTCTCGGACAGCCGCTGCGCGGTGATCCGGCGTACGGCGGACAGCTTCACTTCCTCGTCATCGGCGCCCGCCGTCGCGGTGGTCGCCGCTTCCGCGGACGCTGGCTGGGCAGCGGGTGCTTCGGAGGACGCGGCGATCGCGTCCTCGACGTCTTTGCGGACGATCCGGCCGCTCGGCCCGGACCCGGTGATGGTGTTGATGTCGATCCCGTGCTCGGAGGCGATCCGGCGCGCCAACGGCGAGGACCGGAGGCGCTCCGGCCGCTGCGCCCGGTCCTCGGAGGACGTGGCCGGCCGCTCCGGCTCCTTGGCGGGCTCTTCCGGCTTCTCGCCTTCGTCCTTCTTATCCTCGGTGCCGCTCGTCTCCTCGGG
>CAYLOC010000244.1:0-1845 GCA_964385195.1 uncultured Nocardioidaceae bacterium
CCGCGCCGAGTGCAGGACGTTAGCGGGGGGACTCGGCGAGGACGGCATCGGCGTACGCCGGCCACGCGCGCGCCGCCCACCCGCCGAAGTCTCGGTCGGTGAGGGCGATGCACCCTCTCCCCGCGTCCGGGTCCACCCAACAGAACGTGCCGGACTGGCCGAAGTGGCCGAACGTCCGCGGTGAGTTGCGGTCCCCGGTCCAGTGCGGGGTCTTGTGTCCGCGGATCTCCATGCCGAGGCCCCAGTCGTTGGGAGTCTGGCGCCCGAACCCGGGGAGCACGCCGTCCAGCCCGGGGAAGGCCACCTCCGTCGCCGTCCGGAGCGTCGTGGGCGACAGCACCTGGGGGCGAAGGAGTTCGGCGGCGAACCGGCACAGGTCCGTGACCGTGGAACTCCCGCCTGCCGCGGGGGAGCCATCCAGCGAGGTGGCGGTCATCCCGAGCGGTTCGAGCACGCCTTCGCGGAGGTAGTCGGGGAACGGAATCCCGGTGCGTCCCGCCACGGTGTCGGCGAGGACCTCGAAGCCGGTATTGGAGTAGATCCGTCGTTCTCCGGGCTGGGCGCGGACCCGGTTACCGGAGAAGTCAAGCCCGCTGGCGTGTGCTAGCAGGTGTCGGACGGTCGAGCCGTCGGGGCCCGCTGGGTCGTCCAGGGTGATCGCTTCTTCCTCGACCGCCACCAGCACGGCGTACGCCGTGAGGAGTTTGGTCACCGAGGCGAGCGGGAAGACGCGCTCCTGGTCCCCGTGTGACCCCAGCACAGTGCCGTCGGCGTCAACCACGGCGGTGCCGACGTGCGGAACCGGCCACTCCTCGACCATGCGTACGGCGTCCATGTGTCGAATCGTAGAGGAGTCTCCGGAGCCGCTTGACCGTAGTAGGCAGAGGTGGGCCGCAAACCCAGGTGGGCGAGGCGGACTCACCGTTGCCGACCCAGATTTGCCTTGTAAACGGCGCATCTGCCCCGTCTACAAGGCAACTGCGGCGAAGGCAGCTGCGGCGAGGCCAGCCGCGGCGAGGGGGCGCCGAGGGGTCAGCGGGCGCGGCGCTTGAGGCGCTCGACGTCCATCAGCACCACCGACCGAGCCTCCAGGCGCAGCCAACCACGGGAGGCGAAATCCGCCAGCGCCTTGTTCACCGTCTCTCGCGAAGCGCCGACAAGTTGCGCCAACTCCTCCTGGGTCAGGTCGTGGTGCACGTGAACGCCGTCGTCGGCGACCCGTCCGAACCGACCGGACAGGTCCAACAGCGCCTTGGCGACCCGGCCTGGCACGTCGGAGAAGACCAGGTCAGCCACGACGTCGTTGGTACGGCGCAACCGTCCGGCGAGCTGGCTGAGTAGTCCGCGGGCGACTTCCGGCCGTCCGGAGAGCCACTTGCCGAGTTCGGAGTGGGTGAGGGTCTGCATGACGCAGTCGGTGACAGCAGTGACCGTCGCCGACCGCGGGCCGGGATCGAACAGTGACAACTCGCCGAACATCTGCCCAGGGCCGAGGATGGCGATCAGGTTCTCCCGCCCGTCGGCCGAGGTTCGGCCGAGCTTGACCTTCCCCTCCGTGACCACGAACAGTCGGTCACCGGCGTCGCCCTCGCGGAACAACACTTCACCGCGGCCCAGGCGGGTCTCGCTCATCGACGCGACCAGCCCCTGCACCGCCTCGTCGTCGAGCCCTCGGAACAACGGCGCCTGCCTGAGCACCTCGGTATTCACCGAATCCTCCTCGTCGTCCAGCGTCTGCTGTGGTGTACGTCACACACCACCCCACAGCCTAATGCCCCGCCACGTATTCGCACGGGCAGGCTAGCGCACCCTGCCCATGCCCTCGGCGGAGCACAGGCAGCGGGG
>CAYLOC010000245.1:0-1565 GCA_964385195.1 uncultured Nocardioidaceae bacterium
AGCGGCGTACCAGGCCTGACCGCCGCGAATCACCAGCAACGCGCTCACCAGGCTCCATGCGGACTGGATCAGGCCGGCGGGGTTCCCCGCCAGCAGGTTGACGAGCCCGATGGCGACCGAGCACCCGGCCATCACCAGCAGCGTGATCGCGGCCCACCGGGCCCGCCGGAACGCGAAGCCCGCGACCACCGCCACCGCCAGACACCAGAGGGTCATGATGATGCCGACGGTCTGCAGCAGCGAGGCCGTCTCGCTGCGGTCGATGGACATGCCGGCCTGGCGCATCTGGTCCGTCAACGGGTCCAGCAGGAGTGCGGAGTTGTGCAGCACCAGGAACAGCAGTCCGAACAGGATGCCGAGGCCGGCGCCGACCCACGCGAGGACACAACCCGCGGTGACATGTCCGGGCCGGCGCATCCGGCGAGGGTCCGGAGCCTGCGGGGTCGCTTGCTGGTTGTAGGGCCATTGTGCGTAGTGGCCCTGCCCCCAGTAGGCCTGCTGTCCGGGGTGCTGCGGCGCCTGCGGGGGCTGCCAGCCGCCCACCGGCGGCGCCTCGCCGTACTGTCCCCGGTACGGCGGTGGGCGCTGCGGCTGTTCGTCGGCAGGCTGTCCCCACCCGGACTCGGGCCGACCCTGCGGGTCCTCTGCTGGACGCTGCTCCGGTCCGGGGTACTCCGGGAACGGCACGGGCTCTCCTCAGTCGCTGCGGTTCGGTGTCGGGCGGTCAGGCTACGGGGGCCGCTGCCGTGACGGCGAGGGAGTCCTTGTCGTCGCTGACGTCGACCCGGACGCGTTGTCCGTCGGTGACCTCTCCTGCCAGCATGGCACGCGCGAGCGAATCGCCGATGGCGCTTTGCACCAGACGCCGCAGCGGCCGTGCCCCGTACGCCGGGTCGTAGCCCCGTTCGGCAAGCCACTCCCTGGCCGCATCGGTGACGTCGAGGTCGATACGGCGGGACGACAGCCGCCGCGCCAGTGCCGCGACCTGGAGGTCGACGATGTGCGTGAGGTCCTCGGTACTCAGCGGGTCGAACACCACGATCTCGTCGAGACGGTTGAGGAACTCCGGCTTGAACGAGGTCCGGACCGTCGCCATCACCGAGTCATGCTTCTCCTCGTTGGTGGTGGTCGGGTCAACCAGGTACTGCGACCCAAGGTTGGACGTCATGATGATCAGCGTGTTGCGGAAGTCGACCGTGCGACCTTGTCCGTCGGTGAGCCGCCCGTCGTCGAGCACCTGCAGCAGGATGTCGAAGACCTCCGGGTGGGCCTTCTCCACCTCGTCCAGCAGCACCACCGAGTACGGGCGTCGGCGGACGGCCTCGGTGAGCTGGCCGCCTTCCTCGTAGCCGACATAGCCCGGAGGGGCGCCGACCAGGCGGGCGACCGAGTGCTTCTCGGAGTACTCGCTCATGTCGATGCGGGTGATGGCCCGCTCGTCGTCGAACAAGAACTCCGCCAGCGACTTGGCCAGTTCGGTCTTGCCGACACCGGTAGGTCCGAGGAACAAGAACGAGCCGGTCGGCCGGTCGGGGTCGGAGATGCCGGCGCGGGCTCGCCGTACC